>NZ_AKKF01000200.1 GCF_000281955.1 Caulobacter sp. AP07 | reverse complement strand
GCGGCCGAACAGCCGGTAGGAGGCCGCCAGGCGCTGCTTGCGATAGAGCCGCTCCTGTTCGTGGGTCGGCTGGACGGGCAGCGCCTTGGCGCCGAACTCCGGCAGCACGGTCTCGATCTTGGCGGGATGGGGGCCCTGGGTCTGGAAGGCCCGGGCGGGGCTGATGGCGGTCATGGGATGTCCTTCAGTAGCCGCGCGACAGGTCGACGACGTCGGCCAGGGGCGCGCCGGACCGGAACCGGGCCAGGTTCTCGGCGAAGCGGGTGGCCAGGTTGATGCGGGTGTCGGGGGTGTGGACCGAGGTGTGCGGCGACAGCCGGACCTTGGGATGGCTGTAGTAGGGATGCCCCTCGGTCAGCGGTTCGGGATGGGTGACGTCGAGGCTGGCGCGGGCCAGGCGGCCGTCGTCCAGCGCCGCCAGCAGGGCGTCGTCGTCGATCAGCGCGCCGCGGGCGATGTTGATCAGGTGCAGGCCGGGCTTGGCGGCGGCCAGCACCTCGCGGCCGATCAGTTGACGGGTCTCGGGCGTGGCCGGGGCGGCCAGCACCACGTGGTCGCTGCGGGCGAACAGCGTGACCAGGTCGGCGACGCGCTCGACGCCCGGCGTCGGGATCGGCTTGTCGGAGCGGCGAGTGGCGACGACGTTCAGGCCCAGGGCCTGGGCGCGCGGGGCCAGGGCCTCGCCGATCGCCCCGAACCCGACCAGGCCCAGGGTGGTGCCGGCGATCAGCTTCAGGGGCTGGGGCGCCCAGCGTTCGGCCTTGTCGATCCAGATTTCCGGCAGGCGCTTGGCCTCGGAGAGGATGGCCGCCAGGGCGAACTCGGCCAGGGCCACGGCCGAGGAACCGCGCGCCGAGGTCACCACCGGACCGTCGAACAGCCAGTCGGGATAGAAGTCGATGCCGACCGAGACCAGTTGCACCCACTGGACGTCGTAGGGCCAGCCGGCCGGCGCCTTGGCGGGCAGCACGCCGCCCGCCTTGCGGAACGGCGCGGCGACCAGGACCTTGGCGTGGTCGGGCAGAGGCGAGGTCAGGCCCGGCGGCACGGCGATGATCTCGGCGTCGCCGACATGCTGGGCGAAGACGCTGTTGAACAGCTCCGGCAGTTGGCTGGCGACGACCAGGCGGCTCATTGGCCGGCCTCGCCGATCTCGCTGGCATGGGCCGCGAACGCCGTCTTGCCGGCGCTGCTCAGCACCACGTCGGACTGCGGGGTATGGACCCGGCCGCACAGCACGTCGCGGTGATGGCGCTCCAGGGGGTTGTGGCGGGTCAGGCCGGGATTGCCGGTCAGCTTCAGGGCCTTCTCGACCACGCTGATGGCGTTCTCGGTGACCAGGTGCTTGACCAGGCCCGCCTCGACCCCGCCGACCTCGCCGCGCGCGGCCGTGTCGAGCAGGACGCGGTTGGACAGCAGCAGGCCGTCGATGTCGCCGACCGCCTCCTGGAAACGGGGCAGGGTCGACAGCGCCGCGCCCAGGTTGGCCGGCTTGCGGTTCGACAGGAAATCCACCAGCCAGTCGCGGGCGGCGCGGGCCACGGCGTCGTAGATCGCCGAGGTCAGCACCGCCGACCAGGCGGCGAAGCTGGCCGGATAGGGCGGCGGAGCGCCGACCGGCTGCGGGTCCAGGGCGTGGTCGAGCGGGACCAGCACGTCCTCGAAGACCACGTCGTGGCTGGCGCTGGCCCGCAGGCCCAGATGGTCCCAGGTCTCCTCGATCGTGATCCCGGGGGTGTCGGCGCGGACCAGCCAGCCGCCGACCAGCGGCCCCCCTTGATCTGGCCTGTCGTCGGAGCGGGCCCAGACCACGAACCAGGTCAGGGCGGTGGAGCCGGTGGAATAGATCTTGCGACCGCTGATCCGCCAGCCTTCCGGCGTACGCCGCGCGACCGTTCCCGGCAGGCCGCCGCGCGCCGGGGTGCCGAGGTCGGGCTCGACCCGCAGGGCGTTGATCAGCGCGCCCTTGTCGATGGCCTCGCCGATCACCCGCGACTTCAGATGCTCGGGCCAGCCGGAGCGGCCCTCGACCGAGGCGTGGAACAGGTACTGCATGACCAGCACCAGCGCGGTGGCCGGCTCGCCCCGGGCGACGGCCGAGATCACCTTCAGGGCGGTCGGCAGGTCGGCCTCCAGCCCGCCCAGGCGGCGGGGCGCGGTCAGGGCCAGCAGGTTGGCCTGCCGCAAGGCCTCGAAATTGGCGAACGGGAAGCTGGCCTCGCGGTCGTGCTGGCCGGCGGTGGCGGCGAAGGCGGCGGTCAGGCCGGGCAGGATCGCGTCGAGGTCCGGAAGCTGGGGCCCCGGGTCAAGGCGCAGGGCGGCGGCGGTCAAAGCACCACCTCGCCGGTCGGGAAGGCGACCAGGGCCCGCTCCACCGGCGCGGTTTGCGGCGCCGGGGTGTCGACGCCCAGATGACCCAGCAGGCGGCGGCGGATGGCGTGGAAACGGGCGTCGGGCTGGCGCGGACGCTCCAGGACGATGCGCTCCTCGGCGGCGATCTTGCCCCGATCGAGCACCAGCACCCGGTCGGCCAGGGCGATGGCCTCGTCGACGTCGTGGGTGACCAGCAGCACCGCCGGCCGATGCTCGCGCCACAGCGTCAGCACCAGCTCGTGCATCTTCAACCGGGTCAGGGCGTCGACGGCCGCGAACGGCTCGTCCAGCAGCAGCAGGGCCGGCTCGCGGACCAGGGCCCGGGCCAGGGCGGTGCGCTGGGCCTCGCCGCCGGACAGGGTGGCGGGCCAGGCGTCGAGGCGATGGCCCAGGCCCACCTCCTTCAACGCCGCCTCGGCGCGGGCCCGGATGTCGCCGCCCTTCTTGGAGTTGTCCTTCAGGCCCAGCGCGACGTTGCGCCAGACCTTCTTCCACGGCAGCAGGCGGGCGTCCTGGAAGACCACGGCGCGGGCGTCGGGCGTGGTGACGTCCTGGCCGGCGGCGGGGTCCAGGCCCGCCAGGGTGCGCAGCAGGGTGGTCTTGCCCGAGCCGCTGGCCCCCAGCAGGGCGACGAACTCGCCCGGCGCGATGGTCAGGTCCAGGTCGTCGATCACCACGTTGTCGCCGAACCGGCGGGTGAAGCCGTTCAGTCGGACGGTGGGGGTTTCGGACGCCGACGTTTCCGAAGGCGCGACGAAGGCCCGGTTGCGGACACGGGGCTGGGCCATGGTCATTGCTCCACGAGGCTGGGCCGCCACGCCAGCGCCTTGCGCTCCAGCGTGCGGACGAGGGCGTCGGCGGCGAGGCCGAGCAGGGCGTAGACGAGCAGGCAGACGACGATGATGTCGGTGCGCATGAAGTCGCGGGCGTTGTTGATCAGGTAGCCCAGGCCCGCCTGGGCGTTGATCTGCTCGGCGATGACCAGCATGATCACGCTGATGCTCAGCGAATAGCGCAGGCCGACGAAGAACGACGGCAGGGCCCCGGGCAGGATGACGTTCAGGATCAGTTCGCGGCCGCGCAGGCCGAAGCTGCGCGCCGCCTCGACCAGCCGCACGTCGACGCCGCGGATGCCGGCGAACAGGTTGAGATACAGCGGAAACACCGCCGCCGTGGCGATCAGGGCGATCTTCGGCGTCTCGCCGATGCCGAACCAGACGATGAACAGCGGGGTCAGGGCGACGACGGGCAAGGTGCGCTTGATCTGCATCAGCGGGTCGACCAGCGTCTCGCCCCAGCGCGACAGGCCCGAGACCAGGCCCAGGGTCACGGCGACGACCAGGGCGATGGAAAGCCCGGTCGCGGCCCGTCCCAGCGAGACCGCCAGATTGCCCGGAAGCTCGCCCGACACGATCATCGACCAGAAGGTTTCGGCCACCGTCGAGGGCGCCGCCAGGATGCGTTCAGGGATCACGCCAAGCCGCGAGCCCAGCTCCCAGAGCAGCAGCAGCGCCACGGGCGACAGCCAGCGCGCGCTCGACCAGCGCGGCCAAGACCATGGCGACGCTAGAGAAATTCTGTGGGTGACCGCCAGAGACATTGAGGGTGTGCCGTCCCGTGAACCGTTGCGGCGCGAGCGCCTTTGCTCCACAGAGAAAGGCGTTGAAACCCTACTGGATCAATAGACTTATCCTCAGGGGTCATATCAGAGTTTCTTATAGGCATGCCTCATGGCCACTAACCTGCCGACCGAATTGCTGCGCAGCTTCGTCGCCATCGTCGACTCCGGCTCGATGCTGAAGGCGACCGAGCGGGTGTTCGTCACCCAGTCGGCGCTGAGCCTGCAGATGAAGCGTCTGGAGGAGACGGTGCTGACACCGCTGTTCCACCGCGACGGCCGCCGGCTGACCCTGACGCCCTCCGGCACGGCCCTGCTGGGTCACGCCCGCGAGATCCTGGCCCTCAACGACCGCGCCGTGGTGGCCCTGACCGGCGACGCCCTGGTCGGGCCGGTGCGGGTGGGGCTGGTGCAGGACTTCGCCGAGACCCTGCTGTCCGGCGTGCTGGCCCGCTTCGCCCAGCTCAATCCCGAGGTCCAGCTGCAGGTGCGGGTGGCCGGGTCGCCGGAGTTGCTGGACCTGCTGAACGGCAACCGGTTGGACGTGGTGCTGTGCATGGGCGCGCCGGAGGACGCCGCCGCCGTGCGCGTGGCGCCGATGGTCTGGCATGGCGATCCCGAACTGGCCGAGCGGCCGGTGCTGCCCCTGGCCATCCTGGAGCCGCCCTGCCGGTTCCGCGACGCGGCCCTGACGGCCCTGGAGCGCGACGGCCGGCCCTTCCGCGTCGCCCTGGAAACCCCCAGCCTTTCGGCGCTGCGGGCGGCGGTCGAGGCCGGCCTGGCCGTCACCTGCCGCACGGCGCTGTTCCGGCCCCTGACCACGCCGATCGAGGCGGGCCTGCCGGTGGTGCCGCAGGTGGCCTATGTGCGCCGGGTCGGCCCGGCCCCGCATCCGTCGATCGCCAAGCTGTCGGACCTCATGCACGCCGCGGCGCTAGAGCTCTGAGCACCTCCTCCGCCGCCTCGGCGGCCTGGACGCGGATGTCGGGCACGGCGTTGATCTCCCACAGCGCGCCGCGCGTGATCGGCCCGACGGCCAGCAGCGTCGGGTGCGCGCGGCCCTGGGCGTCGAGCACCCGATGGCCGGCGTCGACGTCCAGACCCAGGCGCAGCGGATCGGCGCGGATCAGGCCCTGACCGGCCAGGGAGGCGATCAGCGGTTCGACGGACTGCTCGACGTCGGCCGAGGGACCGGTGCAGTTGACGATCAGGTCGGCCCGCAGCCGGCGCTGCTGGCGTGTTCCGCGCGGCCGCCACGCCACGTCGATCCCCTGGCCCTCCAGGAAGTCCACGCGTTCCAGTTTCCCCGCGAGGATCCGCAGCCCGCCTTCCGCCCGCATCAAGGCCGCCTGCTCGGCGACCTGCGGCGACAGCCGGTGGCGGTGAACGTCCCAGAACGCCCGGCCATGGCGCAGGAAGGCGCCGCGCTGGCGGACGCTCCAGCCGCGCCACAGCGCCTGGGTCGCCGGCCGCAGGGCGTCGATCGCCGTGCGCCAGCCGTGACGTTCCGTGGCCGTCCGCAGCCAGGCCAGCGCGCCGGCCGGGGTCAGGGACGGCGAAGGCGGGTCCGGCAAGGGCGAAGGCGGGGCGCCCTGGTGTTCGCGCGGGGTCAGCCCTCGGCGCGACAGGGCGATCAGCGGCCGTCCGGGCGCGGTGCGGGCCAGGGACAGGGCCGCGTCGATCATGGTCAGGCCGGTTCCCAGCACCAGGATCGGACCCTCGCCGGGCGGCAGGGCGGCCGGGTCCCAGCGCCAGGGGTCGGCGACATAGGCGCGCGAGCCGGCCAGGTCGGCGCCGATCGCCTCGGGCGGGCGAGGCGGCGGATTGCCCAGGGCCAGGACCACGGCGTCGGCCTCGAACGCGCGGCCCATGCCGCAGGTCAGGGTCCAGCCCTGGCCGGCGCGGGTGATCGCGGTGATCTCGTCGGGCGTGATCACCAGGCGGCCGACGGCGGCCGGGCCCTCGGCCAACGCCGTCAGCAGGCCTTGCAGATAGCGCCCATAGTCGCCGCGCGTCGCGAACCCGCCCGGACCGACCTCGCGACCCCGGCCGGCCAGCCAGTCCACGAAGTCGTCGGGCCGGTCCGGCCAGGCGCTCATGTTGCCGGCCCGCACATTGAGGCGATGGGCCGGGTCGTCGGTCGCATAGGCCGCGCCGAGCCCGATCGGACCGCGCCGCTCGACCAGCACCACCTTCACCGGCCACGGCTGGCGCAGCAGGTGCAGGGCGGTCATGACGCCGCTGAAGCCGGCGCCGATCACGGCGATCACGGGCGGGGAGGAACTCACGACGACTAAACCCTACATAATGAGTAGGAGTTCATCGCGCGGCGCACGGGGTCAGGCAAGCGATAAGGACGGCAGGATTCCGCGGACCCTGGTTCTTGTTCGGATCGGCCGCGGTTTTCAGGAACCCGCTCAATCCTTTGCCCGATCGGCGCCCCGTGCTTGACGGCGCGCGGGCGCGGGGCGCCAGTGCGCAGGACCAGAGCCAGATCCTCTCGAGCCCTGTCGGAGACTGCCCATGTTCAGATCGATCGCCCTGGCGTTCGCGGTGCTGTGGCTGGGCTCGCCAGCCCTCGCGCAGATCGCGCCCTTTCCCAAGGATTTCCGCACCCAGGAGATCACCACCAACGGGACGACGATCCATGTCCGGGTCGGCGGCCACGGGCCGGCGGTGGTCCTGCTGCACGGCTATGGCGAGACCGGCGACATGTGGGGCGCGCTGGCCACCGACCTGGCCCGTGACCACACCGTCGTCGTGCCCGACCTGCGCGGCATGGGGCTGTCCTCCAAGCCGGCCGGCGGCTTCGACAAGAAGACGCAAGGCGGCGACGTGGCCGGGGTGCTGGACGCCCTGAAGATCGGCAAGACCGACCTGGTCACCCACGACATCGGCAACATGGTCGGCTACGCCTTCGCCGCCGAGCACCGCGACCGCGTCACCCGCTTCGTGCTGATCGACGCGCCGCTGCCCGGCGTCGGGCCGTGGGACGAGATCCTCAAGAACCCGCTGCTGTGGCATTTCAGGTTCGGCGGCCCCGACATGGAGCGCTTGGTGGCCGGCCGCGAGCGGATCTATCTCGACCGCTTCTGGAACGAGTTCTCGGCCACCCCGGCCCGGTTCACCGAGGCCTCGCGCCAGCACTACGCCACGCTCTACGCCCAGCCCGGCGCCATGCATTCGGGCTTCGCCCAGTTCGCGGCCTTCGACCAGGACGCCGTCGACAACAAGGCCTTCCTCGCCCAGGGCAAGCTGGCCATGCCGGTGCTCGGTCTTGGCGGCGAGAAGTCGTTCGGCACGACCATGGGCCAGGTGATGACCTTCGCGGCCAGCAATGTCGAAACCGGGGTGGTGCCGGACTCCGGCCACTGGATCATGGAGGAGAACCCCAAGGCGACGGTGGCCCTGGTGCGGGCCTTCCTCGACAAGCCGGTCTGAGCGGCCCGGCGTTCGCCTAGAGGACGGCGATCGCCGGCGGCCGGGTCAGGTCGACCTCCTTGACCAGGAAGTCGATCACCGCCCGCACCCGCATCGGCAGTTGACCGCCGTGGCCGACATAGACGGCGTGGATCTCCTCGACGTCGCCGGGATTGCAGGCCTCCAGCACTGGGACCAGCCGGCCGGCGGCGATGTCGCCGCCGATGTGGAAGTGCGACAGTCGGGCCAGGCCCTGGCCGACCAGCACCAGCTGGCGCGAGGTCTCGCCATCGCCGGCGGTGGCGTCGCCGTGGATCGGCAGCGACAGCCGCTCGCCCTCGAAAACGAACGGCCACTTGTCGCAATGGCGGGCGAAGTTGAAGCCGATGCAGTTGTGGCCGGCCAGGTCGCGCGGCGTCTTCGGCGCCCCGTGGCGGGCCAGGTAGGCGGGGGAAGCCACCACCGCCATGGGGCTTTCGCCCAGCTTGCGGGCCATCAGTTGCGAGGCGCGCATCGGTCCGACGCGGATGGCCACGTCGGTGCGGGCGTCCATCAGGTCGACGACCGTGTCGCTGAGCACGATGTCCAGCGTGACCTGGGGATAGGCGGCGGAAAAGCGCGGGACCAGCGGCAGCAGGTGGTGCAGGCCGAACGGCACGTTGGAATTGATCCGCACCCGGCCGCGCGGGGCCTGGCTGGCGGCGACCGCGCACTCGGCCTCGTCGATGTCGGCCAGCACCCGCAGGGCCCGTTCGTGGAACGCCTCGCCCTCGGCGGTCAGCAGCAGCTTGCGGGTCGAGCGGTTGAGCAGCCGGGCGCCCAGACGGGTTTCCAGCCGACTGATCAGCTTGCTGACCGCCGACGGCGTCATCTTCAGGGCCCGCGCGGCCGGCGAGAAGCCGCCCAGCTCCACCGCGCGGGCGAAGACTTCCATTTCGCCGGAGCGATTGACGTCCAGTCGGGCCATCTATGATCCGAACTCACAGGTGTGCATCTTTCCGCCAGTCTAATTCACAGGGCGCGGCGGCGCCATCTTCGCGGCTCGACATCGCCAGCGGAGCCCTCCCTTGCCCCTCGCCCTCTATGCCCTGACCGTCGGCGCCTTCGGCATCGGCGTCACCGAATTCGTGATCATGGGCCTGCTGCTGCAGGTCTCGGCCGATCTCGGCGTCTCGATCCCCAAGGCCGGCCTGCTGATGACCGGCTACGCGCTGGGCGTCTTCGTCGGCGCGCCGATCCTGACCATCGCCACCCGCCGCCTGCCCCGCAAGACCACCCTGCTGGTGCTGATGGCGATCTTCACCGTCGGCAACGTCGCCGCCGCCCTGGCCCCGAGCTACGGCCTGCTGATGGCGGCGCGGATCGTCACCGCCCTGGCTCACGGGACCTTCTTCGGGGTCGGGTCGCTGGTGGCGATGAGCCTGGTCGCGCCGCAGCGCAAGGCCTCGGCCATCGCCATCATGTTCACCGGCCTGACCCTGGCCACCCTGCTGGGCGTGCCGTTCGGCTCGTGGCTGGGCCTGGCCTTCGGCTGGCGCTCCACCTTCTGGGCGGTGGGCGCGATCGGCCTGGTCGCCTTCGTGGTGCTGGCCGCCCTGGTCCCGCGCGACAACGACGTCGCCGAACCCGGCCCGCTGCGCGAGGAGTTCACGGTGCTGGCCCGGCCGCAGGTGCAGATGGGCCTGCTGATGACCGTCCTGGGCTTCGGCGGCGTGTTCGCGGTCTTCACCTACATCCAGCCGATTCTCACCGAACTGGCCGGCTTCTCCAAGGCAGCGGTGTCGCCCATCCTGCTGGTGTTCGGGGCCGGCCTGGTCGGCGGCAACCTGGTCGGCGGGCGCTGGGCCGACAAGGCCCTGGCCCCGGCCCTGCTGGGATCGCTGGGCCTGCTGACCCTGGTGATGGCGGCCTCGGCCTTCGGCTTCCACGACCGGGTCGGGGCGGTGATCGCCGCCTTCCTGCTCGGCGCGGCCGCCTTCGCCACCGTCGCGCCGCTGCAGATGCGGGTGCTGCAGCAGGCCGGCGGCGCGGGCCAGGGCCTGGCCTCCAGCCTCAACATCGCCGCCTTCAACCTCGGCAACGCCTTCGGCGCCTGGCTGGGCGGGGCGGTGATCGCCCATGGACCCGGCCTGTCCGCCGTGCCCCTGATCGCCGCCGTCGTGCCATTGTCGGCCCTGGGGCTGGCGGCGTTGAGCCTTTCCCTCGAGCGCCGCGCGCCGCGCGTCGCCGTCTGACCAAAGGAGATCTGGTCATGGAATACCGCCAACTCGGAAAATCGGGCCTTCGGGTCCCCGCCCTCAGCTTCGGCGCCGGCACCTTCGGCGGCCAGGGCCCGCTGTTCAGCGCCTGGGGCGACACCGACGTCGCCCAGGCCCGGCGGTTGATCGACATCTGCCTGGAGGCCGGGGTCACCCTGTTCGACACCGCCGACGTCTATTCGAACGGCGCCTCGGAAGAGATCCTCGGCGAGGCCCTGCAAGGCCGCCGCGACCAGGCGCTGATCTCCACCAAGCTGGGCCTGCCGATGGGCGACGGGCCGCTGGACGCCGGAACCTCGCGCCTACGCCTGACGCGCGGCGTCGAGGCGGCGCTCAAGCGCCTGCGCACCGACCGCATCGACCTGCTGCAACTGCACGCCTTCGACGCCTTCACGCCGGTGGAGGAGGTGCTGTCGGCGCTGGACGACCTCGTTCGGGCCGGCAAGGTGCTCTATGTCGGCGCGTCCAACTTCTCCGGCTGGCAGCTGATGAAGTCGCTGGCCGCCGCCGACCGTCACGGCTGGCCGCGCTATGTGGCCAACCAGGCCTATTATTCGCTGGTCGGCCGCGACTACGAGCACGAACTGATGCCGCTGGGGATCGACCAGGGCGTCGGGGCCATGGTCTGGAGCCCGCTGGGCTGGGGCCGGCTGACCGGCAAGATCCGTCGCGGCCAGCCCCTGCCCGCCGTCAGCCGCCTGCACGAGACCGCCGACATCGGCCCGCCGGTCGATGACGAAAAGCTGTACGCCGTGGTCGACGCCCTGGACGCGATCGCCGCCGAGACCGGCAAGACCCTGCCGCAGATCGCCATCAACTGGCTGCTGCGCCGGCCCACCGTCTCCAGCGTGATCGTCGGGGCTCGCGACGAGGCGCAACTGCGCCAGAACCTCGGCGCGGTCGGCTGGACCCTGTCCCCCGAACAGGTCGCTCGCCTCGACGCCGCCAGCGCCGTGACCCCGGCCTATCCCCACTATCCCTATTGGCGCGAAGGGGGATTCAAGGCGGTCAATCCGCCGCCGGTCTAGACGCGCCAAACTTGTCCGGAGGCGCTCATGACTTATCTGAGCGTGCACGCCTCCGGGCCCCGTCGCCGCGAAATGCGGCGCGGATTGCAAGCGTCAGCGGCGCCTCGCGGGCAATCGCGCGGCGCCGCCGTCTTTGATTGACGCCTCGGAACCGGCCCTTTCGCATACCGCCCAGTTCATCGAGCCCAGGGGTAGGCATGCCGGTCAGCCGTCGCAGTTTCATTCACGCCATTGGCGCGGCCGGCGGCTACAGCGCCGCCTTCACCGCCATGCAGGCCCTGGGCCTGCTGACGCCGAGCACGGCCTTCGCCGGCGCGCCGCCGGACCTGGCCAAGGGCGGCGGGGGCAAGGGCGCCAAGGTGGTGATCCTCGGAGCCGGCGTGGCCGGCATGGCGGCGGCCTGGGAACTGGGCAAGGCCGGCTACGACTGCACGATCCTCGAGGCCCGGGCCCGCACCGGCGGCCGCGTCTGGACGGTGCGCAAGGGCGACGCGATCGAGATGACCGACGGCTCGCGCCAGGTCTGCCAGTTCGACGAGGGCCAGTACATGAACGCCGGCGCCGCGCGCCTGCCCAGCCACCACCAGATCGTCCTGGGCTATTGCCGCGAGCTGGGCGTCGAGCTGGAGGTCGAGGTCAATTCCAGCCGCAGCGCCCTGCTGCTCAATCCCGAGGCCAACGGCGGCAAGCCGATCCAGATGCGCACGGCGATCAACGACACCCGCGGCCACGTCTCCGAACTGCTGGCCAAGGCGATCAACGCCGGCGCCCTCGACCAGGACCTGACCCCGCAGGACAAGGAGCGGATGGTCGCGTTCCTCAAGACTTATGGCGACCTGTCGCCGGACCTCTTCTACAAGGGCTCCGAGCGGGCCGGCCTGAAGACCGAGCCCGGCGCCGGCCGCGAGGTGGGCGCGCCCCATGATCCGCTGGATATGAGCGTGCTGCTCGACGAGAACCTCTGGAACGGCGTGCTGTTCGAGGAGACCATCGACATGCAGGCCACCATGTTCCAGCCCAAGGGCGGCATGGACGCCATCCCCCACGCCTTCGCCAAGGCCCTGGGCCCCAAGATCATCAAGCGCCGCTGCGAGGTGCGCCAGATCCGCAAGACCGGAAACGGCGTCAAGATCGCCTATCGCGACATGGCGGCCAAGGCCGACATGACGATCGAGGCCGACTACTGCATCTCGACCATCCCCCTGCCGGTGCTGGCCAAGATCGACGCCGACTTCAGCCCCGCCTACAAGGCCGCCATCGCCCGCACGCCCTATCGCGACAGCATCAAGATCGCCTGGCAGGCCCCGCGCTTCTGGGAGGGGCCCAAGTACCAGATCTATGGCGGGCTCTCGTTCGTGAAGGGGCCCAGCAACATGGTCTGGTACCCCAGCTATGGCCTGCATTCGAAGACCGGGGTGATCCTGGGCTGCTACACCGGCGGCCCCGGCGCCGCCGAGATGATGAAGATGTCGCGCCCCGCCCAGATCGAGCACACCCGCAAGGTCATCGAGGCCATGCACCCCGGCTGCGGTCAGCTGCTGGAAAAGCCCCTGCAGGTGCAGTGGGCCGCGGTGCCCCACACCCTGGGCATCGGCGTGGGCTGGGCCAGCGACGACGAGCCCGACTACCACCTGCTGGGCCAACCGGACGGTCCGATCCACTTCGCCGGCGAATATCTCAGCCATGTCGGCGCCTGGCAGGAGGGCGCGATCCGCGCGGCCCACCGCGCCATCGTCATGCTCGACGCCCAGCACCGCAGGGCCCAGCCGGTCACCGCCCAGCGGGTGATCTGAACGCGGCGCGCCCGGGCGTTGCGAAGATTTCACTCGCCTCGCCCGTGGCGCGCCCGCTAGCCTCCCTGGGGTTGTAGAGCGCCGGTCCTGGGTCGTCAGCACAAGGATCGGCCGAACAGAGGGTGAGGTTCCCGTGCGACATCTGGTGTTGGCTTCCGCGTTTTCCGTCGCCGGCGTCTTCGCCGGCCAGGTCCAGGCGACGTCGTGCGACTACCGGGCGACCGTCATGCTGGGCGACCGCTCCGTCGAGGTCCACGAGTGCTGGGACCTGTCCAAGTGGCCGGAGGCCAAGGCCCAGTCGTTCTGCAAGACGGCCCTGGGCGGCGGCGATGGCGAGGTCCAGACCCGGCCGGTGAGCGCCTGCCCCGCGCCGAAGGTCGCGCAATGCACGGGCGCCAGGTTCGCGGCGCCCTCGGCCTCGTCGCTGTCGCCGGAATACCTGGCCAAGATGCCCAAGGAGATGGCCGACCGGATCAGGGCCAACATGAACGGGATCGGCGCCGGCCTGCGGCCCTATGACGGCCTGGAGACGACGGTGAACTACTACGCCGGCGGCGTGTCGCTGGCCGACCAGCGCCAGGACTGCGTGGCGGGCAAGAAGGGCCAGTTCAAGCCGGGGCCGTGAGTGCCGCCCGGTGGAGCGATTTCACGCGGATACTCCGGCGCCCACGCCCACCCACAGTCGTCATCCCCCGACTTGTTCGGGGGACCTAAGCGGCGCCTGACGCTATGTCCAACGCCGCTTGGATCCCCCGCATAAAGCGGGGGATGACGGAATTTTTGAGTTGAAGCAGTGCGCCCAGGCCGGGGCCCGCTAGCTGGGCGTGCCGTCATCCCGGTCTCCAGCCCTCACCCCTGGCTGGTCTTCATCAGGGCGGCGCGGGACGGCAGCAGCTGGTCCATGAACGGCAGCAGGGCCGCGCCGACCGCCGGGCCGTCGGCCGAGGTCGCGGCGCGCTCGACCGAGGCCAGGGCGGGCAGGTCCTCGAGTCGAGCCAGGCGGGCGTTGACCGCCTCGACCAGCCGGTCGATCAGGTCGGTGGGCAGGCGCCCGCCGATATAGATGGCCTCGGGATTGACCACGCAGCTGATCCCCACGAACGGCTGGACCAGCAGCTTGGCGCTCAGCGCGATCCACGCCTCGACCAGGGCCTGGCCCTTTCGCGACAGGCCGGCCAGCTGGTCGGGGCGGCCGACCGTGACGCCGCCGGCCGCCAGGTGGGCGTAGAGGGCCGACAGCGACACCACTTCCTGCAGCGACCGCGCCTTGGTCTTGGGCGAGCGGACGGGCAGGAAGCCGATTTCGCCGCTGCGCCCTTGCGCGCCCCGGAAATAGTTGCCCTCGACCACCAGGCCGCCGCCCAGGCCCGACGAGATCAGCACGTAGAAGAAGCTGGGCTTGCGCAGGCCGTGCCCGAACTGCAGCTCGCCCAGGGCGGCGGCGGCGGCGTCGTTCTCGAGGAACACCGGCAACGGCAGGACGTCGGCCAGCAGCTGGCCGACGTCGACCGAACTCCAGACGTCGTAGTTTTCCGGCCGGTGCGGCAGGTCCACGCGGCCCAGGTCGTCGGGCAGGGCCACGCCGATGCCCGCCAGGCGCGGCGGCCGATCCTTCCAGGCCGCCAGCATCTTGCGGATCTGAGTCTTGCAGAACCGGGCCACGTCGTCCGGCAGCGGAAATTCGATCTCCTGGCTGGCGCGGGCCCGCACCGCGCCCAGCAGGTCGAGCATGACGACGGTGATGTGGTCGCGGTCGATATTGACCCCGATCGACAGGCAGCCGTCCGGATTGATCGTCAGGTTCATCGCCGGCTGGCCGCGCGGGCCCTGGACCCGTCCGGCCTCGAGGATCAGCCCGTCGTCGAGCAGCCGCTTGGTGATGTTGGCGACGGCCGGCGGCGTCAGGCCGCTGATCTGGGCCAGGGCCACGCGGGTGATCGGTCCGCCGACCCGGATCGCCTGCAGGATGACCCGCTGATTGTGGTCGCCGACCCGCTCCAGGTTGGCGCCCGACAGGCTGGCGCCGGCGGTGCGCTTCCGGTTCGACTTCCGCGGGGCTTCCAAGGGCGGCATCCGGTGATCTTGAGCAAGAGCGTTCCTAGTAGCATCGCCTCGGCCGGCGGCGATAGCGAGCGGCGTCCTGTGGGATTATTTAAATAGCTTTCTTTATTCGCCGTCCCTGGCTATGAGCGAAATTGGCGACGCGCCACAGCACGCGCGCCGAAAGGGCGGAGGACGGCGGGTTGATCCAGGTCGGCGTTGATTTTGGCGGCACGAAGATCGAGGCCGCCGCCCTGGCGCCGGACGGCGACTTCCTGGCCCGCGTCCGCGCCCCCAATCCCGGATCCTATGACGCCGCCATCGCGACGGTCCGCGACCTGATCGCCCAGGTCGAACAGCAGGCCGGCGCGCGCGGTTCGATCGGGGTCGGCGCGCCCGGGTCGGTGTCGCCGCGCACCGGCGTCATGCGCAACGCCAACTCCACCTGGCTGAACGGCCGCCGCTTTCGCGAGGACCTGGAGGCCGGCCTGGGCCGTCCCGTGCGGCTGGCCAACGACGCCAACTGCCTGGCCCTGTCCGAGGCCGTCGACGGCGCGGCCGCGGGCCTGAAGGTGACCTTCGCGGTGATCATCGGCACCGGCTGCGGCGGCGGGCTGGTGGTCGACGGCAAGCTGGTCGAGGGCGCCAACGGCGTGGCCGGCGAGTGGGGCCACACGCCCCTGCCCTGGCCGAAGACCTATGAGGCCCCCGGGGCGGCCTGCTGGTGCGGGCGGCATGGCTGCCTGGAGACCTGGATCTCCGGCACCGGCCTGCGCCGCGACCATGCCGCGCGCACCGGCCGCGAGCTGAGCGGCGAGGCGATCATCGCCGCCGCCCGGGCCGGCGAGGCCGAGGCCGTGGTCAGTTTCGACCGCTACCTCGATCGCCTGGCCCGCGGCCTGGCGGTGATCTGCGACATCGCCGACCCCGACGCCTTCGTGTTCGGCGGCGGGCTTTCCAATGTCGGCGAGCTCTATGAGCGGCTGCCGGGTCTCATCGAACCGCACGTGTTCTCCGACGGCTGGCGCGCCAGGCTGGCGCCCGCCCATTGGGGCGACTCGTCGGGCGTGCGGGGCGCCGCGCGCCTGTGGACCACGGCGGAGGCGCAAGCCGCCGACGCCTGACTTGAAGACAAGCGGCCCATAGAGGCCGGCCCCGAGGAGGAGACCCTGTCATGACCACCTTCGCCCGCCGGATTTCACGCCTGTCGCTGCTGGCGTCCTGCGCCTTGCTCCTGACAGCTCAGGCCCACGCCCAGACATCTTCCGTCTACGGACCTTACAACGCCGACCTGCCGCGCGGCGGCGACGGCCTGACCAGGCCCCTGGCCGGCCCGTCGCCCACGCCCCTGCCCGCCGAAGGGCCGTGGACGCTGCAAGGCTGGGTGAAGGTGGCGGCGTCGACCATCGGGCGGGTCGTGGTGGCCGGGGTCGGCGACACGACGGCCGGCGGCCGCTTCCTGGTGCTGGACGACGGCGCCCCGGCCGTGACGGCCGGCGGGTCGGTGGTGAAGGGCCAAGGCGCGCTGAAGCCCGGCGTCTGGCGTCACCTCGCGGCGGTGTCGGACGGAAGCAGAGTCTCGCTCTATCTGGACGGCGCCAAGGTCGGCGAAGGCCCGACGGGCGCCGTCGGCGCGGCGACGGCGGTGCAGCTGGGTCCGCGCAAGCTGGCCGGGACCGCGCCGTTCGGCGGCCAGATCGCCGGCTTCACCGTCGAAGGCCGGGCGCTGAGCGCCGCCGCGCTCAAGGCCCTGGCCGCCGCCAAGCCCGATCCCGACCTGACGGTGTTCGAGACCGGCAGTCCGTCCTGGCCGGTGCAGGTGCGCCAGATGTACGGCCAGGTCGCGCCGCAGGAGGCGTGGACCCGGCCGAAGAGCAAGGCCCCGGTCTCCAGGCCGGTCGCGGTCGCCCCCTATGCCGGTCCCGCCCTGCGCCCCGCCCCGGAGTTCGGCGGCGACCAGGCCTGGATCGTGGCCAGCTGGTCGCTGGCCGAGGCGCCGAAAGTCACGGCTGAAAAGACAGCGCTGTCCAAACCGGGATTCGACACCCGGACCTGGTATCGCGCCACCGTGCCCGGCACGGTGCTGACCACCCTGGTCGATCGCGGCGTCTATCCAGACCCGGACTACGCCCTCAACAACACCGCCATCCCGGAGTCGCTGAACAAGCAGGACTACTGGTACCGCGCCGAGTTCGACGCGCCCGGCGGCCAGGAGGGCCGCCACCAGCAGCTGATCTTCAAGGGGATCAACTACGCCGCCGAGATTTGGCTGAACGGCGAGAAGCTGGGTGAGCTGAAGGGCGCTTTCATTCGCGGCCAGTTCGACGTCACCGGCAAGCTGAAGCCCGGGGCGCGCAACGCCATCGCCGTCAGGGTCTCGCCGCCGCCGCATCCGGGCATCGCCCACGAGGAGTCGCTGACCGCCGGGGTCGGCGAGAACGGCGGAATGCAGGCCCTGGACGGCCCGACCTTCATCGCCAGCGAGGGCTGGGACTGGATCCCCAGCGTCCGCGACCGCAACACCGGCCTGTGGCAGGACGTGGTGCTGCGCTCGACCGGCCCGGTGCGGATCGGCGACTCGCACGTCGTCACCACGCTTCCGAAACCGGACAACAGCGTCGCCGAGGTCGAGATCACCGTGCCGGTCGAGAACCTGACCGGGTCGCCGGTTCAGGCCACGGTCCGCGCCGCCTTCGACGCCGTGGCCGTCGAGAAGGTCGTGACCCTGGCGCCCGGCGCGGGCGAGGTGCGTTTCGCGCTCGCCGAGTTCCCGCAATTGTCGATCCAGAATCCCAAGCTCTGGTGGCCCAACGGCTACGGCCAGCCGGCCCTGCACGAGTTGCGGCTGTCGGCCCTGGTCGACGGCACGGCGTCCGACCGGCAGGACAGCCGTTTCGGCATCCGCCAGATGACCTACGAGCTGTCGCTGATGGAAAGCGACGGCGACCTGCGGCGGGTCGAGGTCGATTTTTCCAAGGCCCGCCAGCTGGGTCAGGACGTCACCGACGGCAGCCACGAGGGCGTCCGCAAGGTCACCGACGGCTGGGCCACCTCGCTGACCCCGGAAGGCGAAACCTCGCCGGCCGTGCGCGACGTGCCAGACACCGGCCTGACGCCCTACCTGGTGCTCAAGGTCAACGGCGTGAAGATCGCCGCCAAGGGCGGCAACTGGGGCACCGACGACTGGCGCAAGCGGGTGTCGCGGGAGCGGCTGGAGCCCTATTTCCGCCTGCACCGGGACGCCCACCTCAACACCATCCGCAACTGGGTGGGGCAGAACACCGAGGACGTGTTCTTCGACCTGGCCGACGAGTACGGCCTGCTGGTGCTGAACGACTTCTGGGCCTCGACCCAGGACTACCAGCTGGAACCGCAGGACGTGCCGCTGTTCCTGAAGAACGCCGCAGACGTCATCGCCCGCTACCGCAACCACCCCTCGATCGCCCTGTGGTTCGGCCGCAACGAGGGGGTGCCGCAGCCGATCCTCAACGAAGGCCTGGAAAAGCTGGTCCACGACCTGGACGGCACACGCTGGTACACCGGCAGCTCCAACCGGGTGAACCTGCAGGGCAGCGGGCCCTATAACTACCGCGAGCCGGAGACCTACTACACCGAGCACGCCAAGGGCTTCTCGGTCGAGGTCGGCACGCCGTCGTTCCCGACCCTGGAGGCCTTCGAGGCCGCCGTGCCGGCCCCCGATCGCTGGCCGATCAGCGACGTCTGGGCCTATCACGACTGGCACCCGACCGGGAACGGCGCGACCAAGAGCTTCATCGACGCCATGACCGCCAAGCTGGGCGCGCCCACCAGCCTCGAGGACTTCGAGCGCAAGGCCCAGCTGATGAACTACGAGACCCACCGGGCGATCTTCGAGGGCATGAACGCCGAGCTGTGGACCAAGTCGTCGGGCCGCCTGCTGTGGATGACCCAGCCGGCCTGGCCCAGCACCATGTGGCAGATCCTCAGCCACGACTACGACACCCACGCCTCGTACTACGGGACGGCGAAGGGCTCGGAGATCGTCCACGTCCAGATGAACTTCCCGGATCACCGGCTGGAGCTGGTCAACAACGGGGCCGCCGCGATCACCGGGGCGACCCTGCGAGCCCGGGTGTTGGGCCTGGACGGCCAGCCGCTGGCCGAGCGTTCGAGCCGGATCGACGCCGCCGCCAACAGCGTCGCCCAGGGCGAGGTCCTGGACCTGGCCGGGCCGCTGGCCGACCAGGGCGCGGTGATCGTGCGGCTGGATCTGGCCGCCGCCGACGGGACGCCGCTGTCGAGCAATCTCTACTGGCTGGCCCGCGACGCGGCCGGTAGCCGGAAGTTGTCGGCGATGACCGCCCAACCGGTGTCGATCGCGGCCAGCGCGGCCAGGGCGGGCGACGAAACGGTGGTCACCGTGTCGCTGGCCAACACCGGCGCGGCCCCGGCCCTGAACGGCAAGCTGACCCTGGTCGACGGCGAGGGCCAGCGGATCCTGCCGGCCTACTACGCCGACAACTACGTCTCGCTGCTGCCCGGCGAACGGCGGACGGTGGAGATCCGCTATCCGGCCGGCCCGGTTGTCGGGGCCAAGGTGGCGCTGCGGGGCTGGAACGTGACGCCGGCCGTGGCCCCGGTGCGGTGACGCCGGGCCGGCCCCGGGACGTGGCCCAAAAGCCCCATAACGAAAGTCAATTTAGGAAAGATATCGACCCGGATTGACAGCGCTGTCTAGTGCTCATAGGTTGAAGCTACCGGCATGCCAAAAAGCCGGACTTCCACGGGAGGATGCGCAGGCATCCCTCAACCTCCGCGTCTCGGCTCGCTCGGCTCCGCTGATCGAGAACGAGAACTGCTGCCGCAAATCAGGGGAATGCATAATGACTACAACGTCTTATCGATCACGCACGGCCTTACTCTCGGCCGCCTCGGCCTTGGTGCTGCTCGCCGCCGGCCAGGCCGCGGCGCAGACCGCTTCGGCCCCCGCCGAAAAACCCGCTGAGGTTGAAGCGGTCATCGTCACCGGCTTCCGGGCCTCGCTCGCCAACGCCCTGAACCTCAAGAAGAACTCGAACCTGATCATCGAGTCGGTCACCGCCGAGGACATGGGCAAGTTCCCGGACCAGAACATCGCCGAGTCCCTGCAGCGCATGCCCGGCGTGCAGATCGACCGCGAGAACGGCCAGGGCACCAAGGTCCGCATCCGCGGCCTGGACCAGAACGTCACGGTTCTGAACAACGACATCTTCGTCAGCGGCCTGGAGCTGTTCCGCCTCTACGAAGGCAAGATCGCCCAGGACAACTCGCTGGAGGGCATCCCCTCGCAGCTGATCGGCGGCGTCGACGTCTACAAGTCGCCGGACGCCTCGCTGCTGGAAGGCGGTCTGGGCGGCATCATCAACCTGAAGACCCGCAACGCCCTCAGCCTGCGGGACGACACGACGATCGCCGGCGACCTCCGCGGCCAGAAGGGCCAGCACGGCGACTGGACCCCGACCGGCTCGCTGGTCCTGGGCCACAAGTTCAGCGACCGCTTCGCCGTGCTGGGCACGGTGTCCTACGACAAGACCGACAGTCACACCGACGTGCTGGCCGGCGAGAACCGCGGCGGCTGGGCCTATGAGAACCGTCCGCAAGGCGCCGGCACGGTCGACGTCTGGTCGCCGGAATACCGCTACGCCACCTATCGCGACCAGTCGCGCAAGCGCCTGGGCGCCTCGGTCAACGTCGACTTCGCCCTGACCGACTCGCTGCAGCTGACGGCCGACTGGTTCCACTCCGACCTGAAGATCCTGACCAGCGAAGCCTCGATCAAGTTCCCGTTCGCCAACGAAGGCGCCACCTATTCCGCGGCGGGCTTCTCGAAGGACACCAACGGCGTCCTGCAGACCGGCACGGTCACCGCCAACTCGGCCGAAGGCACCTCCTTCGTGCAGAACGCCGAGGCCAAGACCGACAACTTCCAGCTGGCGGCCAACTGGGACAACGGCGGCCGCCTGACCGGCAGCGTCCGCGGGGCCTATTCGAAGAGCGACTACACCAGCGACAGCGCCAACAACGACGTCCGCTACACGCAATACACGGTGCGTAACGGCACGGCGGCCGGCTTCGTCCCCAACCCCACCGCCCCGGCGACCTTCACCTACACCTACGCCAACGGCGAGAACCCGACCTTCACCCCGGCCAACCCGTCGCAGTTCACCACCCCCACCAGCGTGTTCGCCAAGTCGCACTGGGTGTTCGGCGAGCGCACGGGCGTCGAGAACACCTCGGTCCGCGCCGACTTCAAGTATCGTCCGGAATTCGGCGAGAACGGCGACCTGCTGATCAGCGCCGGCGCCCGCTACGCCGAACGCAAGGTCGATTCCGACTTCATGCAGCTGCTGGCCAACTATTCCGGCAAGGGCGAGCTTGACGCCCACGCCCTGGGCCTGGGCGACTGGACGCCGCTGGGCTACTTCCAGGACGGCGCGATCGGCTTCAAGTCGTGCGGCCTGCCGGCCGGCACGCCCGGACGGCCCAACTGCGGCCAGACCCCGACCGACGACGGCCGCTTCGGCGCCTCGCCGGCCCTGATCACCCCGTACCAGACGGCGGCGACCAACCCCGAACGCTTCGAGACCCTGACCGTCGGCGGCATCACCGCCCTGTTCCAGAACCGCGACCAGATGAAGAATCCGGTCGGCTGGCTGTCGGCGCTCTATCCCTCGACACCGTTCAAGTACTATCGGGACCCGATCCAGTCCTTCAAGATCAAGGAAAAGACCACCACCGGCTACATGATGGCCGACGCGGGCGGCGCGGATGACAACTACCACCTGAACGGCGGCGTGCGGGTGGTGAAGACCGAGCTGACCATCGACTCCAGCGCCACGCCGACCGTGCCCAACTACTACGGCACCGACGCGTGGAACGGCGTGATCGCCAACCCGGACAACGTCACGACCTCGCGCTCCTACACCGACGTCCTGCCCAGCGTCAGCGGCGTGTTCGACATCAACGACACCGACAAGGTGCGGGTCTCGGCCGCCCGGGTGGTGTCGCGTCAGAACCTGTTCCAGCTGGGCACGGGCTCCAGCTACAACTTCACCCGCAGCTCGACCCCGGGGCCGAACCTCAACCGCTTCCTCTATACCAACGGCAGCGGCGGCAACCCCGAACTCGACCCGTACCGCGCCTCGCAGTTCGATATCGCCTACGAGCGCTATGTCGGCTCGCAAGGTCTGTTCTCGGGGGCCTTCTTCTACAAGAACGTCGACTCGTTCATCCAGACCGACACGGTCTCGCGGACGGTGGCCGACGGCTCGGTGGCGGGCTCGACGACGGGAATCTTCACCCAGCCGGTCAACGGCGACGGCGGCACCATCAGGGGCGTCGAACTGGCCGCGCAATACGCGTTCGCGAACGGCTTCGGCTTCACGGCCAACTACACCTACTCGGACTCCAAGTCGTCCAACTTCAACGACTACGACAAGAACCTGCCGATCCCCGGCGTGGCCAAGCACGCCTTCAACGTCCAGGGCTATTACGAGGGCCACGGGTTCGAGGCGCGCCTGTCCTACGCCTGGCGTGACAAGAGCTACCAGGGCAACTTCGCCTTCGGCGTCGACAACAGCGCCACCGGCGGCGTCGACGACGCCCACTCCCTGGGCACCTGGGAACGGGCCTATGGCCAGCTCGACGGTCAGGTCGGCTACGCGATCAACGACCAGATCAAGGTGGTGCTGGAAGGCATCAACCTGACCAAGGAAGAGACCGGCCGCTACCTGCAGTGGGAAAACCTGCCGTTCCGCTACGCCACCGGCGACCGCCGGATCGTGCTGGGCGCGCGGTTCAAGTTCGGCATGTAGCAGGGCTGGCGTGGCGGCGGGTCGTCCGTCGCCACGCCGATCTCGTTGTCGCCCTGGAGCGCGTCATGATCGACAGAGCCATCAAGTCCATCGCCATCGTCGGCGGCGGCACGGCCGGCTGGATGGCCGCGTCCCTGCTGGCCCAGACGCTGCGGGGAACGGGTTGCGCCATCACCCTGATCGAGTCGCCGGACATCGGCATCGTCGGGGTGGGCGAGGCGACCATTCCGCCGATCCTCGACTTCCTGAAGCTGATCGAGGCCGACCTCGACGCCTTCCTCCAGGCCACCCAGGCCACGTTCAAGCTGGGCATCAAGTTCCAGGACTGGAGCCGGGTCGGCGAAAGCTACTGGCACCCGTTCGGGTCGTTCGGCGTGTCGATCGACCGCCGCCCCTTCCACCATGTCTGGCACAAGGCGCGGGCCGAGGGCCTGGACATGGCCGTGGCGGATTTCAGCCTGGCGGCCGCCCTGGGCGAGGCCGGGCGCTTCGCGCCTCCCGACCCGCGAGCCAGCGGCCCGCTGGCCGGCCTGCGCCACGCCCTGCATTTCGACGCCGCCCTGGTGGCGAAGTTCCTGCGCGACCACGCCGAGCGCCGCGGCGTGCGGCGGCTGGAGCGCGAGGTCGCCCGCGCCGTCCTGCGCGACGACGGCTTCATCGACGCCCTGACCCTGACCGACGGCGGGCAGGTCAAGGCCGACTTCTACATCGACTGCAGCGGCTTTCGCGGCCTGCTGATCGAGCAGGCCCTGGAAACCGGCTACGAGGACTGGACGAAGTGGCTGCCCTGCGATCGGGCCATCGCCGCGCCGACCGCCCACGCCGGTCCGCCCGCGCCCTACACCCTGGCCGCCGCCCAGGACGCCGGCTGGCGCTGGAAGATCCCGCTGCGACACCGGGTGGGCAACGGCTATGTCTATGCCAGCCAGGCGATCGACGACGAGACGGCCTTGAGCGAACTGCTGGCGGCGATCGGCGAGCCCCTGGCCGAGCCGCGCAAGCTGCGGTTCACCACCGGCCGGCGCAAGGCGTTCTGGAACCGCAACTGCGTGGCCCTGGGCCTGGCTTCGGGTTTCCTCGAACCGCTGGAATCGACCAGCATCCACCTGGTGTGCAGCGGCCTCTACAAGCTGCTGGACCATTTCCCGGACCGGGATTTCGCGCCGTCCAACATCGCCGCCTACAACCAGGCCCTGATCGCCGAGTACGAGACCTTCCGCGACTTCATCGTGCTGCACTACTGCGCCACCGCGCGGGACGACACGCCGTTCTGGCGCCACCGGGCCCAGGCGCCGGTCCCGGCCAGCCTGGCCGAGCGGATGGAGCTCTACCGGGCCTGCGGACGGATCAACACCCGGCCCGGCGAGCTGTTCACCGACCTGTCCTGGTTCTACGTGCTCGAGGGCATGGGCCTGCGGCCGCGGGCTCACGACCCGCTGGTCGACGCCTCCGACTTCCGCCAGGTCCGCGCGATCCTGCCGCGCCTGGCCCAGCAGGTCGCCGCCGTCGTGGCGCAGAGTCCCACCCACCAGGCGGCGCTCGACGCGGGCCGGTCCGTCGCCGCCTAGCCCCGGAGGAAGCGCCGAACTCGCATTTCTGGAAAGATACCGGTACCTTTTACATGGACAGCGCTGTCAGCGTGTGGTGAGCTTCACGCAACGAGAGGACCGAGAGGCCCCCGTCGAACAGGGAAGGAAACCATTCACGCCTCCCGTGTCGCGCCCGCATGGCGCGTCGCGGGCGCGTTCAGGATCGACCTTCATCCCGCTCCAGCGCCGCCATGCGGCGGGGATGACGCCTGTCCGGCCGATTTCGGCGGGCAAGCGGCTGGACCCCTTGTCATCGGGGGCTCTCCAACCTTCGGCGCGGCGAAGTTCTCCTCGCCGCGCCGATTTTTTCGCCACGGCGCCGACCGCCGCGCTGCTCTCTCGAAGGTGTTGAATGATCGTCCGCCGTCCGCTCCGTCGCGTCCTGCCTGTGGCCCTCGCGGCCTCGACCGCCCTGGCCGGGGTCGCGGCCTCGGCCCAGACCGCGTCGCCCGTGGCCACGCCGGCCCGCTGGCCCCAGGCTCATAGCCCGGCGGCCATCACCGACCCCAGGACCGAGGCTTTCGTCCGTGACCTGATGAGCAAGATGACGCTGGAGGAAAAGGTCGGCCAGACCATCCAGGGCGACATCGGCTCGATGAAGCCGGAAGACCTGCGGACCTATCCGCTGGGCTCGATCCTGGCCGGCGGCAACTCGGCGCCCGGCGGCGACGACCGCGCCCCGCCCAAGGCCTGGACCGACCTGATCGACGCCTATCGGGCGGAGTCGCTGGCGGCGCGGCCTGGCCACACGCCGATCCCCCTCCTGTTCGGCATCGACGCCGTGCATGGCCACAACAACATCGTCGGCGCGACCATCTTCCCGCACAATATCGGCCTGGGCGCGGCCCGCGACCCCGACCTGATCCGCCGCATCGGCGTCGCCACGGCGCAGGAGGTGGCGGCGGTCGGCGGCGACTGGACCTTCGGCCCCACGGTGGCCGTGCCGCGCGACGACCGCTGGGGCCGCAGCTACGAGGGCTATGCCGAGGACCCCGAGGTGGTGAAGTCCTATGCGGGGCCCATGACCCTGGGCCTGCAGGGCGAGCTGAAGGCCGGCCAGACCCTGGGCGCCGGCCATATCGCCGGCTCGGCCAAGCACTTCCTGGCCGACGGCGGCACCGAGGGCGGCCGCGACCAGGGCGACGCGCGGATTTCGGAAGAAGAGCTGGTCCGGGTCCACGCCCAGGGCTACCCGCCCAGCATCGACGCCGGCATCCTGACGGTCATGGCCTCGTTCTCCAGCTGGAACGGCCAGAAGATCACCGGCGACAAGAGCCTGATCACCGACGTCCTGAAGGGCCGGATGGGCTTCGAGGGCTTCGTGGTCAGCGACTGGAACGCCCACGGACAGCTTTCGGGCTGCACCAACGCCAGCTGTCCGCAGGCGATGAACGCCGGCCTGGACATGTACATGGCGCCCGACAGCTGGAAGGGCCTGTTCGACAACACCCTGGCCCAGGTGAAGTCCGGCGAGATCCCGATGGCGCGGCTGGACGACGCCGTGCGGCGCATCCTGCGGGTCAAGGTCAAGGCCGGCCTGTTCGAGCGGGTCGCCCCGACGACCCAGGGCCGGTTCGACCGGCTTGGCGCCCCCGACCACCGCGCCCTGGCCCGCGAGGCGGTGGCCAAGTCGCTGGTGCTGCTGAAGAACCAGGGCGTGCTGCCGATCAAGCCCGGAGCCCGGGTGCTGGTGGCCGGGGCCGCCGACGACATCGGCAAGGCGGCCGGCGGCTGGACCCTGACCTGGCAGGGCACGGGCAACAAGAACAGCGACTTCCCGCACGGCCAGTCGATCTGGGCCGGCCTGTCGGAAGCGGTGGCGGCCAGCGGCGGCCAGGCCGAGCTGGCGCCGGACGGCAAGTTCAAGACCCGGCCGGACGTCGCCATCGTGGTGTTCGGCGAGGACCCCTACGCCGAGTTCCAGGGCGACGTCGCCAACCTGGGCTACCAGCTCGCCGACAAGACCGACCTGGCCCTGCTCAAGGCGCTCAAGGCCCAGGGCATTCCCGTCGTCTCGGTGTTCCTGTCGGGCCGGCCGTTGTGGACCAATCCCGAGATCAACGCCTCGGACGCCTTCGTCGCCGCCTGGCTGCCGGGCAGCGAGGGCGGCGGCGTGGCCGACGTGCTGGTGGCCGGCAAGGACGGCAAGCCCAAGCGCGACTTCCAGGGCAAGCTGGGCTTCTCCTGGCCCAAGCGCGCCGACCAGGGCCCGCTGAACCGCGGCCAGTCGGGCTATGACCCGCAGTTCGCCTATGGCTACGGCCTATCCTACGCCCACGGCGGCCAGGTCGCGACCCTGCCGGAGGACCCGGGCCAGGTGGCGGCCGCCGGCAGCGTCGACCGCTACTTCGTCGCCGGTCGCGCCCCGCCCCCGTGGATGATCGACTTCCTGGGCGCGGGCAGCGTCAAGGCCGTCGACGCCGGGGCGCAGGAGAACGCCCGCCAGGCCGTCTGGACCGGCCAGGGCATGCTGGCCATCCATGGACCGCCGGCCGACCTGTCGCGGCAGACGACGGGGGACATGGCGGTCCAGGTCCGCTACCGCGTCGACACCGGCCCCGCCAAGCCGGTGACGATGAGCATCGGATGCAGCGACGACGCCTCGTGCGGCGGGACGCTGGACGTCACCCCGCTGATGGTGAAGTCCGCCGGGGCCGAGTGGCGCAGCGTCAAGATCAAGCTGTCCTGCTTCCAGGCGGCGGGCGCGAAGATGGACCACGTCACCGCGCCGTTCGTGATCGGCACGGACGGACCGTTCGCCCTGTCGGTCGCCGAGGTGAAGCTGGCGTCCAACGAGGGCGACGCGGTCTGTCCGAAGTAGAGGGGTCTGGCGAGCGTGCGGCGGGCTTGGCTATAGTGACGCCATGTCCCGCACCACGCCCGCGACGCTCGCCCTGGCCAAGGCCGGCGTCGATTTCACGGTCCACGCCTACGACTACGACCCCGATGCGGCGAGCATCGGTCTCGCGGCGGCGGAAGCGCTGGGCGAGGACCCCGGCCGGGTGCTCAAGACCCTGATGGCCCTGGTCGACGGCAAGCCGGTGCTGGTGGTCGCGCCCTCTGACCGCGAGGTCGCCATGAAGAAGCTGGCGGCGGCGGTCGGCGGCAAGTCGGCGACGATGATGAAGCCGGCCGACGCCGAACGGATCAGCGGCTACAAGGTCGGGGGCATCAGCCCGTTCGGCCAGCGCAAGCCGCTGCCGGTGGTGATCGAGGCCGACGCCCTGGCGCAACCCTATGTCTACATCAACGGCGGCCAGCGCGGCCTGCAGGTGCGGCTCGACCCGAAGGTCGCCGTGTCCCTGCTCAAGGCCGTGACCGCCCCGGTCTCGACCGCGTCCTAGGGTCCGTACTCGATTGAACGCTTGGATTCCTGAGCGAAGTCAAAGCTCTCAATAACAGTTGTCATCCCGGAAGCCTCGCAGAGGCTGTCCGGGACCCAGGGGCCGGCGCAATGCGGTTGCCCTGGGTCCCGGCGCTTCGGCCCGCTGCGCGGTCCTACGGCCGGGATGACAACAGGTGGGTGGGCGCCAATTGAGTCCGAACCCAAGACGCTACCAACCGCGCGCGGTCACCCGGTTGTCGAGCTGGGAGCGCAGGTTGACCGCGCCCGACCGGGTGATCCGGTAGGGCGCGCCGCCGGCACTGGCGATGAACCGGCGCTTCTTCAGGGCCTTGAAGACGGCGAGCGTGCAATCGGACAGACGCCAGCCCTCGCGGGTGAGGCAGTCGACGCCGACGACGCGGCCCTGGTCGTCGCGCAGGAGTTCGATGCGGGCGCCCTGCGCCAGCGCGTGCAGCGTGCGTTGCTGCGGCTTGGAAATGTTCAAGGAAATGGTCCGAGGATCGAGGCGTGAGAACGCTCGCTCTGGAGCCTCTACGAGGCTCCGGGCCCTCAAGTCTGGACGCGCCAAAGGCGCGTCCGGGCACGGCAAGCGGACGGATCGGGGCCTGATCGACTTACGAACCGAGGTTCGGAGCCTTAGGCCCGGGCCTCACACACAATCTCGGACATAAAACCACCGTTGGAGGGTAGATGCGGATCGTACCGCATCTTCACCACGCGTCATCCCCCGACGTGTTCGGGGGACCCAGGCCGAGCCGGCCTGTGTCCGCACGGCAACGCCGCATGGGTCCCCCGCATGAAGCGGGGGATGACGGACGAGAGTGGGACGGACCTACTTCTTCACCTTGGCCGGCGTGGTCTGGGCCACCCTGACCGGGGCGCCGTCGCCGCGCGCCTCGGCGATCAGGCTGGCGCAGTCGGCGTCCTTGGCCTCGCCGCCGGTGACGAACGGCAGGATGGCGGCCAGCGGCGAGAGCAGCGTCCCCAGCGCCACGGCGACGCCGCTCTGGGCCACCGCGCCGCCGCTGTCGAGCCCGACCTTCGGCGCCAGGAGCGGCCCCTTGATCTGGATCGGGATGAACAGCCGCACCAGGCGCGGCTTCTTGCTGTCGCCCTCGATCCGCAGGTCGAGCCGCTCGTTCCGGAGGTCGATCGCGCCGCTGCCCTTGGCCAGCACCACGCCGGTGTCGGCGACGATCCGATTGGCGCGCATCACCCCGTCCTTGACGCTGAAATCGGCCACCGCGCAGCGGACGCTGGTCTGGCGGTTGTCCTTGCTGAGCAGCAGGATCAGGCCCTTGGAGGCATTGACCCCCAGCAGCTCGGCGAAGGCCTGGCGAATCTCGCCCCTCGGCGAGACGATCGTCACCTGGCCATTGGCGCTGGAGGCGGCGCGATGCACCGAATTTCCGTAGCCGGTCAGCCGGGCGCGCGCCATCACCCCGCCCTCGATCGCCGGCTGGCCACCGCTGCGGATCGGAATGAAGTCCTCCAGCTTGGCGTTCGTCAGGCGCAGGTCGAGATCGGTGCGCGGCGTCCCGGGATTGGCGTCCAGCCGCACCTTTCCGGCCAGGTCGCCGCGCGAGAAGGTGAAGGCTATCGGGTCCAGGGTCAGCACGCCTTTTTCGAGCGTCAGGTCCACGCGCACCTTCTTCAGCGGCAGGTTGGGCGCGTTGACCGCCAGGGCGCGGTACCTGACCTTGGCGTCCATGGCCCGCACCCGTTCGACCTGCAGGGTGGCGTCGGGCAGCAGGCGCTGGGTGGCCTCGCGCTGACTGGCCTCGATCTTCTGGCCGGCCGAGGCGGTTTCGCCGCGCCCGGTGGCTGGAGCCGCACCGACCAGGCTGCCCACGTCGTCGAAGTCGAGGCGGCGCGACCGCAGGTCGGCCTCGAGATAGGGCCGCTGGCGTCCCATCAGCGCGAACAGGTCGCCCGCAACGTCGCTGTCGCCGACCCGGCCGGTCAGTTTCCTGAAGTCGAAACGCTGGCCGTCGCGGGTCAGGTGGCCGTTGATCCGGTAGGGCGGGGTGTTGGGCAGGGCCAGGCCGGTCAGGGCGTAGAGGCGGTTCAGGTCGGCGCCCGAGACGGTCACCTGGGCGTCGAAGCGGCCGAGGTCAAACGGCCTGGTGACCCGGCCCTTGGCCAGCACCCGGGTCGAGCCGGCCTCGACCCGGGCGTCGAACGGATAGGGTCGGCGCGGCGAGATGTTCAGCAGCGGGCCGCCGGTGACGACGGCGGCGAACGGCGCGCGGTTCAGCTGGCCCTTGCCCTCCAGCACGAACCGGCCGCGCCCGTCGCCGGTGGCCTGCTCGTTGGAACTGACCGTGCCGAGGAAGAAGATGTCTCGCCGCCGGTCGTCGTAGCGCAGCGCGCCGTCATTGATCACGAAGTGCTGGATGGCCGGCAACTTCAGGGGCCTTGGCGGCGCCTTGGGGTCGCCGAACACCCAGTTGGCGCGGCCCGACGCGTCGCGCAGCAGGCGCACGTCGGGCTTGTCGACGACCAGCAGCGGCAGGATCACCTCGCCCCTCAGCAGGGGCAGCAGCTTGATCCGCACCGCGATGCGATCGACCGCCGCCATCGGCTTGCCGGCCCCCTCGCCAGTCTTCGGATCGCCGGTCTTGGGGGCCGCCCAGTCGGGTTGGGCGATGCGAACGCCGTGGGCCTCGGCTTCGGGCGACAACGACCAGGGATGGACCCTCAGGTCGCCGGCGATCACCACCTCGCGGTTCAGGCGCGCCGAGGCCATCCGGCCCACCGGTCCGCGGAGCCAGTTCCAGTCGAAGAGGATCAGGAAGGCGACGGTCACGGCGAACAGCAGCGTCGCGCCGATCATCCCCCAACGCGCGCCGGGCGGCAGGCCGCGCCAACGCGCCGCGACCCTGCCATGCCAGGGCGCGGCGGCGGGTGCTGACGTTGGCGACGGGGACGACAGGGCGGAACCTCCGGCTACCCCTCCACAACGCGTGGAGGGGGTCCTAGTGTCCCGAACCCGGCCCTTCGCCCCCCCTAGTAGACGAGCCTCAGGCTGCCGACGGCCACCGCCGCCAGCAGGAAGGCCACGATGGCGACGACCTCGTAGGTCTTGAAAAGCGGCCCATTAGGCGATCGCATGATGGTAGTCCCCCGTCCCGATTTGATGCGCAAGCCCCCGCTTGCCGCAATCTCCGGGCCAAAACCCCGCCCGAAAACGCTCTAGAGCGCTTCCCGACCTGATTGCATCAGGCCGGGGCTCTAGATTTTTGTTTTGGCGCATTTTCTTCACGCGAACCGGAATCCACTTCACTCGAAAATGCTCTAGAGCGCTTCCCGACCTGACTGCATCAGGCCGGGCGCTCTAGCCTTTTGTTTTGGCGCATTTTCTTCACGCGAACCGGTATCCACTTCGTTCGAAAACGCTCTACGGCCGCTTGCCCGGCCAGACCAGGAAGCCGGCCTCGTCGCGGCCGGCCACGCGGTAGGTCGGGTAGGGCGGCCAGTACCCACGGCCCTCGCCGCCATGGGCTGGGCCGTCGTAGCGGCCGCCGTAGCGATCGCCGCGCGGCGGTGGGCCCTCCTCGACGTCGAGCGGCAGGCGGCCATAACCCCAGCGGTCGAAGTCGCTCCACCCGCCCTCGCACTCGATGCGCTCCCAGCGATAGGCGCCGCCGGGGCCGGTGACCCGGCGGACCACGCACTCGCCCGGACGGGTGTCGGCCGGCAGCAACTGGGGATCGAGATAGAGGCCCGGACGATCATGGGCCATGACGCCGCCGCCCAGGCCGGCGGCGAGGATCAGGACCAGGGCGACGATGCGGCGGCGGACCATGGCGAACACTCCAGAAGGTTAACAAACCAGAGGCCGGTTCGATGCGCCGCCGGTTTCACCCGCAACGCGAGCGGCGCCATCGGCGTTGCTCCGGGTTTTTGTTTTCGCATCGCTTTTGCGGAAAACCGGTCTCCACTTTTCCGCACGATGCTCTAGCGTGCGATCAAACAGTTGTTTGAGGCGACCATGGCGATCGAAGCGGTGATCTGGGATTTCGGCGGGGTGTTCACCACCTCGCCCTTCGAGGCCTTCCGGCGGTTCGAGGCGCGGCGCGGCCTGCCCGCCGACTTCATCCGCGCGGTCAACGCCACCGATCCCGACACCAACGCCTGGGCGCTGTTCGAGCGCTCGGAGATCGACGCCGCCGGCTTCGACGCCATGTTCCTCGAGGAATCGACTCGCCTGGGCCATCCCCTGGCCGGCGCCGAGGTGCTGCCCCTGCTGTCGGGCGACATCCGGCCGCGCGTCGTGGCGGCGTTGCAGACCTGCAAGGCGCATTTCAAGGTCGGCTGCATCACCAACAACGTGGTCACCGGCCACGGGACCGGCATGGCGGGCTCGGCCGAGAAGGCGGCGGCCGTCGCCGAGATCATCGGCGCGTTCGAGGTGGTGCTGGAAAGCTCCAAGGTCGGGGTGCGAAAGCCCGATCCGCGCATCTACCTGATGATGTGCGAGGCGCTGAAGGTCGCGCCCGGGTCTTGCGTCTATCTCGACGACCTGGGGGTCAACTGCAAGCCGGCGGCGGCCCTGGGCATGACCGCCATCAAGGTCTCCACCGAGGCCCAGGCGCTCGAGGACCTTGCGGCGGCGACCGGTTTGGCGTTCTGACTGGAGAAAACCTCGAAGCAGGAGCCGCCATGTCCCGCCCCGCCAAGATCGGCGCGCCCGCCGCCCTCGCCCAGCTCGAAGGCTGGGCCGCCGTGTCCGAGAAGGACGCGATCAGCAAGACCTTCAAGTTCGCCGACTTCAACGCCGCCTTCGGCTTCATGACCCGCGTGGCCCTGATGGCCGACAAGCTCGACCACCATCCCGAATGGTTCAACGTCTACAACCGGGTCGAGGTGGTGCTGACCACCCACGACGCCGACGGGGTCAGCGAGCTGGACGTGACCATGGCGCGGTTCATGGACGGCGTGGCGGGCTGATCCTCTAGTCCCTCCCCCTGTGGGGGAGGCGATCGCGTAGCGATCGGTGGGGGGAGTTACGGATCGTCGATCCGGGCTGTGGCAATCTCCCCATCACTCCCCCCTCCGTCGGCTGCGCCGACCCCTCCCCCACAGGGGGAGGACCTTGGTGCGCCGCCCACCGTTTCCCCCTTCCGCTCCGCCCCCATCCAGTTCAAACTATCGTTTGAATTATAATCGGGAGGACGCCGCATGGCGCAGAGCACGGGCCGGGTCGCCGGCAAGAAGGCCTTCATCACCGGGGGGGCCCAGGGCCTGGGCGCCGCGGCCGCGAGGCGGCTGGCGGGGGAAGGCGCCAAGGTCTGCGTCGCCGACATCAACCTGGCCGGGGCCCAGGCCGTGGCGGCCGAGATCAACGCCGCCCACGGGGCCGGCACGGCCTTCGCCTTCGAACTGGACGTCACCAGCGAAGAGCAGTGGATCGAGGTGCTGGAAGAGGCGACGCAGGCCATGGGCGGCCTGTCGGTGCTGGTCAACAACGCCGGGATCGGCGGCGACGGCCCGCTGGAGAGCCTCGACTTCGGCCTCTGGAAAAAGGTGATGTCGGTCAATGTCGACTCGGTGTTCCTGGGCGCCAAGCACGCCCTGACCCACATGCGCGCCCACCAGCCGGGCTCGATCATCAATCTCAGCTCGATCGCCGGCCTGATCGCCAACGGCAATTCGCCGGCCTACAACGCCTCCAAGGCGGCGGTCTGGCTGCTGAGCAAGAACATCGCCCTCTACTGCGCCAAGCAGAAGCTGGACATCCGCTCCAACTCGATCCACCCGACCTTCATCGACACCCCGATCCTCGACGGGTTCACGGCGCGATTCGGCAAGGAGGAGGCCCATGCCAAGCTGGCCCGGCAGGTCCCACTGGGCCGCATCGGCGAGCCCCTGGATATCGCCAACGCCGTGCTCTACCTGGCCAGCGACGAGAGCAAGTTCATGACCGGCGCCGAGATCAAGGTCGACGGCGGCATCTCGGCGATGTGAGGAACAACGCTTGGGGACATGCGCATGCGCATGTCCCCATAGGCAAGCGCTACCGCGGCGCGCGCTTGGCCAGGATCCGCTGCAGGGTCCGTCGGTGCATGTTGAGACGGCGGGCCGTCTCGGAAACGTTGTGGCCGCACATCTCGTAGACCCGCTGGATATGCTCCCACCGCACGCGGTCGGCGCTCATCGGGTTTTCCGGCGGGACCGGCGCGGCGTCCTTGGCGGCCAGCAGGGCGCGGGCCACCTCGTCGGCGTCCGCCGGCTTGGAGAGATAGTCGACCACCCCCGCCTTCACGGCCGCCACCGCCGTGGCGATGTTGCCGTAGCCGGTCAGCATGATGATCTTGGCGTCGGCGCGGGCGTCGCGCACCGCCTCGACGACCTTGAGGCCGGTGCCGTCCTCGAGACGCATGTCGAGCACGGCGTGGGCCGGGGCATGACTTCGCAGGGAGCTCATCGCCTCGGCGACCGAAGCACAGAGCGTCACCGAAAACCCTCGTTGTTCGAGGGCCCGGCCCAGACGGGTCCGAAGGGGCGCGTCGTCGTCCAGCAGAAGCAAGCTCTTGTCCGGCAGGGCCGAAACCAGTTCACCGATGTCCGCCATGAATTCAGCGCCTCCCCGCGCCAATACTCAACCGGGTGTCGTACTGGGCATCTTGTCGCCCGATTCCGGATCGCTGCAAGTCTTTCATGTCACGCACCCATGAAGCCCGGCGCTTCAAGCGCCGATCGTGGCCAACGCGCCGCGACCACCGCGCCGCCACGTCGACCGTTCTTGAAATCCACGGTGGCGCCAGTTCGTTCCAACAGCGTCTTGGCGATGAAGAATCCCAGGCCCATGCCGATGTGGCCCGTCCTGGAGCCTTCCGCCCCCGGACGGGAGGTGACATAGGGCTCGCCGAGCTTGGCCAGCACCTCCGGCGAGAAGCCGGGGCCGTCGTCGCGCACCTCGATCACCACCGCCCTCGCGTCGAACCGGGCGATGACGATGACCTCGGCGCGGGCGAAATCGACGGCGTTCTCGACGATCGAGGTCAGGGCGTGGATGATCTCGGCCCGCCGCCAGATGTCGGGCGCCGCCTCGCCGGACGGGCCGTTGACCACCGCCTCGACCCGCACCCCGTGGATCATGTGCGGCTCGATCGTCTCGTGGACCAGCTGGACCAGGCTCATCCGCTCGTGCACGGCGTCCTTGGCCTCGGGCATCTCGGTCAGGCGTTGCAGGATCTCGCGGCAGCGGGCGGCCTGGCCGATCATCAGTTCGGCGTCCTCGCGGGTCTGCGCGTCGGGGGCGTTGCGGACCATCTCGCGGGCGACCACCGAGATGGTGGCCAGGGGCGTGCCCAGCTCATGGGCGGCGGCGGCGGCCAGGGCGCCCAGGGCCGACAGCCGCTGTTCGCGGGCCAGCACCGTCTCGGTGACGTTGAGCGCCAGCTCCATCCGCGCCGACTCCGTCGCCGCCTGCCAGGCATAGGCGCCGGTCAGGGCGATCCCCAGCACCCGCGACAGCACGATGGTCATCTGGGTCAGGAAGCCCGGAACCGCGCCGGGGCCCGCCGCGGCCCGATAGGGCAGCGGCATGTGGACGAAGGCCAGGATCACGCAGACCGCCACCGCCAGGACGCCCATCGCCGCGGCGAACCGGGCCGGCAGGGTGGCCGCCGCCAGGGTCACGGGCGCGATCAGCAGCAGGGAGAACGGATTGATGATCCCGCCGGTCAGGTAAAGCATCCCGGCCAGCTGCAGGATGTCGAAGGCGATCTGGGCCGTGGCCTCGCCCTCGCGGGCCATGCGCTGGCCGCCGAACGCCAGGCCGATCAGCACGTTCAGCCAGCCCGACAGGGCGATCAGGCTGAAGCACAGGGCGTAGGGCACCTTGAGGTCCAGCACCACGCCGGCGAACAGCACGGCGATGGTCTGGCCGGCCACCATCAGCCAGCGCTGGGCGATCAGGGTGCGAACCCTCAGGCGGCCACGGCGCAGCCCGGGTCCCGCCCACGACCAGTCCTCGTCTTGCGCCGTCTCCGCGTCGGGCTTATCGAGCCCGGTCCGAGGCGAGTCATGCGGCGCATTCCTGGAAGAAGCGTCTGCCATGTCGCACCATAGAGCTAGATTTTCCCGTCTGGCGAGAGCGAAAGGTTCAAGGCCATGCCGCGTCATCGCGTAATCGCCATTCTGGCCGGCCTGGCGGCCGTGCTTCTGGCCGGCGGCCTGATCTTCAAGGCCGGCGTTTTCAAGTCCGCCCCGCCGCCGGCGGCGGTCGGCGGGCCGTTCTCGCTGGTCGACCAGGACGGACGCCCCACCACCGAAGCGGCGCTGAAAGGCCAGTGGAACGCGGTGTTCTTCGGCTTCACCTACTGCCCGGACGTCTGCCCCGGCACCCTGCAGGCCCTGGCCGCCGCCAGCGACCAGCTGGGTCCCAAGGCCAAGGACCTGAAGATCGTCATGATCTCGGTCGATCCGGGCCGCGACACCCCCGCCCAGATGAAGACCTACCTGTCGGGCGACTACCTGCCCAGGAACACCCTGGGCCTGACCGGCACGCCCGAGCAGGCGGCCGCCGCCGCCAAGGCCTATCGCGTCTACGCCAAGAAGGTCGGCGACGGTCCCGACTACAGCATGGACCACTCGACGGCGGTCTATCTGGTCGACCCCAAGGGCCGCTTCGACCGGGTGATCGCCTACAATCTGCCGCCCGAGGAGATCGCCCGGCAGATCAAGGACGCGATGGCGGGGCGGTAGCCGGGAGACGACCTCATAGCTCTACCGGAAGGCGGTACTTTCTGGCGCTGCGGCATGTTATGCTGCATCGCAACATACTGGATCTCCCATGCTGTACGCCCTGCACGAGGCGAGTTTCTACGCCTCCACGCCCCTTCGCCTGGCGGCCCGCGCCGCCCGTGACTTCTGGGGCTCGGCCCTGAACCCGGCCGCGAACAGCGATCTGGGCCGCCGCATCCACGCCGGCGCCGATCTGTTCTCGAACGTCACCCGCCGCTACGGCAAGCCGGCCTGGAACATCGACACCGTCAAGGTCGGCCAGGTCGACGTACGGGTGCGCCCGACCGTGGTCTGGGAAAGCCCGTGGGCGCGGCTGGTCCAGTTCGACCGCGACATGTCCGACATGCGCCGGGCCGGCAAGTTCTCGCTGGACCCCGCCGTGCTGATCGTCGCGCCCCTTTCGGGTCACTACGCGACCCTGTTGCGCGGCACGGTCGAGGCCTTCCTGCCTGACCACGCGGTGTTCATCGTCGACTGGGTCAACGCCCGCGAGGTCTCGGTGCTGGAGGGCCGCTTCGATTTCCACGACTATATCGACCACATCCGCCAGATGCTGGGCGTCATGGGCCCGCGCCCCAATGTCGTGGCCGTCTGCCAGCCCGGACCGCCGGTCCTGGCCGCCGCCGCCCTGATGGCCGAGGACAACGATCCCTCGCGTCCGGCCAGCATGACCTTCATGGGCTCGCCGATCGACGCGCGCCTGTCGCCGACCGTGACCAACAACCTGGCCGAGGAAAAGCCCTTCGCCTGGTTCCAGTCCAACATGATCTACACCGTGCCCGCGCCCTATCCGGGCATGGGCCGGCGCGTCTATCCGGGCTTCGTGCAACTGGCCAGCTTCATGAGCATGAACGCCGAGAAGCACCAAGACGCCCACCGCCGCTACTTCCAGGACCTGGTCAAGGGCGACGGCGACAGCGCCGACAAGCACCTGGAATTCTACGACGAATATCTGTCGGTGCTCGACCTGACCGAGGAATTCTACCTGCAGACCATCGACATCGTCTTCCAGCAGCACCTGCTGCCGAAGGGCGAGCTGACCCATCGCGGCCGGCTGGTGAACCCCGAGGCGATCACCGACATTGGCCTGATGACCGTCGAGGGCGAGAACGACGACATCTCCGGTATCGGCCAGACCCAGGCGGCGCACACTCTGTGCTCGGCCCTGCCCGAGGCCATGAAGGAAGACTACGTCCAGCCGAACGTCGGCCACTACGGGGTGTTCAACGGTCGCCGCTTCCGCGAGGAGATCTATCCGCGCGTCCGCGACTTCATCCGCAAGAACGACCCGAACTTCCAGAGCTGAGGCTCGCGGCTCAGCTGAACCCCGCCACGATCGCCGCGCCGAGCGCCAACAGCATGGCGCCGGCCAGCAGGAGGTTCAGCGCCAGGCCGGCCAGGAAACCGCCGAGCCCGGGCCTGAGCCCGATGGCAAGGACGGCCAGGAACAGGCTGACGATCAGCTGCGCGCGCCAAAGCGGGGCCTGCGGCTCCCAGATCGGGCGGGACGGCCAGTCGATCCAATGCAGATAGACGTGCAGGGCGCTGAGGGCGCAGACCAGATACCAGACCGTCAAGCGCCAGCGCCTGGCGCGCGCCCTGGCGCTGTCGGGATCGATCGCCGCCATCCTCGTCTCCACGGCCCGGCATCGCGGGACGGATCATCGGGCATACTGGGGTCTGGTCAAGATCGCGCGTCTTGCGCGATGCACGGCGAGGGGCGATCTAGAGGACATGAATCTCTTCCGCCCGCAGCGCTACGCCGACGGTGACCGGTTGGACGTGCGCGGCTGCGCGGTGCGGCTGAAGGTCGACGGCCGGGCCCGGCGGATCTCGCTGCGGGTCGACCGCGCCAAGTCCGAGGTGGTGGCCCTGGCCCCCACCCCGCGCCGCCTGACCGAGGCCGTGGCCTTCGCCCACGAGAAGGCCGAGTGGATCGCCGGCCAATTGGCCGCCCTGCCCGGCCGCCAGGTCATCGCACCCGGCGGAACCCTGCGCCTGCTGGGCAAGCCCTACCGCCTGGAGGTCGGCCCCGGCCGGCCCAGGATGACCGACGAGGCGCTGATCGCTCCCGACGACGCGGCCTGGTCCCTGCGCATCCTGCGCCTGGCCAAGCGCGAGGCCCTGGCCCGCCTGACCGAACGCACCGCCCACCACGCCGCCGCCCTGAACCGTCCGACGCCGTCGGTGGCCATCGCCGACCCCAAGGCCCGCTGGGGCTCCTGCCGCCCGGCCCGCGCCGGCGCGCCGGCGGCGATCCGCTACAGCTGGCGGCTGGTGCTCGCGCCCTACGCGGTCGCCGACTATGTCGCGGCCCACGAATGCGCCCACCTGATCGAGGCCAACCACGGGCCAAGGTTCTGGGCGCTGTGCGAGCGGCTGGCCGGCGATCCGGCCCCGCACCGGGCCTGGCTGCGGGCCCACGCGGCCGAGTTGCACGCCATTTCCGCCTGAGATGGCGTGCAGCTCGGCCGGTGCGATCGGCGATCAGGACAACAGGATATCGGGGGCCAGCGCCGCCAGGAAATCCCGGGCGTCGAACAGCGCGCCCGGCGCGAAGACGCCGCCCCGCGCCGTCGAACCGTTCAGCACTCTCTCGACGGCCTCGATCACCAGGGGCGCGGTGACCGCGTAGATGTCCTGCCCGTGGGCCGCCGCCCGGCGCACCGTGCTTCCCTGGCGGACTTCGACCTCGACGCGGAACGTCTGCGCCGAACGTCCGGACGCGTCGGCCGGGACCGGCGGCGGCGTGGCGGCGTCGCGAAGTTCGCGCAGCGGCGCGGTGTTCAGGTAGCTGTGGAGCTCGGACACCTGGAGATGGCGGCCGATCAGGATCGTCTCGGTGAACGGCAACTCGACCATCTCCTGCGCGCCGAAGGATCCGGTGAACGACCAGACGATATTGGGGGCCGGGTCGGCCAGCGGCCGCAGCTCCCCCTCGGAGAGCGTCAGGCGACGGGCCGTGTTGCGCCGCCCGGTGACGCGCGTCCCCTCGGTCGGCTGCCAGCTGTCCAGGGCGATTCCGACGCGGGCCTCGTCGGCGCGGGTCCAGTCGCCCATCGCGGCCGTCGCCAGCAGGTCGCCCAGGCCGCCGTAGAAGCCCATGGCCGGAATGACGACGACGCCGGCCTCTTCCGCCGCCGCCGAATGGCGCTCGAAGACCGCCTGGGCGCTGCCCTGCTCCGCCGTCACGTCGAGATAGTGGATGCGCGCCCGCAACGCCGCCGAAACCAGGGGTTCGGCCGTGTCGAGGAACGGCCCGGCGCAGTTGATGACCGCGCCGGCCCCGTCGAGGGCGCGAGCCAGCGCGGCGACGTCCCCGAGGTCGGCGACCTCTCGCCTGACGTCCGCCGGAAAGTCCGCCCCCGCCAGCTTCGCCGCGTCGCGTCCGATCGCGATGACCGCGAACCCGCGTCGCGACAGCTCCGCAACCACGAAGCGGCCCGTATGGCCGGACGCCCCGTAAACCGCGACCGTGGGCCGGACGCTCCCTGCCGTTGAAGGGTGATCGTTCATGATATCCTCGCGCTACAGACCTGTCTGTTCGCATCAGATACAGACAGGTCTGTAGCGCGTCAAGCCGAGACCTGCTATTCTCCGTCCATGCAAGGAGAACAGCGCATGAGGACGGAGCAGGAGGCCGGGCGGCCTGGCGAGGAACCAGGCCAGGTCGACGTACGTGAGCGGATTCTCGAGACCGCCTCCGACCTCTTCTACCGCCGGGGCGTGCGCGCGGTCGGCGTCGACACGGTCGTCGAGGCGGCCGGCGTCGCCAAGACCAGCCTCTATCGGTACTTCCGCACCAAGGACGACCTCATCGCCGCGTTCCTGCGGCGGGAGGACGAGGACTTCTGGGCGCACTGGGACGGCGTGGCGGCGCGCCACGCGCAGGACGGCGAGGCCGAGCTCGAGGCGCACATGGCCTGGATCGGCGAGCGGGTCGGCCGGCCCCATTATCGCGGCTGCCCCCAGCTCAACGTCGCCGCGGAGTTTCCGGAGGAGGATCACCCCGCCCGGGTGGTGGCCCGATCGCACAAGCAGCAGCTACGCCACCGCCTGCGGGGCATCGCCGAGCGGGCTCGGGTCAACCGGCCCGACACCCTCGCGGCCCAGTTGTCGGTGGTCATCAATGGGGCGTTCGTCAGCTCCGAGGTTCTGGCCGACGACGACGCGACGTCGATCCTCCTCCAGATGACGCGCGCCCTGGTCGCGGCGGCGCGGAACGATCATCCGGGGGCGTAGGCGGATCGGAGAAGGGCGCTCGCCCCCCTACCACTGGCCTCTCCCTCCCTCACGGAAACTCCCTCCCCCCTGGGGGAGGGTGGCCTCCGAAGGAGGTCGGGTGGGGGTCCGGTGCAGGGCGTCTTTGGGGCGGCGCGTTCCTGAAGCCCTCTCCCAAAGGGAGAGGGTTTCGTCCAGGCCCGCACGCTGATTTGGCCCAACCCGCTGAAATCCCTCAACCCACACCCCGCCGGTCCTCCCCTCCAAAACCCG
>NZ_AKKF01000199.1 GCF_000281955.1 Caulobacter sp. AP07 | reverse complement strand
TACGATACACAGGGACCCAGGGGCCGGCGCAGTGCGATTGCTCTGGGTCCCGGGTCTACGCTGCGCTTCGCCCGGGATGACAACTTCTATGGAGTGTCACGGCCGCGAGGTCGCCAGGAACGCGTTCAGCCCCTCGGCCAGATGGTCGAACATCGTCCGCATCCGCAGCGTCGCCCGCAGGTCCTCGTGCATGACCAGCCAGACCTCCAGCTGGAAGCCGACCTGGCCGGGGCAGACCGGGACCAGGTCGGGATCGCGCCGCGCCACCCCATGCTGGACGAAACCGATCCCGAACCCGGCGCGCACGGCGGCCAGTTGCGCCAGGTCGCTGTCGGCGCGGAAGGCGAAGCCCTGCGAGGCCAGGGGCAGGCGCTGCATCAGGGCCCGCAGGAACGGCGTCTCGCGGTCGAAACCGACCACGGCATGGTCGGCCAGCTGCGCCAGGGTGTCGGGCGTCCCCTCGGCGTCGAGATAGCGGCGGTGGGCGTAGAGGCCCAGGTGGGTGTCGCCCAGCCGGCGGGCGACCAGGGCGTCCTGGGCGGGGCGCACCATGCGCACGGCGATGTCGGCCGCGCCGCGCAGCAGGTCCTGCTGCTGGTTGTCCAGCGACAGCTCGACGGCCACGCCGGGATGCAGCGGGCGGTAGGCGGCCAGGATCGACGGCAGCACCTCGGCGCCGACGATCTCGCTGGCGGTCAGGCGGACGATCCCGCGCGCGGTGTCGCCGGCCCCTGAGGCGGCGCGGGCCATGGCGCTGGCGGCCCCGGCCATGGCCCGGGCGTGAGGGGCCAGGTCGAGGGCGGCGTCGGTGGGCTTCAGGCCCTGGGGCGAGCGGGTGAACAGGGCCACGCCCAGGCCGCGCTCCAGCTCGGCGACCTGCCGGCCCAGGGTCGGCTGGGTCAGGCCCAGGTCGCGGGCGGCGGCCGACAGGCTGCCCTCGGTCAGCACGGCCAGGAAGGCGCGGTAGAGGTTCCAGTCGGGCTCGCTCATGCATTTGTGCATAGCAGATCAACAAGGTTCGGCAATTCTCGTTTATCTGTCCGGGGCGCAGGTTCTGGCCATCAGCTTCTCACGGGAGACCGGACATGACCTCGACCCAACAACGTATCGCCCTGGTGATCGGCGCGGCCGGCGGCATCGGCGGCGAAGCGGCCACCGCCCTGGTCCGCCACGGCTGGACCGTCCGCGCCCTGACCCGCCGCGCCCAGCCCGCCAGAAGCGGGATCGAGTGGGTCTCCGGCGACGCCATGGTCGCCGCCGACGTGGCCCGCGTGGCCCGGGGCGCGGCCCTGATCGTCCACGCCGCCAACCCGCCCGGCTACAAGGACTGGGACAAGCTGGTCCTGCCGATGCTGGACAACACCATCGCCGCGGCCCGGACCGAAGGCGCGCGGGTGCTGCTGCCGGGCACGGTCTATAATTTCGGCCTGGAGACCTTCCCGCTGATCGACGAGACCGCGCCGCAGAACCCGACCACCCGCAAGGGCAAGATCCGGGTCGAGATGGAGCGGCGGCTGCAGGCGGCGTCGACGCAAGGCGTCCCGGTGCTGATCGTCAGGGCTGGCGACTTCTTCGGGCCGCACGCCGGCAACAACTGGTTCGGCCAGGCGGTGGTCAAGCCGGGTGGTCCGCTGACCTCGGTGACCGAGCCCTTGACCAAGGGGCTGAGCCACGCCTGGGCCTATCTGCCCGACCTGGCCGAGACCATGGCCCGGTTGCTGGATCGCGCCGACCGGCTGGGGTCGTTCGCGGTGTTCCACTTCGGCGGCCATCTGCTGGCCTGGGGCGAGATGGCGGCCTCGGTGCGCCGGGTGACCGGCCAGCCGCGCCTGCCGGTCAAGAGCTTCCCCTGGCCGCTGGTCGTGGCCCTGTCGCCGTTCGTGCGGCTGTTCGGAGAGATGGCCGAGATGCGCTACCTGTGGCGCGAACCGATGGTGCTGAACGACGGCAAGCTGCGGGCGTTCCTGGGCGGGGACCTGCCGTCGACGCCGCTGGACACGGCGGTGGCGGCCAGCCTGCGGGGGATGGGGTGCTTGGAGACGGCGAGGACGGTGATCGAGGGAGAGGTGGTGCGGGCTTAGCGCTCGTTCCTCATCCACAAATGGTCGTCATCCCCCGCTTTATGCGGGGGACCCAAGCGGCGGATCAGATTGGCCAACCAGCTTGGGTCCCCCGAACAAGTCGGGGGATGACGACCATTTGTGGCGTGCGTCGCCTGTTTCAGCTTCCAACGCCTCGCCACGATCGGGGACACGCACATGTGCGTGTCCCCGATCGTAGCCCGGCCCTATTTCAGCTTCCCGATCAGCGCCATGGCCGCGGCCGGATTGCGCACCTTCGCCCCCGAGATGAAGTAGGTGAAGACGTCGCCGCGCTGGGCCCAGGTCCGGGTCTGGGCCACCACGCCGTCCAGTTCCTCCGAGGTCATGCCGGTGGGCTCGTCCTCGCGGCTGCACATCAGCCGGGCATAGGTGAAGTCGGCGGTCGGCTCGTCGATGCGCGGCCAGTCGGGCGACTCGTCGTCGACGGCGTAGACGATGGCCGCGCCATATTTGGCGGCCAGGTCGTAGAACGCCTGCGTCTGGAAGGTGGGGCTGCGGACCTCCAGAGCATGGCGCGCCGGCCGGCCGCCGATCTCCTTGGGCAGCAGCTTCAAAAAGCCCTCGAAATCGACCGGGTCGAACTTCTTGGTCGCCATGAACTGCCAGTTGATGGGGCCCAGCTTCGGACCCAGCTCCTCCAGCCCCTGGGTCAGGAACTTCTCCAGCGAGTCGTTGTTCTCGGACAGCACGCGGCGGTTGGTGCAGAAGCGGCTGGCCTTGACCGCGAACACGAAGTCGTCGGGCGTCTCGTCGCGCCACTTCATCCAGCTGTTGGGTTTGAAGGTCGAGTAGTAGGTGCCGTTGATCTCGATGCTGGTCAGCTTGGACGAGGCGTATTTCAGCTCGTCCTTCTGCTTGAGATCGTCGGGATAGAAGGGGCCGCCCCGCCAGGGCTCGAACGTCCAGCCGCCGATGCCGGCGCGAATGGTTCCGGGCATGAGTGTTCCCTTCCTGTTCTCGGGGCGCACCGTAGGTCAGGGGCGGGAGAAAGGGCAAGGGGGAAAGTCGAACACTTGCCCCCACCTGGCGGCTTCGCCGCCTGTCCGCCCCCATAGGGGGCGGAGTTCAGGTGTGCGAACTCTTCCCCCTATGGGGGACCGTTGCGAAATTGGCT
>NZ_AKKF01000198.1 GCF_000281955.1 Caulobacter sp. AP07 | reverse complement strand
GGCGGGCGGCAGGCTGCCGATGATGACGGCCGAGGCCACCGCTTCGGCCGACAGCGCCTTGATCTTCTCGGCCATCAGCTTGCGGGCCCGCAGCACCGTCGAGAGGTTGCCCAGGGCCTCGGCCAGGTTGCCGCCGGTCTTGGACTGGATCGACAGGACGATGGTGAAGAAGCGCAGCTCGTTGGTCGGCATGCGCTCGTACATCCGCTCCAGGGCCTGCTCCATCGACATGCCCATGCCGACGTTCTCGGTCAGCATCCGGAACTCGCCGGCCAGGGGCTCGGGGCATTCCTTGCCGATGATCTTCAGGCAGTCATGGACCGGCAGGCCCGACTTGATGCCGCGCACGATGATGTCGATGGCGTCGGAAAAGGCGCTGGTGAACTTCTTGGTGCGGGCCGTGGCCAGCATGCCGACCACCCAGCGCGGCAGGCCGACGCCGGCGGCGAACGCCGCGCCCAGCGCGATCAGCGGCATCTGGCGCAGGACCAGCAACAGCAGGCCGACGGCCAGGCCGATCCCGCCGCTGACGATCCAGAACATCCGGGTGTTGTCGCCCAGGCCCGCGGCGCGCAGGCGGGCGGCGATGGTCAGGGACGCCTTCTTCTTCTGCTGATCCTGCTCCTTGAGCGTCTTGAGGATCTGCTTGCGGCGGACGTCGGGGGTGTTGGCGTTGGCCTTGGCGCGGGCCGCCACCGCCTGGCGATCGCCGCCGGCGATCAGCTGGGCGCGCTTGACGGTCTTGGTCGAGCCGCCGTCGCCGCCGGCGAACACGAAGCCCAGGCCCGCGACGGTGATGAAGCCGAGAACGCCCGCGATGATGAAGAGCATCCGCGCCTACTCCGCCGCGTCGAGGGCTTCGGCCAGCTCGCGCTCGAGGCCGTAATAGCGGGCGCGGTCCCAGAAGCGGGGGCGGCCGATGCCGGTCGAGCGGTGCTTGCCGATCACCTTGCCGTCGGAATCCTCGCCGCTGATCTCGTAGACGAACAGGTCCTGGGTGACGATCACGTCGCCTTCCAGGCCGACGACCTCGGTGATGTGGGTGATGCGGCGCGAGCCGTCGCGCAGGCGGGCGGCCTGGATGACGACGTCGACCGAGCCGACGATCATCTCCTTGATGGTCTTGGAGGGCAGGCCGTAGCCGCCCATGGTGATCATGCTCTCGATCCGGCTGATCGCCTCGCGCGGGCTGTTGGCGTGCAGGGTGCCCATCGAGCCGTCGTGGCCGGTGTTCATGGCCTGCAGCAGGTCGAAGGCCTCCGGACCGCGGACTTCGCCGACGATGATCCGTTCGGGACGCATCCGCAGGCAGTTCTTGACCAGGTCGCGCATGGTCACCGCGCCCTGGCCTTCCAGGTTGGGCGGCCGGGTTTCCAGGCGCACCACGTGCGGCTGCTGCAGCTGCAGCTCGGCGGCGTCCTCGCAGGTCACCACCCGTTCGGTCGGGTCGATGAAGGCGGTCATGGTGTTGAGCAGGGTGGTCTTGCCCGAGCCGGTGCCGCCGGAGATGACGACATTGCAGCGGCAGGCGCCGATGACGCCCAGGACCCGCGCCCCTTCCGGACTGATCGACATGTAGTCGACCAGGTTCTTCATCGTCAGCTTGTCCTTCTTGAACTTCCGGATGGTCAGGGTGGGACCGTCCAGCGCCAAGGGCGGGGCGATGACGTTGACGCGGCTGCCGTCGGGCAGGCGGGCGTCGCAGATGGGCGAGCTTTCGTCGACCCGGCGGCCGACCTGGCTGACGATCCGCTGGCAGATGTTCATCAGCTGCAGATTGTCGCGGAAGCGGACATTGGTCAGCTGCACCTTGCCGCCGACTTCGATGAACACCCGGTGGGCGCCGTTGACCATGATGTCGGCGATGTCGTCGCGGGCCAGCAGGGGCTCCAGCGGGCCATAGCCGAGGACGTCGTTGATGATGTCCTGGACCAGGTGCTCCTGTTCGGAGACCGACATCGAGACGTTCTTGATCGCCACCAGCTCGGCGACGATGTCGCGGATCTCCTCGGCCGCCGCCTTCAGGTCCAGCTGGGCCAGCTGGCTGAGGTCGATGGTGTTGAGCAGGGCGTTGAAAATCGTGGTCTTGGTGGCGTGGTAGTAGTCGCTTTGCTCGCGGACCACGTGGGTGGTCGGCGGCGCGCCCTGGGCGGCGCGCAGCTGCTCCAGGCCGTTGGTGGCCTTGGGACCGGCCGCCTTGGCCGGGGCCGGGGCGGGCGCGGCGACCGGCGTCGCGGCGCGTTCCTCGATGACGATCGGCTCGACGCGCTGGGGGCGCGTGGCGATGGCCGGCGCGCCGCTGGAGGCCGGCGGCGGCGCGTGGTCTTCCCGAACGGCGGCCTGGTCGCGCTTGCCGAACATGCCCCTACTTCTTCCTGAACAGGCCGGAGAGCACCGAGGCCTTCTGGGCGGCCGGCGGCTCGCGGCGGCTGATCAGCCGCGCCAGGTGGTCGATGCCCTCGGCGGCCTTCGACTTGGGCGCCACCTCGGCGACCATCTGGCCATTGTTGGCCGCCTGGCCGAAAGGCTTGGGGTCGAAGGGCAGCACCAGGGACGGGGTCAGGCCCAGGGCCTCGCCGAAGTCCTTGACCGGGATCTCGGGCCGGCCGGGGACGCCGACCTGGTTGATCACCAGGCGGGGCGGGGCGTCGTTGGGACGGGCCTGGCGGACCAGGTCGATGATGTTCTTGGCGTTGCGCAAAGAGGCCAGGTCCGGCGTGGCGACCACCACCAGGTCGTCGCTGCCGATCAGCACCCGGCGGGTCCAGGCGCTCCAGCTGTGCGGCAGGTCCAGCACCACGAAGGGCGCCGCGCCGCGGATCTTCTGGGTGACCTCCTCGAAGGCGTCGGCCGGGATCTCGTAGTCCTGGTCCAGCGTGCCGGGCGCGGCGAACAGCGACAGGCGGTCGCCGCAGCGGACCATCATCCGGTCCATCAGCACCGGGTCCAGCCGGTCGGGCTGGGTCAGGGCGTCGAGCACGCCCTGCAGCGGGTCCTGGTTGAAGTCGAGGCCGGCGGTGCCGAACGGCAGGTCGAGGTCGACCATCACCGTGGCGGCCTGGATGCGCTCGGCCATCGACCAGGCGAAGTTGTGGGCCAGGGTCGAGGAGCCGACGCCGCCCTTGGCGCCGACGAAGGCGATCTGCCGGCCGACGAACGGCGCGGAGGGGTCGGCATAGAGGTTGGACACCGCGCGGATGATCTGCAGCGGGCCCTGCGGCTGGGTGATGTACTCGCTGACGCCGCGCCGCATCAGCTCGCGGTAGAGGGCGATGTCGTTGGTCTGGCCGATGACCACCACCTTGGTGCCCGGGTCGCAGACCTGGGCCAGGCCGTCCAGCAGGGCCAGCATGCGCGGCGCCGGGTCCAGGCTTTCGACCAGCACCAGCGAGGGGGTCGACTGGTTCTGGTAGTAGGCGACGGCGGCTTCCAGCCCGCCCGGCTGGACGCTGGTCGAGGCGCGGACCATCCGGCGGTCGGCCGAGGCGGCGTCCACCAGGCCGGCGGTCTCCGGGCGCGCGCAGAAGGCGTGGATGGTGATGCGCGGCACGGCGGCCTCGCCCATGTCGTCGCCGGCGGCGATGATCTCGGGCGTCGGGCTGTAGGCGCTGGGGGCCGGAGTCGGGGGCGGCGACGGCGCGACAGGCTCGACCGTCAGGGTCGGCGCGCTCGGCGCGCCCGGCGTGGGGGTGGCGGCGGCCTGGACCTTCGGCGCATAGGGCGGCGCGGGCGGCGGCAGGTCGATGAACGGCGCGGCGCCGCCGTCGCCCGGGCGGGCGGGCGGGAAGTCGGCGAACGGGTCGTCCAGCCGGGTCGCGGGCGCCGGCGCGGCGCGCCACGGATCGGCGCCGGGCGCGGCGAACTCGTCGTCGGCGTCGAAGCCGAGGTCGAAGGGATCGTGGTCGGTGCGCGTGGTCATCAGTTGACCGCCTTCGAGACGGCGCCGGTGGCCTGCTCGTCCTTGGCCGAAGCCGTGACCTCGCCCTTGCGGTACTTGCCCATCACCGTGTCGCGGCGGCCGGCGTCGGCCGGGGTGCTGTCGCGCGGACCCAGCAGGTCCTCGGGATTGGCGATCTGGGCGGCCATGTTGGCCGTGACGGCGCAGCCATAGTTCTCGTAGGGCTTGTTGTCCCGGGTCGCGGTGACGTTCTCCCATCCGCCGCATTGGGGGATCGAGGCCCGATAGCGCAGGAAGCCGACCTTCAGCGGCGCGTTCGGCGCGCCGCCGGCGTCATAGCCGACGATCCGCACCGCGGTCGCGGGGGCGCCCATGCCGACCAGGCGCGTGCGGGCGGCGAAGGCCATGCGGCCGGGGACGTCCGAATTGGGACCGCCCACGGGGGCGCTGATCAGGATCTCGCGCGCCTCGGCCTCGAGCCAGCGCCTCAGGAAGCCGTCGAGCGCCTGATCCTGGGCGGGCGACAGGCCCTCGGCGTGCGGCGCCAGCAGCAGCTCGTCCGGATGGGCGTCGACCTTGACGCGGTCGACCCACAGTTCGGTGTCGGTACGCGGCGCGGCGGCCGTCTGCGCCTGTTCGCCCGTCGAGGCGCACGCCGTCAGCAGCGCCAGGGCCAGGCCCGTCGCGGCCAGTTTCGCGAAGGTCGAAGGCGTAAGCCGATGAAGATGGGGTCGCGTCATGTCCGCGTTCTCACTCGATCACATAGCCGACGGGGCCCTGGTAGGCGCGCCCGGCGTTCGCGCCGGTCGGCGCCTTGACCACCTTGTTGAGGCGGCCCAGCAGGGCCGTGCTCATGTCGCTCGCCGTCTGCAGGCCGTCGGCCGGGGTCTGCAGGTCCTGGGGTCGGGTGGGGTCGACGATGTAGGGGGTGATGATCACCACCAGCTCGGTCTCGCCGTTCAGATAGTCGCGCGAGCGGAACAGCGAACCCAGGATCGGCAGGTTGGTCATGCCCGGCAGGGCGTCGATGTTCTGCTTGGTCTGTTGCTGAAGCAGGCCGGCGATCATCAGCGAACCGCCCGAGGGCAGTTCGACCGTGGTTTCCGCCCGCCGCACGGTCAGGCCCGGCACCGTCAGCGAGGCCCCGCCGGTGGTGGAAGCCAGGGTGAAGGCCCCCAGGCTGCTCAGTTCGGAAACCTCGGTCGACAGCTTCAGCGAGATGCGGCCGCCCGACAGCACGATCGGCGTATAGCCCAGGCCGACGCCGTAGGGCTTGAATTCGATGCTCACCTTGCCGGTGGAGTCCTGTCCCGTCGGCACCGGGAACTCGCCGCCGACCAGGAACTTGCCGGCCTCGCCCGACACCACGGTCAGGTTGGGTTCGGCCAGGGTGCGCACCAGGCCCACGCGCTCGAACGCCTGGATCATGCCCTTGCCCTGGTTCAGGCCCGGGCTGCCGGCGGTGTCCTTGACCGTGGCGGTGTTGCCGTTGATCACCTTGATCGGATTGCCGTTGGCGTCGACGGTGTCGAAGACCGTCGAGTGGACGACCTGGTAGCAGCTGCCGCTGACGCCGGCGGCGCAGGGCACCACCATCTGCGGCTGCTTGGTGGTGTCGCGCAGCCAGCCGCCGATGCCGCCGCCCAGCAGGCCGCCGTTCACCGCGTAGGTGGGGCTGAGACCGAACTTGTACTGGGTCTCGCCCAGCTGGCCGAGCACGGCGTTGGAGTCGACGCCCAGCTGCTTGATGATGTTGCGCTGCACCTCGACGATGCGGACCTTGAGCATCACCTGGTCCTTGCCGGCGATGGCCAGCATGTTCAGGACGTTCTCGGGCTTGCCCACGAACTGGGCGGCGATCTGCGAGGCCATGGTGGATTCGCCGGCGTTGGCGACCAGGCCGGTCAGGATGACGCTGTCGCGGATCGGCTGGACCTGGATGTTGGCGTTGGGCAGCACGCGGCGCAGGGTGTCTTCCAGCTGGCCGGAATCCTGGTCGACGCGGATGGCCAGGGTCAGGATCTTGCGGCCGGCGGCGTCGAAGAACACCGCGTCGGTCGAACCCTGGCCCACGCCCAGCACATAGATGCGGCGCGGGCTGCGCAGCACGGCGTCGGCCACCTGCGGGTTGGTCACCAGCATGTCGCGGACGTCGACGGGCAGTTCGATGATCGCCGACTTGCCCTTCGGCAGGTTCAGGTTCTGGCTGCCGGGGCCGGCGGTGAGGTCGACGCGCAGCACCTGTTCGGCGGGCGGGGCCATCGCCGGCGTCAGGGTGGCGCGCGGCGCGACGCGGGCCGGCCGATAGGTATGGGTGCCACCGGCCGGTCCGTCGGCCAGGACGGCGGTCGCTTGTGCCAGCGCCAGGGCGGCGGCGAGCGAGGCGGAAAGGAGCCGGCGGATCATGGGCGGACCGCGATGCTGGAGGTCTGGCCGCCGCGATTGACGCGGACGACGTTGGACTCTTGGGAACGGACGCCCAGGCCGGACGGGCCGCCCAGGTCGGTGTAGGCGCGCAGGATCAGGGTGACCGGGCCGGCGGCCTTGGCGCGGGCCAGGGCCTCGGCCTCGATCGGCCCGACCTCGAGCGTGGCCGTGGCCGCGACGATGGTCTTGGCGTCCTTCTCGGCCGTCGTGCTCTGGTCGAGGGCCAGGACCCGCACGTTCTGCAGGATGGTGTCGGCGACGACCGTCTTGGCCGCCGCGCCTTCGCCTTCGCCACCGCTCGGCCCCTCGTGGGTCTGGAGGACGTCGACGCGGTCGCCGGGCAGGACGAAGCCGCCGACCGCGGTCTCGGAGGTGACCGGCACGGCCATGGCGCGCTTGCCGGGCGACAGGACCACCGACAGGTAGCCGCCTTCGCCGCCGCGGACGATCTTGCGGGAGGTGATGGGCTCGCCGGCCAGGATCGGGTCGCGGACGATCGCGCCCTCGATGGCCTTTTCGGGGGTGACGCCGCCGATCATCCCGTCGGCCACGTCGCCGACCGCCTTGGCGGCCTTGGCGGCGGTCTTGGTCGGGGCGGGCGCGGCGGCGCCGTTGGTGATGAAGGCGGCGTTGATGGCGTCGGATGGCCAGGCCTGCCAGGTCACGTCGGCGGCGGTCAGGCGTTCGCCGATCACCAGGTCGCGCTTGGCGACCAGCACCTGGGTCATGGGTTTGTCGGTGGCGACCGGCGCCTGGACGACCGCCGCGGGCGGCGCCTTGCCGCCCATCGCCTTCTGCATGACCACGGCCAGGCCGATGGCCGAAACAGCGGCGATCAGGACGATCATGACGCGAAGAGGGTTCATGCGGTCGGGCTCTATCGACGGGGAGGCAGGTCGGGGCGAGCCGCCTTCAAGCGATCACGCACGAATCGTCGGATGGCCTTTCTGGCCAGGTCGCATGCTCGCGCGGCCATGGTTAACAGCGACTAAAGGCGGCGCTTGGTATCGGCGATTTGGAGCCGCGACAGGCTGACGCGGGTCGAGTTTCAGGCGCCGATGGCCACGGCCAGGGCGCCTTGCGGGAAGGTCGCCAGGGCGCCGACCGCGATGGCCACGCCGTAGGGGATGTCGCCGCCCTCGGCGCCCAGCTTGCGCACCCAGGCCGGGCCGCCGGCCACGATGGGCGCGAACCAGCCCGAACGCAGGCTGAGGAGGCCCAGGGTCAGGGCGCCGCCGGCCAGTCCGGTCGCCAGCATGAAGGAGAAGGCCGCGGGCCAACCCAGCCACAGGGCCGCCGCCGCGAACAGCTTGGCGTCGCCGCCGCCGATCCAGTTGGCGGCGAACATGCCCATGCCGACCAGCAGCGCGCCGACTCCGATGGCCAGGCACAGGCCGATGGCGGCCAGCGAGGCGCCGCTGAGCAGCGCCGCCGGGACGAAGGCGACGATCAGGGCCAGGGAGATCCAGTTGGGGATCGTGAAGCTGGTGACGTCCTTCAGCGCGGCGATGACCACCAGCGCGGGGAAGACGAGCAGCAGGGCGAACTGAATGATCTGCATGACGGCCTTGCCTGTTCAATCGGCGCCAGTCTGGGCCGATCGCATGAAGCAATGGTTTCCCGCGCGGCGAAACTCTCGCCTCGCGGATCGAAATCGAAATCGAAGGCTCCGGCGACCTGGCTGGAGCCGGGAGGCGGCCTACTTGGCCGTGAAGATGTCGTCGCCTTTTTGGAACGCGTCTTTCACGTGGCCGCCGATCAGGCCGACGACGCCGGCGACGACGGCGGCGATCATCGTGGCGATCAGGCCGTACTCGATGGCCGTGGCGCCGGACTCATTGTCCAGGAAGCGAGTGACGAACTTCGACATGGTTGAGGTTCCTTGGGCGAGGGGAAAAAAAAGGCCCCGGCACTGCTGCCGAGGCCCTCTTTTTCGAGCGTAGACGGCTTACGGAGCCGCAGACGCGCCGGTGACGGCCTTGTCGGCCTTGTCGAACGCGTCCTTCAGGTGACCGCCCAGCGTGCTGACGATGGTGGCGATCACGACGGCGATCAGGGCGACGATCAGGCCGTACTCGATGGCCGTGGCGCCGGATTCATTGTTCAGGAAGCGGGTGACGAACTTCGACATGGTAGATCTCCTAGTCGGCAATTGGCTTTGGGCTCTCAAGCCGTGTCGACTTGCTTACCCCCGAAAACACGATCAATTTCGCCCACCTCGCTTAATGGCCAGTAAATGTCGGATGGTTTCGCGGATTTTTTTGTTGGTTTACATAAATTTACTATTATCAACTCTTAACTGTACCACGTCTTGGAGTCGTAAAACCCCTTATGGGGCAACGGTTTCTGAATTGTCGGGAAGACTACAAGATCTATGCTCTTAGGTCTTTATTGACCATTCCGAGTCATTCTGAGGTCGGCATCGAGCCTGGAAAGAATGATCATGCGCCGCCTGACCCTCGCCTTCTGCGCCTGCCTGAGCCTCGGCGTCACCGCCGTCGCCGCCCAGATCCCGGCCGCGTCGCTGTCCGTCAGCGCCGGCCAGGCCACGCGCATCTCGCTTTCGGCGCCCGTGCGCGACATCGTGGTCGGCGACCCGACCGTGGCCGATGTCAGCCTCGTCAACGACCGCACCCTGATCGTCATGGGCAAGAAGGTCGGCACGACCACGGTCCTGGCGTTCGACGCCGGCGGCCGGCCGCTGGCCGACCGCCAGATCGTCGTCTCGGACATCCCCGACCAGGCGGTCATCGTGCAGCGCGGCGTGACGAGCTCGACCTATGCCTGCGGCGACCGCTGCGCCCAGCTGGGCGGCGCGGCGCCCGTCGCCGCCGACCCCAGCAAATAGGTCTCGCGCGCGGCCCTGAATGTCAGGGGTCTAAACCTGTAATTAGGAACGCTGTCGCTAGACTGCGTGGCCTCCTCCTCCACGAGGCGCTGACGCGGACCCCTCCGGCATGGCCGATCAATCCCGACCGAACCGTTCGCCGGCCAGATCCGGCCTGATGCGCCGGTTCGCGCGCGCCGAGGACGGCGCGACCGCGGTCGAGTTCGCCTTCGTCGCCATACCCTTCTTCGGACTGATCTTCGCGATCCTCGAGCTCGGCCTGGTGTTCCTGGTGTCGATCACGCTGGAGAACGCGCTGATGAACCTCGACCGCCAGATCCGCACCGGCGAATTCAAGCAGGACGCCAGCGCGTTCAAGACCGCGGTGTGCGCCCAGATGCCCGTGCCGGCGACTTCCTGCGAAGCGGCGATCACCCTCGACGTCCGCGTCCTGCCCGCGTTCACCGGCGCCACTGCGTTGAAGCGTCCCCCCGCCGGCGGCGCCTGCTGGAACCCGGGCGGCGCCAACTCGATCATCCTGGTGCGCGGCTACTACAAATGGCCGATCATCACGCCCCTGCTGCAGGGCGCGGTGGCCGGCGCCGATGGCAATCGCGAGATCACGTTCGCCGCCCTGTTCCGCAACGAACCCTACGACACCGAGCCCGTTCCCGAGGTCAAGTGCCCCGATGACACCTGAATTTCGTCCACGCCGCGCCCTGGCGACCCTGTGGCGTGATCGCCGCGGCGTCTCGGCGGTGGAGTTCGCCCTGATCGCGCCCGTGTTGCTGCTGTTCTATTGCGGCATGGCGGAACTGACCGAAGCGATGATCGCCCAGCGCCGTCTCAGCCACCTGGCCTCGTCGATCGGCGACGTGGTGGCGCGCTCCACCCAGCTGTCCGACGCCCAGAGCTCCGACGTCTTCGCGGCGGGCCAGCTGTTGATGGCGCCGTTTCCCACCACGGACCTGCACATGTGCATCGTCAGCATCGTCTCCGACGCCTCGGGCAAGGACACCGTCGACTGGTCGGACAAATCCAACGCGCCGGCCGACTGCCCCGCGATCGGCGCGGTGCTGGACATCCCCGTCAGCGTGCTTCCGGCCAGCCACAGCGTGATCATGAGCAGGGCCAGCTACAACTACGAGTCGCCGATCAAGCTGGTGTCGCCCAAGGCCATCACGTTCAAGCGCACCTACTATCTGCGGCCGCGACTGTCGGACAAGGTTCTGCGGGTTCACTGACGGCCCGGCGCCCATGCCCACCCACGGTCGTCATCCCCCGACTTGTTGGGGGGACCCAAGCCGAATCCGACACCATGTCAGCGCCGCTTGGGTCACCCGCATAAAGCGGGTGATGACGGAATTTTTGAGTTGAAGAAGCACCCATGGGCCTGGGTCAGCTAACTGTCCACGCCTCCTAGAGCGCGGCGCGCAGGCGCTCGACCAGGTCATGCGGCGCGAAGGCGCGGCCTTCGAAGCTGGCGACGGGCCGGACGCCGATCAGGCTGTTGGTCAGGAACGCCGCCTGGGCGCCCTCCAGGGCCCGCGCGTCCGTCGCGACCACCGCGGTCGGGGCGCCCAGGGCGGCGGCCTTGGCCAGCACCCGCGCCCGAACGATGCCGTTCAGCACGCCGCAGCTCAGGGCGGGGGTGAACAGCCGGTCGCCGGCGATCCAGAACAGGTTGGCCGCCGAGGCGCAGGCCAGTTCGCCGCGATTGTTGAGCATCACCGCCTCGTCGGCGCCGGCCGCCAGCGCCTCGGCCCGGGCCAGCACGTTGTCCAGATAGGATAGGGTCTTGAGCCGCGCGGCGGGCGAGCCTTCGTTGCGGCGGGTCCTGGCCAGCACGAGCTCGGCCGGCGTCGAGACCGGCGCGGCGGCGGCGGCGCGAGCC
>NZ_AKKF01000197.1 GCF_000281955.1 Caulobacter sp. AP07 | reverse complement strand
CCCCCCCGCCGCTTCAGAAAATCCTGTTCGCGTCGGTTGCCGGCTAGGGTCGCCGCGGCTTCGAATTCGGCGCGCGCCTCCCCGAAGCGGCCCAGCTTGTGAAGCAGGTCGCCCCGGACGCTGGGCAGCAGGTGGTAGCCCTTGAGCGCCGGCTCGCCCACGAGCCTGTCGAGGATCGCCAGCCCCGCCTCCGGGCCGTGGGCCATGCCGACGGCGACCGCGCGGTTGAGTTCGACGACCGGGGAGGGCGCGACGGCGGCCAGTCGCGCATAGAGCCCGGTGATGCGCGGCCAGTCGGTGTCGCCCGCCGTCCCCGCCTGGGCGTGGCAGGCGACGATGGCCGCCTGCAGGGCGTAGACGCCGTCCGCCCCGCCCAGTTCGCGCGCCCGCTCCAGCGCCCGCAGGCCGCGGCGGATCCGTAGCTGGTCCCAGAGGGCGCGGTTCTGGTCGAGCATCAGGATCGGTTCGCCCGCCGGGTCGGTGCGCGCCGCCGCGCGCGAGGCGTTCAGCTCCATCAGGGCCAGCAGGCCGTGGGCCTCGGGCTCGCGCGGCGCGATGGCGGTCAGCGCGCGGCCCATGCGCAGCGCTTCGTTGCAGAGCTGGGGACGCAGCCAGTCCTCGCCGCGCGCCGCCGTGTAGCCCTCGTTGAAGATCAGGTAGACGACCTCCAGCACTGTCGAGAGCCGCTGCGCCAGTTCCTCGCCGCGCGGGGTCTCGTAGGCCAGCCCCGAGTCCGAGAGGGTCCGCTTGGCGCGCACGATGCGCTGGGCGATCGTGGTGTCGGGGACCAGGAACGCCCGGGCGATCTCATCGGTGGTCAGGCCGCAGATCATCCGCAGCGCCAGGGCCGCGCGGGCCTCGCGCGACAGCAGCGGATGACAGGCGGTGAAGATCAGCCGCAGCAGCTCGTCGCCGATGTCGTCGTCGAGGGCGGAGTCCAGATCGGGCATGGCCTGCTCCTCGGCCTCCAGGTCCCAGGCGACCATCTGGTGCTTGCGGTCGAGCATCCTGCCGCGACGCAGCCGATCCAGGGCCCGGCGCTTGGCGGTCGCCATCAGCCAGGCCCCGGGCCTTTCGGGGACGCCCGTCGCCGGCCACCGTTCAAGGGCGGCCAGCAGGGCGTCCTGAGTCAGCTCCTCGGCCAGCGGCACGTCGCGCAGCATCCTCGCCAGGCTGGTGATCAGCCGGGGCTGTTCGACCCGCCAGACGGCGAGGATCGCGCGGTGGGCGTCGGCGGCCGTCACGGCCGCCTCACTGGCCGGCGAACCCGGCGAACGCCCGAACCTCGCAGGTCCCCTCCCAGCCCGGCATGTGCTCGACGTGGAGCTGCATGAACTCGACCGCCGAGGCGACCGCTTCTTCCTTGCTGTGGAATTCGAAGATCGCGTAGCCGCCGATGACCTCCTTGGCCTCCACGAACGGCCCGTCGAGCACGCTGACCTTGCCGTCGGTGATGCTGACGCGGGCGCCGTTGGCCAGCGGCTCCAGGCCACCGGAATCGATCATGCGGCCGGCCTGGATCTCGCGGTTGGCGAGCTTGTGCATCGCCTCGATCAGTTCCGGGGTCGGGGCCGCGGGTTGAGCGGACTTTACGAACGACATGAAGCGCATAGGGCATCCTCCTGGAGCGAGCCGCGAACGTTATCGTCCGCTGCACTGTCTCGCTATTGAGGACGACGAACCAGCCCCTGGCGGATCGACACGCGACCCGAAGAAAATCGCGCCGCTCGTCGCGATCCGCTCGCCGGGGCCTATTGGCCCTGGCGATACATGTGTTCGGGCTTCACGCCGGCCGACTGGCCGCCGTCGATGGGGAGGGTCGCGCCGGTGATGAAGCCGCTGGCGTCCGAGCCAAGCCAGAGGACGGCGTTGGCGACCTCGTCGACGACCCCGATGCGCCGCATGGGCGTGGCCATCGCCGCCTGGCGTTGGGCCCGCTCGCCGGCTGCTTCCAGATGGTGCGTCAGGATCGGCCCGGGGGCCAGGACGTTCACGCGAACCCCCTGGTCGGCGTAGTCGAGCGCGGCGACCTTGGTCAGGGCGATGACGCCGGCCTTGCCTGTCACATAGCCGGCGAGATTGGCCACGCCCTGGACCCCCGCCAGCGACGCCATGTTGACGATCGAACCGCCGCCGGTCGCCAGCATGGCCGGGATCTGGTGCTTCATGCCAAGGAAGGTCCCGCGAATATTGGTCCGGATGGCGCGGTCGAAGTCATCGACGTCCATCTCGGCCAGGGGGCGGGGGATCGAGGCGTCGGTCGCGTTGTTGAAGGCGATGTCGAGCCGGCCGAACGCGTCCAGCGTCGCCTCGATCAGCTTCTCGACGGAAGACGCGTCGCCGACATCGACCGTCGCGAAGCGCGCCTGGCGCCCTTCGGCGCGGATGTCTTCGACCAGGCCGGCCAGCGCCGTCGCGTCGCGCGCCGCGAGCATGACCTTGGCGCCCGCGCGCGCCAGCGCCTTGGCCGTCGCGGCGCCGATGCCTCGACTGGCGCCGACGACCAGCGCGACCTTTCCATCGAGCAGGTCGGGTGGTGTCGCGGTGGAAACGGTGTTCAAGGCCTTGCTCCTTCGACGGACGATCGCCTGATCGCGGATGACAGGGCGCGGGACCTCTGCCATGTGTGAGTTCAGGAATAATGATTACATGATGTAATCATTATTATATGTAATCGATTGGAGCAAGGGGTGTCGACGTGAGCGACGGCGCGGGAGATGGCGCGCGGGACGGCGCCGCGTTCCTGTTGGCCCAGCTGGGGGCCCATGCGGCGGCGAAGTTCGCCGCGCGGACCCAGGCCCTGGGGCTGACGCCGCCGCTGGTCGGCGTCCTGCGGTTCCTGGTCCGCAATCCCGGATCGACGCAGAGGGAGCTGGCCGAGGCGATCGGCATGCCGCCCAGCCGGCTCGTCGCCATGGCCGACGAACTCGAGGGCCGGGGACTGGTGCATCGGGTGCGCGACGAACAGGACCGCCGCTCGCACCGGATCACCCTGACGCCGGCCGGCGAGGCCGAACTCAAGGCGATCGGAGAGCAGGCGCGGGCGCATGAGCAAGAGCTGCTGGCGGCCCTCTCGGCGGAGGAGCGCGGCCAATTGATCGACCTGCTACAGCGGGTCGCCGGCCAGCAGGGCCTCCGGCGCGGCGTGCATCCGGGCCTGTCGCGGCCCTGACCCCGCCGCGCCCGATGGATCGGCCTTTCAGCCTTCCACCAGGCTCCGCACCAGGTCCAGGTCGCTGGGCTTGTCGACGTCCACCGCCGCCAGCCCGTGCCGGGCCCGCACCGCCACGGCCTTGACGCCGGCCAGGGCGCCGATGCGGCCGACGGTCTCGTCCAGGGTCATCAGGCCCAGCAGGTAGCGGCCCAGCATCACCGGACCCAGCATGGCGGCGATCTTCCAGGGTTGCTTGCGGTGCTGCTCGACCTTGCGCCACAGGTCGATGGCCTGGAGGGCGCGGTCGGTCTTGAGCAGGAACAGGTTGCAGCCCGAATAGCGGCCGTCGCGGAACGCCAGATAGGTGCGCTTGGTCTCCGGCGCGGCGGCCCGCACCAGGGCCTCGGGGGCCAGCAGGATGGCGATGTCGGCGTCCTGCGGCGCATCGGCCAGGAACTCGGTCACCCATTCGGGGCGGAGCAGGGCGTGGTCCACCGTGGTGACCAGCAGAGGCGTGCCCATGGCCGCCGCGCCCTGGCGGACGCTCAGGCTGGGCCCTTGCGCCGAAGCCAGCACCTCGATGTCGGCGGCCAGGGTCGGGGCCGCCAGCATCGCCACCAGGGCCGCCTCCAGCGCCGCGTCCGAGGTCGAGACCCCGATCCGCCGCGCCCCGGCCTGGTCCAGCGCCGTCAGCACCCGGGTCAGCAGGGTCTGGCCGCCCAGGACGATCAGGCCCTTGTGGCTGACGCCGGCGTATTCGGCGACGGGATCGACCCCGCCGCGCGAGCCGGCCAGGACCAGGGCCTGGAAGCCGCTCAAAGCGCCTTCTCGTAGATGCGGTAGGTCTTGTAGATTTCCGCGCCCATGGCCTCGGAGATCCGTCGCATCGGCAGGTTGCCTTCCAGCACCCACGAGAACTCGAACTTGTCGTAGCCCAGGGCCAGGCCGGCGTCGCGGCCGGCGTTCATCAGGTGGAAGGGCACGACCTGGCCGCGCAGGCTGTCGGCGAACTTGCGCTTGAGGCCCATCAGCGGGATGCGGATCGACTTCACCCGCTTGACCTTCAGCCGCCACAGCAGCCTGGCCCAGCCGAACGGCAGCAGCTTGCCGTTCAGCCCCTCGATGGCCTCGTTGACGTTGGGCAGCAGCACGATGAAGCCGGCCGGCTCGCCGTCGATCTCGGCGAACAGGATCAGGCGCTTGTCGAGCACGTCCTTCAGCGCCTTGCCCAGCTGGGCGGTCTCGGCCTCGGTGGTGGGCACGAAGCCCCAGTTGCCGGCCCAGGCGTCGTTGAGGATGCTGGTCAGCGACCGGACCTCCTCGTCATAGCGGCTCATGTCGAGCTGGCGCAGGGTCACGCCCTCGGGCAGGCCGCGCTTGACCCGGCGCACCACCACGGCCGGCAGGGCGGCGGTGGGGTCGCAGACATAGGCGTAGACGTCCTTGGCCTTGGCGTAGCCCTGCTCCTCGACCCGCGCGGCGGCATAGGCCGGGTCGTGGCCCATCATCACCATCGGCGGGGTGTCGAAGCCGTCGACCAGCAGGCCGACCTCCTCGTTGATCGACAGGTTGAACGGACCCAGGGCGTTGGTGCAGCCGCGGGCTCGCAGCCAGTCCTCGGCGGTGCGGAACAGGATCTTGAACACCGCCGGGTCGTCCTCGGCGGCGATCATCCCGAAATTGCCGGTCTTCTGGCCGGGTTCCTGGACCGCCAGGGCGTCGATCTGGGCGCTGATCCGGCCCACGTCGCGGCCGGCCCGCTGGGCCAGCCACATCTGGACCTCGGCGTGCTCGAAGAACGGGTTGGTCTTCGGCGTCAGGGCGGCCATCCGCTCCATCATCAGCGGCACGACCCAGTTGGGGTCCTTGGCGTTGAGGCGGTTGGCCAGGTTGATGAAGCGCTTCAGCTCCGCCCTGGTGCGGACGGGAATGACCGTAAGGTCGGAATCGACGGTGTCGAACGGCATTCAGCCCTCCAAGACGACTAAGGCGTAGACCGCGAGGGCGGCGAAGATCACGGGGCCGCCCCAGACGGCGAGGAGTGGCGACAGCGCCCCCCCTTCGCCGAGGGCGGTCAGCATGCCGTTGGCGACCAGGAAGATCAGGCCGGCCGCCAGGCCGCCGGTCAGCAGCACGGCGCCCTGGCTGCTGCGGAAGTTGGCCAGGGCCACGGGCGCGCTGAGCAGCATCATCACCAGGGCCGTGAACGGGCCGGCGAAGGCGGCCAGGAACTGGGTCTCGTAATAGGCCGCCGGACGGTCGCCGCCGCCGTTCAGCAGCACGCGGCGAGCCGTGGCGGCGGTCGGCACCGGGCTGTCGGCGAACAGGGCCTGGACGTCCTGGCGATGCAGCGGCGAGGGCCAGCTCATCTGGGCGGCGGGCACGACATTGACCTGCTCGCCGTTGAACCGGACGATCACCGGCTTGTTCAGCGTCCAGCCGCCGCCGTGGCCGTAGGTGGCGGTCGGCGCCTCGATGCGCTCGATCAGTCGGCCGGCCTTGTCACGGCGATAGACCCTCACGGCGTTCAGCTGGCGGCCGTCGGACGAGGCGCCGTCGGCGATCACCAGGTCGTCGCCGGCCCGGAAGCTGCGCGGGCCCGGAACCTTGCGGTCGGCGACCGGGGTGGTCGCCTGCCACCAGGCGCTCAGCACCGGGTCGGTGCGCGGGGCGATGACCTGGGAGCAACTGAAGTCCAGGGCCATGACCAGGAAGGCCACGGGCAGGGCCATGCCGACGATGCGATAGGCCGAGATGCCGGTGGCGCGCATGGCGATGATCGCGCTCTCGCGGGCCAGTTGCGAGAAGGCGAACAGACCGCCGGCCAGGGTGGCGATCGGGGCCACCTGCTCGACCAGGCGCGGCGAGCGCAGGGCGGCGTAATACAGCACGCCTGCCGTGCCCAGGCCGCGGTCGAGGATTTCCGTGGTCACTTCCAGCAGGTCGAGGATCTGCAGGATCGAGAACAGGACCACGGCGGCGCCGAGCACCCGGGTCGCGACCGTGCGCAGGACATAGAGCTGGATCTTCATGCGTTCGCCCGTTCGAACTTGGAGCGGAACATGCGGCGGAAGCGGACGATGCCGGCGCCCATGCGGCGGATCAGTTCGCTGACCGGGGTCTGGCCGGGCCGCTTGCGGCTGCCGATGAACATCCAGACGCTGAAGCTGGTGAAGATCAGGAACGGCGCGCCGATCGCCGCCAGGGGCATGGCCTTGCCGGACTCCGCCAGGCTCTGGCCCAGTTGCAGGCTGTGCTGGAAGGCCAGCAGCAGCACGCCGGCGATGATCAGGCCGGGCGTGCGGTTGCCGCGCTTGGCGGCCAGGCCCAGGGGGAAGGCCAGCAACGGCAGGAAGGGCAGGAAGAAGGCCCGCGCCAGCCGGCCATAGAGTTCGGCCAGCAGGGTGGCGCGCGGCACGACCGGGTTGGGCCGCTCGGCCTGCCGGGCCAGTTCGCCCAGGGTCAGCTCGCGTTCGTCGCCGCCGCGGGCCCGCAGCAGGGCGGCCGCGCCGGCCAACGGCACCTGGGTGGTGAACTGGTCGAAGACCAGGGTGCGGTACTGGCCGCGCGCGTCCAGGCCGATCCGCTGGCCCTTGCGCAGCAGCATGGTGACGGTCTTGACCCCCGGGTCGGCTCCCAGGTCGGCGGTGGCGGCGGTGATCACCTCCTCGCGACCGTTGGCGTCGAGGCGGCGGATGAAGACGCGGGTCAGGCGCTGGCCGGCGGGGTCGGCGTCGTCGGCGGTCATCAGCAGCTTGGGCTCGTCGATGAAGGCTCCGCCCGACAGTTTGCCGTTCCAGCCGGCGTTGATGGCCTCATGCATCACGGCGCGATAGGCGTAGCGGCTGTAGGGCTGCATGTAGCCGAAGACGATCAGGCTGAAGACCATCAGGAACAGGCCCACATAGACGAACGGCGCGGCGATGCGGGTCAGGGACTGGCCGCTGGCCAGCAGGGCGTCGATCTCGGAGCCGTCGCTCAGCTTGGTGATGACGATGAACAGCGCCACGAAGAACGCCACGGGCAGGGCCAGGCCCAGATAGTGAGGCACCAGGTTGGCGGCCAGCGAGGTGACGTAGCCGAAGCGGGCGCTGCTTTGCGACAGCACGTCCAGCAGCCGCAGCACGCGTTCCAGCAGCAGGGCGATCACCGTCACGCCCAGGCAACCGATGATCGGCCAGAACAGCAGGCGCAGAAGGTAGCGGTCGATCAGGCGGAGGCGTGACGTGCCGTGCGGAACAGGGATCGGGTGCTTGCTCACGCCGCCGACCAGGCCTGCGCCAGGGTCTGGGCCAGGCGCTCGGCGGCGTCCAGGTCCAGGTCGACGGTGGAGCCCAGGGCGGGAACGGCGGGCCAGCCGGCGTCGTGGAACGCCCGGCCGTCATGCTCGCGCGTTCCCGCGTAGCGCGGGATCACGTGGAAGTGCACGTCCTTGTCGACCATCATCAGCATCAGATAGTTGATCTTCTCATAGGCCACGACCTCGCTGAGCATCCGCTCGATACCGTCCGTCGCCGTCTTCAGGTCGGCGAACGCGGCGGGACTCAGTTTCGAGAAAGCCTCGGCCTCTTCCTTGCATATCAGGACCAATGACCCAAACGTCGGCTGCTTGGGACGCACGAGAATGAGCCAGCTGGCCGTTTCGGCGACCTTGGTGCGCGGAAAACCGAAACTCGTCGCGGTGGGATTGGTCATGGTCGGCCTCGCCTCGGGGCGTGAGCCGCCGTCAGCCTTACAATAGGGATGCGCCCTTTTTGATGGAAGTACGATCCGCACGCTTCGCCGCGGCCGCCGCCGGTTTCGCGGCCATGGCCGGGTCGCGGATTCGCATGCGCTATCCGCGCTGAGGCGCCGGTCGGCCGGCCTGGGTGAGGACGTAGCGGCCCAGCTCCGCCACCTGGCCGGTCTTCGGGTCGAGCCCCCGCGCCACCACCTTGACCTCGCGGGACCCGTCCGCCTGGCGGGCGATCTCGACGCCGTGCCAGCGCGCGGCGGGATGGCCGAGGCCGCCGGCCGCGGAGGCGGAAGGCACGCCCAGCACCGGGATCATCGTTCCGTCCGGACCCGGGGTCGTCGCCACCATCGCCTCGTGGGCATGGCCGTGCAGGACGAGGTCCGCGCCGCGCCGGGCCAGCAGGGCCCGCAGGTCGTCCTGGTCGATCAGCGACTTGCGCCTGGACACCGCGCCCGGCACCGGCGGGTGGTGCAGCAGCACCACGCGGAACAGGTCGCGATAGGCGGGATCGCCGAGCAGGGCGTCGAGGCGTTCCAATTGCGCCGCGCCCAGCTGGCCGGTGGCCAGGTGCAGGGCGGTCGGCACGGCCGAGCACAGGTTGAACACCGCCACGCCGTCGCGGACCCGCACCTGCGGAAAGCTCGCCTCGCCGCCGTCGCCAAGCCAGGGCGCCCAGGACGCGAACGGCTGAGCCTGCCCGTGGTCGATCAGGGCGTCGTGGTTGCCGGGGCTGACGGTGATGTCGCGAGCCGGTCCCAGGGCCTCCAGCCATCGGCGGGCGGCCTCGAGCTCGACCTTCGACGCGAAGTTGGTCAGGTCGCCGGTGATGGCGACATGGTCGTGGGCCTGGGCCTTGAGGTCGGCGACCAGCGCCGCCAGCACCTCGGGCCGATGCTCCTCGCCCTTGCGTCGCCAGGCGATGCGGCTCAGCAGCCGCTTGGACAGCAGGTCTCGCCAGCCGAACGCGCCCTTCGGCGGCGGCAGGTGGAGGTCGGAGAGGTGGGCGAGGCGGAATATCGACAAGACTTGGATCACGGATTCTGGCGGAAGGAGCCGAAGCTGCTTATCAATCGCCTCGGGTTTCAAGGGGTTGTCTATCGTGACCGTCGAAAATGATCCGAAGGGGGCCGCCAGCCCGTCCGCCGTCACGGTGGGCCAGGCGAAAACCCGCCTCTGGGGGATGACCTCCGCCGAGCGGCTGTCGCGAATCTACCGCCGTCTGGACCTGGTCGAGGCCACGCCCGACACGGTGTTCATCCGGGGCGACGTGGTGGTGGTCGACGCCGGCTGGGTGTTCGACGAGTCGCTGATCAAGGCGCTGGCCGGTCGTCCGGGCGTGGCCCTGGTCGACGACAACGGCCGCGTGGTCGCCGTCAACGTGCCCGCCGCCGTGGCCCGGGACGCCATCGTGCGGCTGGACACCGGCGAGGACGTCACCGCCCTGGCCATGACCCGCCTGACGGCGCTGGAACTGGGTTCGGCCTACAACAGCGCCCTGCGCAAGCGCGAGCCGCCGGTGCTGGAGCGCCTGACGCCCGATACCCGCGTCGCCGTCGAGAAGCGCCTGTTCCAGGGCTCGTACAAGGGCGTCACCGACCTGGTGACCAAGTATGTCTGGCCGACGCCGGCCCGGATCGTCACCCGCTGGTGCGCCCTGGCCAGGATGACGCCCAACCAGGTGACCCTGATCGGCTTTCTGCTGGTGCTGGCGGCCTTCTGGCTGTTCTGGACGGGCCAGTACGGCTGGGGCCTGGTCTGCGCCTGGATCATGACCTTCCTCGACACCGTCGACGGCAAGCTGGCGCGGGTGACCCTGACCTCGTCCAAGTGGGGCAACGTCTTCGACCACGGCATCGACCTGGTGCACCCGCCGTTCTGGTGGTGGGCCTGGTTCGTCGGCCTCGGGGCCCTGGGCTTCACCGTGCCGCACGGCGGGCTGATGCTGGCGATCATCGTCGGCGGCTATGTCGCCCAACGGGTGGAGGAGGGGATCTTCCTGGCCCTGTTCAAGGTCGAGATGCACGCCTGGCGGCCGTTCGACAGCTTCTTCCGGCTGATCACCGCCCGTCGCAACCCCAACCTGATCCTGCTGACCCTTGCGGTTCTGGTCGGGCGACCCGACATCGGCTTCGCGGCCGTCGCGGTCTGGACGGCGATCTGTTTCGTCGTTCACGCCGCCCAGATCCTTCAGGGCCTGGCCGCGCCCAAGGGTTCCGTCGTCTCATGGCTATCGCGCTGATGCGCATCGGAGTCGTCCGCAATCCCAGGAGCCACGCCAACATCGGGCGCGCCGAGGAGACCTCGACGCCCGACGCGGTGCTGCTGGTCGAGCCCGCGACCCCCGAGGCCCTGGAACAGGACCTGGAGGCCTTCGCCCAGTGCGGCGTCGGCCTGCTGGTCATCGACGGCGGCGACGGCACGATCCGCGACGTGCTCAGCCTGCTGCCCCGCGCCTTCGGCGACAACCCGCCGCTGATCGCCCTGTTGCCCTCGGGCAAGACCAACGTCCTGGCCATCGACCTGGGCGTGCCGCGCGACTGGACCCTGGAGGACGCCATCGCGGCGGCCCGGTCCGACAAGGCGGTGATCAAGCTCCGCGCGCCGCTGGAAGTGCGCTGGGACGACGGGCGGCCGTCGCTGCGCGGCTTCGTGTTCGGCCTGGGGGCCTTCGTGCGCGCCACCAGCCTGGCCCAGAACGTCCACAAGCTGGGCGCCTTCCACAGCATCTCGGTGGCTATGAGCGTGCTGGGCGCGCTGATCGGCACGGTGATGGGCGGGGCTCGCGACGAGTGGCGGGCCGGCGTGCCCCTGTGCCTGGCCGTCGACGATCAGGACAAGCGCACGGCCGACCGCTTCATCGTCCTGGCCACCACGCTCAAGCGCCTGCCGTTCAACCTCATGCCGTTCGGACCGCCGCGCGAGGGCATGAAGTATCTCGAGGTCGACGCCCCGCCCCGGCGGTTGCCCGGCGCCTTCCCGGCCCTGCTCAAGGGGCGCGATTCCGCCTGGCAGGAACAGTACGGCTATCGGCGCGGCGACGCCGAGCGCCTGCGCATCACCACCGACCAGCCCCTGGTGGTCGACGGCGACGTCTATGACGGCGGCTGCGGCCTGACCGTGGGTCTGGCGCCGACCCTGCGGTTCCTGGCCTCGTGACCGAGACCGTCGCCAGCCTGACCCGCGACGAACTGTCGGCCCCGGCGCCGCCCCACGCGGTGGGCTACGCGGCCAGGCTGGTCGCGCTGTTCGAGGCGCCGCTGGCGGTGCTGTTCTACGGCTCGATCCTGCGGACCGGCGACCTGGACGGGGTGATGGACTTCTACGTCCTGACCGCCGGGCCCCGGCGGGGCTTGCGCGGCCTGGCGAGCCGGGTGCTGTGGCCCGACGTCAGCTATCACGAGATCGAGCTCGACGGCCGGGTGCTGCGCGCCAAGGTCGCCGCGATGACCCTGGCCCAGTTCCAGCGGGCGGTGATGGGGCGGGGCGCGGACACCACGATCTGGACCCGCTTCGTCCAGCCCGCGGCCCTGGTCTGGACCGCCGACCCGGCCATCGCCCCGGCGGTGATCGACGCGGTCGCCGACGCCGCCCGCACCGCCGCCCGCTTCGCCGCCGCCCTGGGCCCGGAGGAGGGACCGCCGCAGGCCTATTGGTCGGCCCTGTTCCAGCAGACCTACGCCGCCGAGTTCCGGGTCGAGAAGGGCGGACGCGAGCAGTCGATCCTGGCCTTCGACGTGGCGCGCTATGAGCGGCTGCTGATCGCCTGCTGGCGGGAGGAGGGGCTGCTGGACATCGTGTCGAGGGGCGCGGTGCAGCCGAACCTGCCGCCCGAGGAGCGCAAGCGGATCAAGGCCGCCTGGGTGCTGCGGCGTCGCCTGGGCCGGCCGCTGAACTATGCGCGGCTGATCAAGGCCGCCTTCACCTTCGACGGGGCGGCGCGCTACGCGGCCTGGAAGATCGAGCGCCACACGGGCCTGTCGGTGCCGCTGACGCCGTGGCGCGAGCGACACCCGGTGCTGGCCGCGCCCGGCGTGCTCTGGCGGCTCTGGCGCACGCGCCAGGCCCAGAACGCCAAAAAGGCCTGAGGTTTCCCTCAGGCCTTTTCAGGGTCTTGGATCTGGCGGCGGTTAGGCCGAGACGCGCTGCAGCGGGCTCTCGATCAGGCCCATCGACGCGCCGACCTCGGCGAACACGGCCAGGACCTGGTCGATCTGTTCGTCGGTGTGGGCGGCGCTGACGCTGGTGCGCAGCAGCGGACGGCTGTCCGGGGTGGCGGGCGGCAGGGCCAGATTCAGATAGACGCCGTTCTGCAGCAGGGCGTTCCACATGCCGATCGCGCGCTCGGTGTCGGGCATGGTGATCGCCACGATCGGGCTGGACGTCGGGCCGGTCATGAAGCCCATCGAGCTCAGGCCGTCGTACAGGCGGCGGGCGTTGGCCATCAGCTTGTGACGCAGCTCGGGCTGTTCTTCCAGGCGGCGCAGGGCGGTCACCGTCGAGGAGACCACCGACGGCGGCAGCGAGGCGGTGAACATGTAGGGACGGCAGGTGACGCGCATGACGTCGAAATCGTCCATGTCGGAGACGCAGAAGCCGCCGATGGCGCCCAGGCTCTTGGAGAAGGTGCCGACCACGAAGTCGACGTCGGCTTCGACGCCGGCCAGTTCGGCCAGGCCGCGGCCGTTTTCGCCAAGCACGCCCATCGAGTGGGCTTCGTCGACCAGCAGGTAGCCGCCCAGCTCGCGCTTCACGGCGGCGATTTCCTTGAGCGGCGCGATGTCGCCGATCATCGAATAGATGCCTTCGACGACGATCAGGCGCTCGCCCGGAACGTCCTTCATGCGGCGCAGGCGCTTGTACAGGTCTTCCGGGTCGTTGTGGCGGAAGCGGATGACCTCGGCATGGCCCAGGCGCGCGCCGTCATAGATGCTGGCGTGGCTGTCGGCGTCGAGGATCAGGTGGTCGCCGCGGCCGACCAGGGTCGACAGCACGCCCAGATTGGCCTGGTAGCCGGTGGTGAACACCATGGCGTGCTTGCGCTTGTAGAACTTGGCCAGCGCTGTCTCGAGCTCGACGTGCGCCTCGAAGCTGCCGTTGGCGATGCGGGAACCGGTCGTGCCGGTGCCACGCTCCTGCACGGCCTTGACCGACGAGGCGATCGCTTCCGGATCGAAGGTCAGGCCCAGATAGTTGTTGGTGCCCAGCAGGATGGTGCGTTTGCCGTTGATCACGCCTTCGGTCGGCGAGACCACGGCGTCGAAGCGCACGCTGAAGGGATCGGCGCCGGCTTGCCGGATTGCGTTGTATGCGTCGCGATATGCGATGTGCTTGTCGAACAGCCCCATTGCTTAGGCCCTATTCCGGAGATCTTTGATCAGGTTGGCGAGGTCTCCGGCCGTTTCGACCGAAGCCAGGCGATCCAGAGGAATGGAGATGTCGAAGCTGTCTTCGAGCTCCATGATGATGTTCATCAGGGCCAAGGAATCGACCGCGAGATCGCGGCCGATATGAGTGTCGTTCGTCACATCGACCGAGCGTCCGAGCACCTTGCCCGTAGCCAAGCCGATTTCACGCAGAGTGAGATCCGTAACAGCTTCCATCGAACGCGCCGACATCCCCGACCAAAGTCCTACATAACCGAATTGTAACAGGCGTCTTGCCAGAAAATCGCCGTAATAGGCTATTTTCGAGCTTTTTTATCCTTCAGCCAGCCTTCCGAGCGATACCAGCGCACGCTTTGCGCGAATCCCTCTTCGAGAGGGTACCGCGTCGGGGGAAAGTCCGGAATCGGATCGTTGCTAGATAGGGCCCAATCGGCGTGAAGCAACTCCCGGGCCTTGCCTGGCGTGAGAATTGTATCCTTGCCTGTGGCGATCGAAGCCCATTTTGACAGTTTCGCCAAAGATTTGATCGCCCACGCCGGAATCCGGACCAGCCTGGGCGAAGCGCCGACCGCCTTGGCCGCAGTTTGCATCAATTCTCGCCAGCCATACCCGTCCGGACGGTTGTCGGACAAGGCGTAGAGCCCGGGGCGCGGCGTTTTGACCAAGGCGGCGATGCGGGCGGCCGCGTCGTCGGCGTGGATCCAGGCCATGCGGGCCCTGGGGTCCAGGACCGGCAAAATCGCCGCCTCAGAGGCCATTTTGAACAATCTGAGCGTCTCGACGTCGCCCGGACCGTAGATGGCGGGTGGTCGGACAATGGTCAGGCTTTCGCCGAATATTTCGCGGGCCGTGTCCTCTCCGCCACGCTTCGAGGCCGCATAATCCGACAGCTGAGGTTCGCGCGCCGCCAGACTGGAGACCAGGACGAGTCGCGCGCCGGCCGCCTTGGCCGCCAGGGCGACCTGCCGCGAGCCCTCGACATTGGCCCGGTCGAACACCGCGCGGGACGAGGCCTTGATCAGGCCGGCCACGTGGACCACCACCTCGGCGCCGTCGCACAGCGCCGCCAGGGCCCGGGTGTTGGCCAGGTCGCCGATCACCAGCTGAGGTTCGAGGCCCAGCCACGCCGGATCGGCGATGTCGCGGCGGGCCAGGATGCGCACCGTCCAGCCGTCGTCGGCCAGGACCTTGATCAGGCGACGGCCCAGGAAGCCGGTGGCGCCGGTGACGGCCACCACGGCTCCGGTCGGAGCCCGGCTCATGGCCTAGACGCGCTCGGCGTAGGCGCCGGCCAGATAGGCGGCCCGGGCCTTGGAGCGGCTCAGCTTGCCCGACGAGGTCTGGGGCAGGGCGTGGGCCCCGACCAGCTGGACCTGGGTCTCGACCTGGTGGCGCAGGCGCAGCACGCCGGTGATCTTCTCGACCAGGGCGGTGCGCGTGCCTGAGTCGCCGCCGCGCGCCTGGACCAGCACCACGACCGCCTCCTCGCCGTCGCCGGGGACCGAGAAGGCCGCGACGTCGCCGCTGCGCAGGCCCTCGACCTCGGCCTCGGCGGTCCATTCCAGGTCCTGCGGCCAGATGTTGCGGCCGTTGAGGATGATCAGGTCCTTGCCGCGACCGGTGATGACGATCTCGCCGTCGATCAGGAAGCCCAGGTCACCGGTGTCCAGCCAGCCGTCGGCCGACAGCACGCGGGCGGTCTCCTCGGGCTGCTCGAAATATTCCCGCATCAGGCTGGGCCCGCGGGCGTAGATGCGGCCAATGCCGCGCTCGGGCAGAACGGCGCCGTTCTCGTCGCGCACTTCCAGCTCGTGGCCCGGCAGGGCGGGGCCGTTGCGGGCGAAGTCGCGCGAGCGGTCGGCGTCGTCGGTGACGACGGCCTCGTGCTGCTCCAGCCGCTCGACGTCCAGGCGCTCGACCTTCAGGCCGCCGCCCAGCGGGGCCATCGACAGGGCCAGGGTCGCCTCGGCCATGCCGTAGCTGGCCACATAGGCCGTGTCCGAGAAGCCGACGGCCGCGAAGCGCTCGGAGAACGCCTTCAGCGGACCGGTGCGGATCATGTCGCCGCCCAGGCCGGCGCTGCGCCAGTTCTTCAGGTCCAGGTGCTCGATCGACGCCACCTCGGCCCGGCGGGCGCACAGCTCGAAGCCGAAGGTCGGGCTGTAGGAGATGGTGCCGCCGTTCTTGGTGATCAGGTCCAGCCACAGCAGCGGCCGGCGCACGAAGGCCCCGGTCGGCAGCAGGTCGACCGACATCTGGCTGGTCATGGGGCTCAGCAGGAAGCCGATCAGGCCCATGTCGTGATAGAGCGGCAGCCACGAGACGGCGCGGTCGGTCGGCAGCACCTTGAGGCCGTCGCGGGTGATGGCCACGGCGTTGGCCATCAGGGCGCGGTGGGTGACCAGCACCCCGGTCGGGAAGCGCGTGCTGCCCGACGAGAACTGCAGGTAGCAGGTGTTGTCCGGCGTGACCTCGGGCAGTGCATGACCGGCCGCCTCGGGCAGGTCGGCCAGGACGCCGGCGAAGTCCAGCGCGGTCCTGGCGGCGATCTCGGCCACCCAGTCCTTCATGCCGTTCGGGCCGATCAGCAGCCTGGCGTGGGCCGAGCCCAGCATGCGGGCGATCTGCTCGACATAGGCCTCGCGGCCGCCCAGCGGCGCGGGCAGGGGCAGCGGCGCCGGGACCAGGCCGGCGTACTGGCAGGCGAAGAAGGCGCGCACGAAATCGGCGTCGGTGTCGGCGATCAGGCCGACGCTGTCGCCAGGCCTGGCGCCGGTGGCCAGCAGGCGCCGGGCCAGGTCCAGGGCCTGTTCGCGCAGCTTGGCGTAGGGCAGGGCCTCGACCAGTTCGCCGCGCAGCGAATAGAGGTTGACCCCGGTTTCACCGGTCGCCGCGAAGTCGAGCGCGGCGGTCAGGGTGGGGAAATCGGCGAAACGCACGGTTCGCGAGGAGGCGGTCGGGGTAATCTGCGGAGTCATCATCAGGAAAGGCCTTTGGCGCCGTTTTCACGGTCGGCGCAAGTTTGTTCATCGTCTTTGACGGCGGAGGTTTGGGCCAAGCTTCGCCGCAGGGCCCAGAACATGCCCAGGGCCATGGCGGCGGCGGCGGCGACCAGGGCGACGCCGGCCCCGGTCAGGCCCAGGGCGCGGATCACCGGGACCAGGGCCACCAGGTAGATGGCGCAGACCGCCCCGCGCACGCGCAGGGCGAAGCCGGCCTTGTTCATCGAGACCAGCATCGGCTCCAGCGGCAGGGCCAGCATGCCGATGGCGGCGGCGGCGACCTGCCAGGTCATGATCGGCGCGGCGGCGGCGAAGGGCTTGCCCATCACCAGGGTCAGCAGCGGTCCGCCGAACAGCACGCAGACCAGCAGCAGCACGCCGGCCACCGCGCCGCCCATCACGCCGATCTGGCCGGCCAGCCGGTGCATCTCCTTCTCCCCGCCGGTGGCCTTCAGCTTGGCCAGTTCGGGGTAGAGGGCGGGCACCAGCAGCTTGGCCGGCTTGGCCATGCCGTCGGCCACCTGCCGGCCGACCCGCCACAGGGCCGCCTGGGCCGGGCCCAGCACGGCGCCGACCACCAGGGTGATGACGTGGGTGAAGGCGGTGTCGAGGCTGCCGTTGAAATTGGTCGCCCAGGCGAAGCGCCAGGCGCCGGGCAGGCCCTCGCTCAGCGGACCGGCCAGGGTGAAGCCTTGCAGAAGTTTGCGGCGCGCCAGGTCCCACCAGGCCACGCCCAGCACATAGAGGAACGAGGCGACGGTGCCGGCCGCCCAGGCGGCCAGGAACCAGCCGATCGAGGCGTCGCAGACGAAGGCCACGGCGCAGCCGGCCAGGCGCACCGCCGAGCTGACGGCCTGCTCGGCGGCCAGGAAGCGGAAGCGGTCGAACAGGCGCAGCAGGCCCACCGAGGTGGCCGAGGTCATCATGGCGATCGACAGGGCGTAGAGCGCGGCGGCCGGCGCCAGCTCCTTCGGCCAGCCGAAGGCCGAGCCCAGCAGCAGCGCGCCGCCGACTCCCAGGGCCACCCCGACCGCCGCCCCGATCAGGTCGAGCAGCATCGAGAAGCGCAGCACCTGCTGGAAGCGCGGGCGATCGTCCTCCAAGAGGGCGCCGGTCCCGTACTGCAACACCGTCTGCCAGGACTGGAACTTGGCCACGTCGCCGAGGAACTGGGCGTAGGCGTTGATCAGCACCAGCATGCCCATCTGGACGGCGCCCAGGCCCCGCGCGGTCATGGCGATATAGGCCAGGCCGACCAGGGCGTTGACGGTCCGGCCGCCGAGCAGTGTTCCGGCATTGGCCAGAACCCGCTTCAAGACGTTGGAATCCTGGGTCATTTTGGCCGACGGTTCGACTTCGGCAGCCGGTCGATGATCGCCTGGGCGGCGCGCGTCGACGACGGCGTCTCTTGCAGGTCGAAGCTCTCGGCGAAGCCGTGCTCCTGGGCCTCGACATAGTCGCCGTGCGTGCGCCGGGCCGAGCCGACGGCGTCGAGCAGGCCGTCCACGCCGTCCAGGACCGGGCCGTAGCGCCAGTGGTGGAAGCTCTCGTCGCCCTCCCAGGCGACGCCCTCGGCGTTGAGGAACAGGCAGGGCTTGGGCGTGCGCAGGAACTCGTAGACCTGGCTGGAGACGTCGCCCAGATAGATGTCGGCCGCGCGGGTATAGGTCATGTCGATCGCGGCCGGCCCGCCCAGGTCGAGGTGGATGCGCGGATGATCGACGAACGGGGCCAGGGCCTCGACGGTCTTCGGATCGGCGCCTTCGAAGAGGCGGATATGGGGAGCGAAAATCAAATTGTAACGCCGGTCGTCGGCGAATTGCTCGAGCACCCGTCGGCCCCAGCGTGTCCATGAGCCGAGAGTCGGGTGGAAATGGGGGTTGTACAGCACCACCGGCCTGGCCTGGTCGAAGACGGGCAGGGGCGAGGGCGGCAGGGCGTCGATGATGTCGAACTTGGGATAGCCGACCATGGCGCAGGCCCCAGGGGTGACCCAGCCTTCGTCGATCATCCGGTCGCGCTGCTTGGGCCCGGCGGCCATCACCAGGTCGAACGTCCGCAGCCGCGCCTCGAACGGCCCGCCGCGATCGCCGGCTCCGTGCTGGGTGTAGACCAGTAGGCTGTCCTTGACCCCCAGCTTGCGCAGCAGGGCGGTGGTGCGCTCGGGCGTGACGATGGCGTCGAAGCGGCCCAGTTTCCGGGCGTTGGCGGCCAGCATCAAGGCCTTGGGCGGCGTGACGGCGCCCCTCAGCCGCAGGTTCCGCAGCCAGGTCGGCGGCAGCAGGCGCGAGGCGATCGGCGGGGCGCCCAGGGCGCCCAGCAGGCCGCGCACATAGTCCAGGTGCTCCTGCGAGGTGGCGGCGATCTCGACGTCGATGTCGGGCCAGCCGCGGGCCATGGCGATGGCGATCGGCAGGCTGTGCAGGATCTGGTGGGTCTGGGCGATGTAGAGGAAGCAGACCCTGGCCCTGGATCCGCGCGTCTCGGCTCTGGACTGGATCACTGCTGCGGTTGAAGGCGCGTGCGCACCCGGCCCTTGAAGATCACCCGGTCGCCCTTGTCGCCGACCGTGTAGCTGTCGGCCTGCACCTGGCTGTTGTTGGGACCCGCGCCCTGGATGGCGGCGTTGCCTACCAGGTCGCCGGTGCGGGTGTCGATCAAGGCCTTCTGCGAGGCGAAGCGGTAGCCCGCGCCGTTGTCGATCTTGACGTCGCCGGTCAGCAGCAGCGAGCCCTTCTCCTCCTGGTAGGCGCCGTCCTTGGACACCACGTGGGTGGGGGCGTCGGAGCCGTAGCCGCGGATCAGTTCCGGGCTCTTGAGGAACACCTGGTCGGCGTTGTTCGGGTCGCGCGTCGCCGAGGTGGCGGTGATCAGGAAGGCGCGGCCGTCCTTCAGCGTGCCGGTGAAGCGGGGGTTTTCCATCCGCAGCGGCGCGCCGCTGGCGGCGAGCGGCGCGTCCTTGGCGGCCATGGCGCGGATCGTGCCCTGGCCGACGATCGCCACGGCGACGCCCAGGGCGATCGTCGGCAGGATGGTCCGCAGCGCGCGCACCGGCTTGCGGTGGCGGTTGCGGTTCTTGCGCGGCGGCGCTGGCTGGTCTTTGGCGGCGGTCGGGCTGATGGCGATCATGACTGTGTGAACTGTCGGTGACGGACGACCGGACTTAGTCCTCCCGGCGCGATCCCCCAAGAGGTATTGCGACCCTGCCCCCCGCTTGGCCGGGGGTCAACGGCCGCTGATCAAGCTTGACCGTTCGGCCGGGGTCAAGGGGCGCCAGCGCCCCTCCGGCAGGTCGCCCAGCAGCAGGTCGCCGATGCGGATTCGCAGCAGGTCGACCACGGTCAGCTCGACCAGTTCGCACATCCGGCGGATCTGGCGGTTGCGGCCTTCCTGCAGGATGAACCTCAACTGCTGGCGGCCGACCAACTCCACCTGGGCGGGGCGCAGCGCGCGCTCGTCCAGCTCGAGGCCGTGGCGCAGCAGGGCCAGCTTGTCGTCGGTGATCCAGCCGTCGACCCAGACCAGATATTCCTTCTCCATCTCCGAGGCGGGTCCGATCACCGCCTTGGCCACCACCCCGTCCTCCGACAGGATCAGCAGGCCGCGCGAATCCATGTCCAGGCGGCCGACCGGGGCCAGCTTGTTCTCGAAGCCGGGGATCACCGGGCTCTGGCCGTACAGGGCCTCGCGGGTCAGCAGGCGCACGGCGGGCACCTGGCCGGTGTCGGGCTGGGCCGAGACGACGCCCACCGGCTTGTGGATCATCACCGTCAGGGCGCCTTCCAGCTGGGCCTGGGCGCGGTCGGACAGCACCAGGGTCTGGCCCGGCTCGATCTTGCGGCCGACGTCGTCGACGCGCAGGCCGTCGATCGACACCAGGCCCTGCAGGATCAGCGCCTCGGCCTCGCGCCGCGAGCAGACGCCGTTCTGGGCCAGCCAGCGGTTGACCCGCTGCGGCTCGGCTTCTTCGTACAGGCGGGTCCAGGCCATGGTCGAGCGTCCAGAGAGGTGAGCGGGCCTGTCTAGGGCCGCGAGGGTCCGCTTCGCAACCGCCATGGGCCAGTGATCGTTTGATGATCGGTGAAACTTGGCTTGGAGAACCGCGATGATCGACGCCGTCGACAACGACACCGCCCTCGAGGAGGTCCTGGCTTTCCTGGAGGAGCCGCCCATCCCGGGTTCGCCGGACGACGCCCGGTTCGGCGCGCGTTTGCGCCAGGTCCTGGCCGCTTCGATCATCGATGAGCCCGAGAACGAGGACGATCCGGTCCCGCGGGCCGAACTGCCGCTCGACGACGACCTGCGCCGCCGGCTGGAGAAGGTGGCCAGGCATCACGCCAGCAATCCGTTCGGCGACCATCCGGACGGCATCGGCCCCACCCTGGGGATGAACCTGCGCAAGTAGGCGAACCGTTTGGGGACATGCGCTTGTGCGCGTCCCCGTCCTCAACCCTGGCCACATCGAAGCGGATGGCGCGCAAGCTCAAGGTCTTTGCCTGGTCGGACGGCCTCCACGACTACACGGTGGCCACGACCTCGCGCGCCAGGGCGCTGGAGGCCTGGGACGTCGGGCGCGACCTGTTCAAGGACGGCGCGGCGCGGGAGGTCGGCGAGGGCGCGGCCCATGACGCCGCCCTGGCCGCGCCGGACACCGTCATCACCACGGCGGCCAGCGGCCTGGGCGCGGCGTTGAAGGCGCTGCCGGCCAAGGCTCGACGCAAGCCGTCGAAGGCGGAGGTCGCGCGGGCCGAGGCGCTGGCGGCGTTGCGGGCCCAGCTCGAAGCGTTGGAGGACGAGGCCGAGGCGTCCGAAATGGCCTTCGCCGAGCGGCGCGGGGCGCTGGAGGCCGAAGAGGCGGCGGCGATCGAAGGCTTCGCCAAGCGGCGGGCCAGGCTGGAGCAGGCGATCCGGGCGGCGGGGGAGTAGGCGCTCTTGTCCGACGGCATCCACCTAACTTCACCCACCCACACCCGTCATCCCCCGACTTGTTCGGGGGACCCAAGCCGAGCTGGCCGGTACCTCATTGGCAACACCGCTTGGGTCCCCCGCATAAAGCGGGGATGACGACGATGGATGGGAAGCGGCGGAGGTGATGATGGTGGGCGCGGCTCCAGCCCCCTAAACCCGCTCCACCACCATCGCGATGCCCTGGCCGACCCCGATGCACATTGTCGCCAGGCCGTAGCGGCCGCCGCGCCGGTGCAACTCCTCGACCAGCGTCAATCCCAGCCGCGCCCCGCTCATGCCCAGCGGGTGGCCCAGGGCGATCGCGCCGCCGTTGGGGTTCACGTGCTCGCCGTCGTCGGGCAGGCCCAGGTCGCGCAGCACCGCCAGGCCCTGGGCGGCGAAGGCCTCGTTCAGCTCGACCACGTCAAGGTCGCCGATCGACAGGCCCAGGCGGGCCAGCAGCTTGCGCGTGGCCGGCACGGGGCCGACGCCCATGACGCGCGGCTCGACCCCGGCGGCGGCGACGCCCAGCACGCGGGCGCGGGGCCTCAGGCCTTGGGCCTTGGCCGCCGCCTCGGAGGCGACGATCAGGGCGGCGGCCCCGTCGTTGACGCCCGAGGCGTTGCCGGCGGTGATCGTGCCGTTCGGCCGGACGATGGGCTTGAGGGCCGACAGCGCCTCGATCGTGGTGGCGCGCGGATGTTCGTCCCGGGACACCACCACCGGGTCGCCCTTGCGCTGAGGCAGGGTGACCGGGACGATCTCGGCGTCGAACCGGCCGCTGGCCTGGGCGGCCGCGGCGCGGGCCTGGCTGCGCAGGGCGAAGGCGTCCTGGTCGGCGCGGCTGACCTTCCAGTCGTCGGCGACGTTCTCGGCGGTCTCGGGCATGGCGTCGACGCCATAGGCCGCCCGCATGCGCGGATTGACGAACCGCCAGCCGATGGTGGTGTCGAAGATCTCGGCGTTGCGCGAGAAGGCGCTGTCGGCCTTGCCCATCACGAACGGCGCGCGGCTCATGCTCTCGACGCCGCCGGCGATCATCAGCTGGGCCTCGCCGGCCTTGATGGCGCGGGCGGCGACGCCCAGGGCGTCCAGGCCCGAGCCGCACAGCCGGTTGACGGTCGAGCCGGAGGCGGTGGTCGGCAGGCCGGCCAGCAGGGCTCCCATGCGCGCCACGTTGCGGTTGTCCTCGCCGGCCTGGTTGGCGCAGCCCAGCACCACGTCGTCCAGCGCGCCCCAGTCGACGCCGCCGTTGCGGGCCATCAGGGCCGCCAGCGGGATCGCCGCCAGGTCGTCGGCCCGCACCCCCGCCAGCGCCCCGCCGTAGCGGCCGATCGGCGTGCGGATGGCGTCGCAGATGAAGGCGTCGGTCATGGTGGGTCTCGCGAACAGATGTTTGACACACCCTAGCCGCCCGCCCCGGACGATCAAGACGCTCTTCTCCTCTACCCGCGCCTGCCGACGCCCCCCCCCC
>NZ_AKKF01000196.1 GCF_000281955.1 Caulobacter sp. AP07 | reverse complement strand
AGGCGGTCGGCGGCCGCCCCGGCCCAGCGGACCAGGCGGCCCTCGAGCGGTCCCAGGTCCCAGGCGCGCCCCAGGCCCACCACCGCGCGGACCTCCGGCGGGACGATCGCCACCGCCGCCCGGATCAGCGCCCCCTGCAGGCCGCGCAGCAGGGCCGGCAGGATCGCCGTCTCGCGCATCAGCGCCAGGAACTCGAAGACGATCTCCGAGCGCTCCAGCCCCGGCAGCATGTCCGCCAGTTGCGCCTCCCACTGCGCCACCGAAGCCGGCGCGCCGGTCGCCCCGTACAGGGCCGCCGCCGGCCCCGCCTCGGCGTAGAACCGGTCGCGGTCGGCGGCGCTCAGCGGGGCCGCATAGGCGTGGTAGGCCTCCAGGAAACCGAAGCTGGCGGTGGCCTGCACCCAGTCCAGCAGCGCGACGTCGTTGGCCCGGTAGGCCGCGCCGGCCGGAGTGTGGCCGGTGACCTGGTCGTGCAGCCGCCGCACCCCGGCGATCATCGTCTGGGCCGCCGAGCGCGCGCCATAGACCGTGACCATCGCCGCCAGGCCGGTGCGCTTGAGGCGCGGCAGCGGGTCGCGGCGAAAGCTGCTGTGCTCCCAGACGCCGGTCCGCACCCGCGGCTCGGCCAGCTCCAGGATCACCGCCGTCACCCCGCCGACGAACAGCGACACCGGGTTCTTGAACACCCGCCACGACACCGAGTCCGGCGCGGCCAGGGCCGGCTCGCCGGCCGGAACGCGGAAATCGAAGTGGCGACCGTCCGGCTGGATCAGGCTTTGGACGAGATGGGGGACCAGCCCCGTCAGGCCGCCGCCGCCGTCCGTCACCTCAGTTCACCCGGCGGGTCATCCCCGCCCAATAGGGGTCGCGCAGTTCGCGGCGCAGGATCTTGCCCGAGGCGTTGCGCGGCAGGGCCTCGACGAAGTCGATGGTCTTGGGGGCCTTGAAGGCGGCGATGCGGGTGCGGGCGAAGGCGATGATGTCGGCCGGGTCGACCGGCGCGCCCGGCTTCAGCGCCACCACCGCCTTGACCGCCTCGCCCCAGGTGTCGTCGGGCACGCCGATCACCGCCACCTCGGCGACATGCGGATGGCCGTAGACGGCGCTCTCGACCTCGGCCGGATAGATGTTCTCGCCGCCGCTGATGATCATGTCCTTCACCCGGTCGTGGATGAACAGATAGCCGTCGGCGTCGAGGTAGCCGGCGTCGCCGGTACGCAGCCAGCCGTCCTCGGCGATGGTTTCGGCCGTGGCCTCGGGCAGCTTCCAGTAGCCGGCCATGTTGGCGGGTGAGCGGATCGCCACCTCGCCGACCTCGCCGGCCGGCAGGCTCTCGCCGTCCGGGCCCAGCACCTTCAGCTCGACGCCGGGCATCGGCAGGCCGGCCGAACGCATGCGGGCGTTGCCGGCCGGGTCGTGGTCCTGGGGTGGCAGATAGACCACGGTGCCGGTGGTCTCGGTCATGCCGTACTGCTGGACGAAGCCGCAGCCGAACACCTCCAGGCACTCGCGCAGCAGGTCCAGCGGGATCGGCGCGGCCCCGTAGAGGATGTAGGTCAGGCGGCTGTAGTCGACCTGGCGGGCGCGCGGCAGGCGCACGACGATCTGCAGGGCGGCCGGCACCATGAACATCTTGGACACCCGGTCGCGTTCGATGAAGTCCAGCACCCGGGTCGGGTCGAACTCGCGGGCCACCACGCCCTTGGCGCCGTTGACCAGCCCGACCACGCCCCAGCCCGTGCCGCCGATATGGGCCACCGGCATGGCCACCAGGCTGACGTCGTCGGGGCCCCAGCGGTTCCAGTCCAGGTCGGCCACGGCGGCCAGCCGGCGCGGGGCCAGGATGTTGTTGTGGGTCAGCATCGCGCCCTTGGGCCGGCCGGTGGTGCCCGAGGTGTAGAGCTGGATGGCGATGTCGGCGCTGGTGACCCGGACGTCCGGCGTGACGCACGGCGACGCGTCGCGCCAGGCGACGAATTCCGGGTGGCCGTACTCGTTGTCCTCCATGGCGATCAGCCTGGGCTGGTCGAGGATCAGTTCGGCCACGTCGCGGACATGGGCGATCAGCTCGGGGCCGACGAACACCATGCGGGCCTCGGCGTCGCCCAGGATGTAGGCGATCTCGCGCGGGGCCAGGCGCCAGCCGATCGGGGCCAGCACCACCCCGGCCTTGGCCGCGCCGAACAGCAGCTCGAAATAGTGGTCGCTGTTCTTGCCGACATAGGCGATGCGGTCGCCCGCGATCAGGCCCTCGGCCAACAGGGCGTTGGCGACCTGGTCGGTGTGGCGGTCGAAGTCGGCGAAGCTGGTCTGGCGTCCCTCGAACACCAGGGCGGTCGCCTCGGGCCGCGCCGCGTGGTGGTAGCGGGCGACGTCGCCCAGGGTCGTCATGCGATCGAAATCGACGGCGGGTCCGGACATGCTGACGCCTCTCCTCGCGCGGGGGTCGAGACGATCTTGGCGCCGCCTTCGGTTCACTGACCCCAGGATGATGGCCATTTCCGGTGCGGGGCCAGCGGAAAACACGGTTTGGGGGCGGATGCGGGGCGGGATCTCCCATGGTTGTCATCCCGGCCGAAGCGAAGCGTAGAGCCGGGACCCAGGGGCGGTCGCACCGCATTGGCCCAGTCCCCTGGGTCCCGGACAGCCTCTGCGAGGCTTCCGGGATGACAACCGTGGGAGGGCTTGACGCCCCCCGCGGCCCCCCGCCAAGCCTAACCGCTTGACCCGGCGCGGCGGCCATTCTCTGTTGGCGCGGTCCACGCAAGGGTGAGCGCGTCCGGTTGGCGGAAGACATGGTCCAAACCGCTCCCACCGCAAAGGCTGGGCCGCCGCAAGCCGCCACCGTGCGACGGCGCCTGCTGCTGATGGCCCTGAGCCTGGTGCTCCCGGCCATGATCTTCATGGCCCTGCTGGCGCGCGCCGAGTTCAGCGAAAGCCGCGCCCGCTACGAACAGCAGCTGGTCGTCACCACCCGCGCCCTGGCCCTGGCCACCGACCGCCAGATCGGCCAGGGACAGAGCATCCTGCAGACCCTGGCCGTGTCGCCCGCCCTGATCTCCGGCGACATCCCCGCCTTCGAGCGCCAGGCCCGGGCGGCCGTGCAGGGCGGCGACGGCTGGATCGTGCTGCTCGACCGCCGGGGACAGGTGGTCAACACCCGGCTGCCGCCCGGCGCGCCGACGCCGCGAAGCCCGCTGCCGTCGAGCCGCTGGGAGGCGGTGCGCTCGGGCCGCACCACGGTTTCCAACCTCACCTTCGGCACGACGGGCGGCCAGCCGATCGTCGCCATCGACATGCCGGTCATCGTCGACGGCGAACTGCACGACCTGGCCTATATCCAGACGCCCAAGGCCTTCGCCTCGCTGTTCGCCGCTCAGAACGTGCCGTCGAGCTGGACGGCCAGCATCATCGACCGCGACTTCTCGCTGGTGGCGCGGTCGCGCGACCAGGACCGCTTCCTGGGCCGCAAGGCCAGCATCGACATGCGCGAGGCCATGACCCGCAGCAACGAGGGGGTGGTGGTGAGCCAGACCCTGGACGGCACCCCCACCCTGTCGGCCTTCAGCCGTTCGCCGACCAGCGGCTGGGCGTTCATCGTCGGCGTGCCGCGGGCCGAGCTGAACCGGGCCAACTGGATGTCGGTCGGCCTCCTGACCCTGGCCAGCGTCGTGCTGCTGGCCATCGGCGCGGCCGTGGCCCTGGTGTTCTCGCGCGACATCTCGGTCGCCGTGCGCGGCCTGGCGATCGACGCCCGGGCGGTGGTGGCCGGCGAGGAGATCGCCCCGACGCCCGGCGGCCTGAGCGAGATCGCCGAGGTGCGGGCCGCCCTGCACGACGCCGCCGCCCAGCTGCGGGCCCGCGAGGCCGAGGAGGAGCGGGCCCACCAGCGCCAGCAGCTGATGATCAACGAGCTGAACCACCGGGTGAAGAACACCCTGTCCACCGTGCAGTCCCTGGCCCGCCAGAGCCTGGGACGCCCGACCGACACGCCCGGCCTGCCGGCTTTCAACGAGCGGCTGATGGCCCTGGCCCGGGCCCACGACCTGCTGACCCAGAGCGTCTGGCAGGGCGCCGAGATGCAGGCCATCCTGCGCCAGACGCTGGAGCCCTATATCGACCGGACCGTCCTGGCCGGGCCGCCGATCGCCCTGTCGCCCAACGCCGCCCTGGCCCTGTCGATGGTGTTCCACGAGCTGGCGACCAACGCGCTCAAATACGGGGCCCTGTCGACATCGGAAGGCACGGTGGCCGTGGTCTGGCACGCCGACCCCACCGCCCTGCACCGCGTCACCCTGCACTGGGAGGAGCGCGGCGGCCCGACCGTCGCCTCGCCCAGCCGCGCGGGCTTCGGCTCGCGCCTGATCGCCGCCAGCCTGAAGTCCGACCTCGGCGGCCAGGCGCGCTTCGACTACCGCCCGTCGGGCCTGGTCTGCGTGCTGACCCTGTCGCTGCCGGGGGCTTCGGAGAAGGACGGGCCGCGCACCGACGCGGGACCTTCGTAAGGCGCCGGCGCCTAGGCAGCCGGGCTGCGCTTCTTCAACTCAAAAATTCCGTCATCCCCCGCTTTATGCGGGGGACCCAAGCGGCGCTGGACATGGCGTCGGACTCGGCTTGGGTCCCCCGAACAAGTCGGGGGATGACGAATGGGGGTGGGCGCAAACGACAAATCAACTGCGCGACGGCGCCCCCCTAGTAAGTCGTTTCTGAATTAGCCCAAGACCTAGGCAATTGCGGTTCGGCGACCATCGATCGATTGCGCCTCGCCTCGCGATGGTCTTACCTGCGTCGCTCACCCTTGGGGGCCAGAGCCTATGACGACACCCGACACCCTGATGCTGCCGGCCCGGCCAGAGCCGCTGGCCCTGCCGGTCGACAAGACCGCGGTGATCGTCATCGACATGCAGAACGCCTACGCCTCCCCCGGCGGCTATCTCGACCTGGCCGGCTTCGACATCAGCGGCGCGGCCGCGGTGATCGACAAGATCGCCGGCGTGCTGGACGTGGCGCGCGGCGCGGGCATGCCGGTGATCTATTTCCAGAACGGCTGGGACGCCGACTATGTCGAGGCCGGCGGCCCCGGCTCGCCCAACTGGCACAAGTCCAACGCCCTGAAGACCATGCGCGCCCGGCCCGAGCTGCAGGGCAAGCTGCTGGCCCGGGGCGGCTGGGACTACGAGCTGGTCGACGCCCTGAAGCCCCAGCCGGGCGACATCCAGCTGCACAAGACCCGCTACAGCGGCTTCTTCAATTCCCAGCTCGACAGCGTGCTGCGCTCGCGCGGCATCCGCCACCTGGTGTTCGTCGGCATCGCCACCAATGTCTGCGTGGAGTCGACGCTGCGCGACGGCTTCTTCCTGGAATATTTCGGCACGGTGCTGGAGGACGCCACCCACCAGGCGGGTCCCGACTTCGTGCAGAAGGCGGCGCTCTACAACATCGAGACCTTCTTCGGCTGGGTGTCGACCACCGCCGACTTCAAGGGGGCGGTGGGGCAGATCGCGCCCAGCTGACCCCCTCAGTCGCTCCGCGACAGCTCCCCCAAAGGGGGAGCAGCTTGCGCCGCGATAATCCTCCCCCTCAGGGGGAGGTGGCCCAGAGGGCCGGAGGGGGTCTGCGGCGGTAGACGAAATCAGAACAGAAGAAGGAAACACCATGCCCAAGACCGTCATCACCCCGCCCGGGACCGGCGTCCCGATCGCCCCGTTCTCGCCCGGAACCCTGGCCGACGGCGTGGTCTACGTCTCGGGCACCCTGGCCTTCGACAAGGACAACAACGTCGCCCATGTCGGCGACGCCTCGGCCCAGACCCGGCAGGTGCTGGAGACCATCAAGGGCGTCATCGAGACGGCCGGCGGGACGATGGAGGATGTGACCATGAACCACATCTTCCTCAAGGACTGGGCCGACTACGCCGCCATCAACAAGGTCTATGCCGAGTACTTCCCGGGCGAGAAGCCGGCCCGGTTCTGCATCCAGTGCGGCCTGGTCCGTCCCGACTTCCTGGTCGAGATCGCCACCATCGCCCACATCGGCAAGTAGATGAATTCCGGGACCGTCGACGGCCTGCATTACGAGGTCCATGGCGGGCCGGCCGCCGATCGCGAGACGGTGATCCTGTCGGCCGGGCTGGGCGGTTCCGGAGCCTTCTGGGCCCCGCAGATGGACGCCCTGCTCGCGCGCTTCCGGGTGGTGCTCTACGACCATCGCGGCACGGGGCGCAGCGTCCGGACCCTGACCCAGCCGCACACCGTGGCGGCGATGGGCGACGACATCGTCAAGGTCCTGGACGCCCTGGGCCTGGACCGCGCCCACGTGGTCGGCCACGCGGCCGGCGGCAACGCCGGCCTGGCCATGGCGCTGGATCATCCCGGCCGCATCGGCAAGCTGGTGGTGGTCAACGGCTGGTCGCGGCCCGACCCGCACATCCAGCGCTGTTTCGACACTCGCCTGGCCCTGCTGAACGACACCGGCGTCGCGGCCTATGTCCACGCCCAGCCGCTGTTCCTCTATCCGGCCGACTGGATCAGCGCCCACCACGCCCGGCTGGAGGCCGAGGAGCCGCACCACATCGCCGGCTTCCCGCCGCTCGACGTCATGCGAGCCCGCATCCAGGCCCTGCTGGCCTTCGACATCGACGCCGACCTGCCGCGCATCGCCTGCCCGGTGCTGGTCAGCGCCAGCGCCGACGACATGCTGGTGCCGCTGGCCTGCTCGCGCCGCCTGGCCGAGCGGCTACCCAACGCCACGCTGGAGATCGCGCCCTGGGGCGGCCACGGCTTCACGGTGACGGCGCCCGAGGCGTTCAATGCCAGCGTCGTGAACTTTCTGGGGGGAGCGTGACGCGCTCCCGCCGCCCCACCCAATCCGTCATCCCCCGACTTGTTCGGGGGACCCAAGCCACGCCCGCCAAGCCCGCTTGGGTCCCCCGCATAAAGCGGGGGATGACGAGCTTTAGAAATCAGACTTAGTCGGAGGGACTAATTCCATGGAAATCGGCGTCTTCATTCCGATCGGCAACAACGGCTGGCTGATCTCCGAGGCGGCTCCGCAGTACATGCCGAGCTTCGAGCTCAACAAGGAGATCGTCCAGAAGGCCGAGAAATACGGCTTCGACTTCGCCCTCTCGATGATCAAGCTGCGCGGGTTCGGCGGCAAGACCCAGTTCTGGGAGCATAATCTCGAGAGCTTCACCCTGATGGCCGGCCTGGCGGCCGTGACCAGCAAGATCAAGATCTTCGCCACCGCCGCCACCCTGACCATCCCGCCGGCCATCGTGGCGCGCATGGCCTCGACCATCGACTCCATCGCCCCCGGCCGCTTCGGGATCAACCTGGTCACCGGCTGGCAGAAGGCCGAGTACGACCAGATGGGCCTGTGGCCGGGCGAGGGCCACTATACCGACCGCTACAACTACCTGGCCGAATACGCGACCGTGCTGCGCGAGCTGCTCGACACCGGGGTGTCGGACTTCAAGGGCCAGTACTTCCAGATGACCGACTGCCGGGTCAGCCCGCACCCCAAGGAGACCAAGCTGATCTGCGCCGGCTCGTCCAACGAGGGCCTGGCCTTCACGGCCCAGCACGCCGACTACAGCTTCGCCCTTGGGAAGGGGACCAACACCCCCACCGCCTTCGGCTCGGTCAACGACCGCCTGAAGGCCGCCGCCGACAAGACCGGCCGCGACGTGGCCTCCTACATCCTGTTCATGGTCATCGCCGACGAGACCGACGAGAAGGCGATGGCCAAGTGGCAGGCCTATCGCGCCGGCGCCGACCAGGAGGCCCTGGCCTGGCTGACCAACCAGGCCGCCCCCAACGCCGCGGCGGGCTCGACCACCAACACCGCCCAGCTGGCCGCCCCGGAATCGGCGGTGAACCTCAACATGGGCACCCTGGTGGGGTCGTATGAGAGCGTGGCCCGGATGCTGGACGAGGTGGCCGCCGTCGAGGGCACGGCCGGGGTGCTGCTGGTGTTCGACGACTTCGTGGCGGGGGTGGAGAACTTCGGCGCGAGGATTCAGCCGCTGATGGCGTCGCGGGCGGGGGTCTAGGGGGCGAACACTTGCCCCCACCTGACCGCTTCGCGGTCTGTCCGCCCCCATAGGGGGCGGAGTTCTTCCCCCTATGGGGGAGGAGCGCCGAAGGCGCGGAGGGGGCAAGTGTTCGCCCGCTCCGCGCGCCCCAATCAATCCGCCGCCAGCATGCCGATCAGCTGCAGCCGGAACACCATCACGCTGCCCGGCGGGATCGGGCCGGCGGCGCGGTCGCCGTAGCCCAGCGAAGCCGGCAGGTAGAGCGTCCACTCGTCGCCGACATGCATCATCGGCAGGGCCTCCATCCAGCCCGGCACCAGGCCGTCGGCCGGCATGATCGCCGCCTGGCCGCGTTCGAACGAGCTGTCGAACACCGTGCCGTCCAGCAGCTTGCCCTCGTAATGGACCTTGATGATGTCGCCGACCTTGGGCGACGGCCCGGTCTTGGGACCGGACGTGACCACCTTGTACTGCAGGCCCGAGGCGGTGGTGACCACGCCCGGCGCCTTGGCGTTCTTGGCCAGGAAGGCCTGGCCCTCGGCCAGGGTCTTGGCCGGGTCGACGGCGGCCGACAATTGCGGAGGCGGCGTCACCTCCTGGGCCAGGACGGGGCTCGACAACAGGCAAAGGCCCAGGACCAGACCAGCGATACGGTTCATCGGAGACTCACGCTACCTTGAGGAGAGGAAACAGCCATTGCTCCGTTAACCTGAAAGCCAAGCCTGAAGCCTAGGTTGTTTTCCACGGAACCTCGGCGGCTTCAAGACCGCCGGGTCGTCGAAAGGGAGGAGACCATGGCCGGCCATCCTGGCCCGTCGCTCGGCCTGCCGCACTGGTGGCAGCGCCACCCCTGGATTGGCCTCTATGGCGGGTGGTTCGTGATCGGCGCCCTGGCGCTGGGCGTCGCGCGGTTCTGGGCGATGGAGCACCTGTAGGGGACGGTCCCCAAACGAAAAGAGCCGGCGACGTTTCCGCCGCCGGCCCCCTAGCTCGTCCGGCGACCAGGCCTATTTGCGCGCCGCCAGGATGTCGTCGAGGCGCGCGGGCGTGCCTTCGATGCGCTCCAGGCGCGGATAGCGCGCGCCGCCGGTGTAGTCGATCTTCACCGTGCGATAGCGGTCGCCGTCCTTGATCAGCAGTTCGACCGGCGCGGCGCCGGCCTTGGCCGTGGCCTTGACCGCGTCCTTCAGCAGGTCGTCGGAATAGGCCACGCCGTTGACGGCGACCAGGGTCTCGCCGGCCGTCAGGCCCGCCTTGAAGGCCGGGGTGTCCCAGTTGACCGCCGACAGCACGCCGGCCGCGCCGACCGTGATCCCCAGCGAGTAGCTGAGGTTGATGGTCTTGCCGCGCGTCTCCGAGCCCTTGAAGTACTCGGTGGGGGTGTCGGTATAGACCAGCTTGTAGCCGCCGCGGGTCAGGCCATCCAGCGGCGCGCGGGCCGACAGGCCCTCGATGCGGGTCTTCAGGAAGGTGGCCCAGTCGTTGGCCACCACGCCGTTCAGCGTCTGGACCACGGTGTCGAAGTCGTAGGTCAGCGGCACGTAGGAGCCGTTGTCGACGCCGAAGAACGCCTTGGCGAAGTCGTCCAGCGACTTCTTGCCGCCGGTCTTCTCGCGGATCAGGGTGTCGGCGTCCAGCCAGACCAGCTGGCCTTCCGAATAGTAGTCCTCGCTGCGCTGCCAGCTGGTCCACGAGGCCGGCTTGCGGTTGGCGATGATCGGGTCGTTGGTGGTGTCCAGCACGTTGCGCCAGTTGCGGCCGGCCCGGGTGTCGTAGAGGGCGGCGGTGGCGGCGATGGCGTCCAGGGTCTGCTGCTTGGTCATCAGCCCCGAGCGCGACGACAGCACATAGCCCCAGTACTGGGTCTGGCCTTCGTAGACCCACATCAGGCTGTCGCGCATCGGCTCGTTCAGGGTCGGGGTGTAGAGGTCCGAGCCGCGACGGAACTTGCCGTTCCACGAGTGGGTGAATTCGTGGGGCAGCAGGTCGCGGCCGGCGAAGTTCTTGTCCCATTCGGTGAAGTACTTGGGCGCGACGCGGTTCTCGCTGGAGCGATGGTGCTCCAGGCCGATGCCGCCGAGGGTGTCCGACAGCGCCATCAGGAAGTCGTAGTGGTCGTAGTGGTGCGCGCCGTAGAGCTTGTAGGCCTGCTGGACCAGGTTCTTGTGGGCCTGCAGCTGCTCGGGCTTGAACTCCAGATATTCCGGCTTGTCGGCCACCATGTTCAGGCGCACCGGCGCGGGGCCGCCCGGATCCAGCTCGACCTGCTTGTAGTAGCGGCCGGCGAACATCGGCGAGTCGACCAGGGTCTCGAAGGTGGTCGGCTTGAAGGTCGTGACCTGGCCGGCGGTCCCGGCCTTCTCCAGGGCGGTGCCGAAGCCCCAGCCTTCCGGCAACTTGACGCTGGGCTCGATCTGGATGCCGCGCATGTAGTAGCCGGCCGGGTAGAAGCCCAGCTGCAGCCACTGCACGTTCAGCATGTCGGGCGTCACCAGCACGCGGCCGACGTCCGGCTTCACCGGGGTCAGGAACTGGTAGCTGAGCTGGACCTCGGTGGCGCCGGCCGGCACGTCGAAGTGGAAGGCGTGGACGGCGACCGGGTCGCGGGTCCAGGGCAGGGTCTGGCCGTTGGCGGTGACGACCAGACCAGCAAGCTTGTCCAGGTCATTGCGCGGCGAGTGGCCGCCGGGCACCCACTGCGGATAGAGGATGGTCATCGGGCCGGGCTTGGCCACCGGGATCGTCTCGCGCACCTGGAAGATCTTGCGGTCCAGGTCGGTGGCGTCGACCGACAGCTTCAGCAGGCCCGGATAGGGGACGTCCTTGGCGGCTTCGATGGCCGGGGTCGGCGGGGCCTGCACGGGGACGCGGTCTTGCGCGAACGCGCCGCCGAGGTTGAAGGACAGGGCGACGACGGAGGCGGTAAAGAACAGCGTTTTCAAGAAACGACCCCAATGCGACGTGCGGGCATGCTCCCGCGACGAAAAGGAGGGGAACTTCTCCTCTAAAGCCGTGCTTGTCGAGGTCATCCGTCGCGGAGAGGGATGGGTTGATCGCATTTCGCGCAGCTTGCCGGTCCATCGGCTTTCAGCGCGGGCCGCGTCCTCTATCGATAGCGCCGGGTCGGCGCGAAACTGGCCGCTCGGCTTGCTCCTCCGGGTCGCCGCCGCCGGGAGCGATTTGCGCTTTCTTACAATTCGCGCCGGGGGCGCGCCGATAGCCTGATCCCAGTCAATCAAGACAAGGAAGCAGGGCCATGAACCGGCGCGAATTTGGCAAGAACATCCTCGCGGCGAGCCTCCTGAGCGGCCTTGTCACCCAACCCGCACGATCGAAGGAAAGCCACACCATGGAACAGCCGACGCCCTTCAAGATCGCCTTTTCGGACACGCAACTGGCCGATCTGAAATCGCGCCTTCAGCACACGCGCTGGCCCGACGAGCCCGCCGACGCGGCTTGGACGTTCGGAACCAATCTCGGCTACATGAAGTCGCTGACCGACTACTGGCTGAACCAGTACGACTGGCGCAAGGCCGAGGCGCGGCTGAACGCAATGCCCAACTACAAGGTCAGGATCGACCAGGTCGACCTGCACTTCGTCCACAAGCCCTCGAAGAAGAAGGACGCCCCCGCGCTGCTTCTGCTGCATGGCTGGCCGGACAGCTTCTATCGCTATCACAAGGTCATCGACGCGCTGGCCGAGGACTTCCACGTCGTCGTGCCGTCCATCCCCGGCACGGGCTTTTCGGGTCGGACGGCGCTGCCGGCGGACCAGACCGCCGACATCTTCGTCGAGCTGATGGGCAAGGTGCTGGGGCACGAGCGCTTCATCGTGGCGGGCGGCGATCTGGGTGGAGTCATCGCCATGTCGCTGACGCAGCGCCATCCCGACAAGCTGCTGGGCGTCCACCTCACCGACGTCGGCTATCCCGACCAGACCACCGACTTCACCGTCCTCAGCGGCCCCGAGCAGGCCTATGCCGGCGCCATCCAGCAATGGTTCTTCGCCCACGGCGCCTTCAACCTGGTGCAGGCGACGAAGCCGCAAAGCCTGGCCTTCGCCATGAACGACTCGCCGGTCGGGCTGGCCGCCTGGATCATGAGCTTCATGGCCGGCATGGGGGTCGGCGACGAGGCGGACGCACGGTTCGGCCGCGACGACCTTCTGACCAACATCATGATCTACTGGCTGACGGAGACGGTCGCGTCGTCCTTCCGCCTCTACAATCAGAACGCCATGAGCGCGCCGACGATCAAGGGTCGGAACACCAAGGTTCCGGTCGCGGTGGCGACCGAGGCGCCGATCCCCGGCGGAGTGCGCCTGCCCCGCGAATGGGCGAACCGGCAGACCGCCGGCAATGTCGTGCAGTTCCACGACATGGAAAAGGCGGGCCACTTCGCGGCCTGGGAAGACCCCGATTTCTACACCCAGGACATCAAGGCCTTCGCCGCCTTGCTGACCAGGTAGGACGAAGGTTCACATCACGACCGCCGAGCGCGACCTCGCTCGGCGGTCAGATCTTGTGAACCGCGTCGAGATTCGAGGGCAGAGCGCCCATGATCTTCTTGATGGATTTGATCATGTGCGGCTGGTCCGTATAGCCCAGATCGACCGCCACCCCGGCCGGAACTTCGCCGGCCTTCAGCCGTCGCACGGCTTCCTGCGCGCGGCGGATCATCTGAAAACTCTTCTGGGTGATTCCCGTGGTCTGCTTGAAATGCTGCTGCACCGAGCGCGAGGAGGCGGCCTTCGGGGTCTCGCTGAAGGCCCTGGCGACCAAGTCGTTGGAGAGCAGCAGGCCGGCCGCGATCATGGCGTCGACCAGCGGTTCGACGTTCTCGAAGGTCGGCAACGGCAGGTCCACGCCGTCCAGCACGAACATCTCGTCCCGCACCGGCAGGATTCGGATCTCGGGGCCGACCCGCGGCTCCCTGTCCCACGCGAGATAGACATGGGCGGAGAAGGAGATGACGACCGAGCTCTCCCCGTCCTTGTACGGCACCTCGACGGGCTCGGTGGCCTGGCCACTCAGAAACACCATGGATCCGCCGTCCGGCGCGATGCTGCGGATCAAGTCCCACGAGCCGTCGGGCGTCGCCGAATACAGCCCGTCACTGAGGCAAACCGACTGCCAAACCGTGTCGATCCAGAGGTGCGAGGATCGCCGGCTCGTGTGTCTTTGGACCATGGTCGTCGACCTGCTGCGGCTTGAAACAACTCATCGTGCTTCAGTTCCGGCGTCGATGGAATCCACTAACGCCAGCGGCCGGGGACATGCTCTCACTCCAGAGCCTCAGCCGCACGCGTACAGTGCTTGCCGTGAGTGCGTGTCCCCGACTTCCGCCCTAGGCCGCCGGCCGCACCGGGCGCCGTGCTTCCAGCGCCCGCACCGCGCCCAGCAGGCGGGCCGGCGAGATCGGCTTTTCGAGGCGGGCGTCGCCGCGCTCGTCGTCGCGCAGCAGGTGTTCGTCGCGGCCCGAGGCCAGCAGCACGGCCGTCCGCCGGCCCCGGCGACCGCGCACGGCCCGGATCAGGTCGCCGCCGTTCATCCGCGGCATCGTGAAGTCGGTGATCAGCAGGTCAGGATCGAAGGCGTCCAGGGCGTCCAGCGCCTGCTGGCCGTCCCGGCAGACCAGCACGTCGAAACCGGCCTCGCGCAGGGTGATTTCATGGATATGCGCCAGGAGGATATCATCCTCCGCGACCAGTATTTTCCGCAACGGCGCGCCCCCGACATGCTTAACAAGTGGTGAACGGATTTAGCCTTCTCGGGCGAGGCTCGTCGCCGTGCGCTATCGTCGCAGGCCATGCCCTGCCAATCCCTTAATCGCCCAGAGGCGGGCCCGGGCGGGCGATGCGCCTGGCGTCGCGAGGCTTGCTCTTGCAAGTCGTTCTCAAGTGTGGGCATGAAGCTGCGCCCTTGCCTCGCGCCGCCCCGGATTCCGTGAAGACCGCTCCCGACCCGCATCGCCGTTCGTTCTGGCTCAAGCAGCTGCACCAGTGGCACTGGATCAGCGCCGCGCTGAGCCTGGTCGGCATGCTGCTGTTCGCGGTCACCGGCTTCACCCTCAACCACGCCGGCCAGATCGAGGCCAAGCCCCAGGTGGTCAGCCGCAAGGCGGCCCTGCCCGCCGACCTGCTGGCCCTGCTGGCCAAGGGCCCGGCCGAGGGCAAGCATCCGCTGCCGATCCGGGTCGAGACCTGGCTGGACCGGGCCGTCGACGCCGACATCGCCCGCCGCGAGGGCGAGTGGTCCGACGCCGAGGTCTATGTCGCCCTGGCCCGCCCCGGCGGCGACGCCTGGATCAGCATCGACCGCGAGACCGGGGCCGTCGAGCACGAGAAGACCACGCGCGGCGCGGTTTCCTTGCTCAACGACCTGCACAAGGGCCGCAACGCCGGCAAGGCCTGGGGCTGGTTCATCGACATCTTCGCCGGGGCCTGCGCGATCTTCGCGGTCACCGGCCTGATCCTGCTGCAGTTCCACGCCCGCGCCCGGCCGCTGACCTGGCCGCTGGTGGCCGGCGGGCTGGTGATCCCGCTGCTGCTCGTCATCCTGTTCGTCCACCTGTGAGGCGCCCCGCCATGAAGCGTTCCCTGACCCTGCTGACCTTTGCCGGCGCCGCCGTCGCCACGCCGACCATGGCCGCCGACCTCGCCGTCACCGTCGAGGTGCCGCGCCTGACCGTGGCCGAGTACCACAAGCCCTATGTGGCCATCTGGGTGGAGGCCCCCGACGCCTCGGCCGCCGCCACCCTGGCCGTCTGGTACGACGCCGACTCCAAGGAGGACAAAGGCACCAAGTGGCTGAAGGACATGCGCCAGTGGTGGCGCAAGGCCGGCCGTTCGATGAGCTTCCCCGCCGACGGGATCAGCGGCGCGACCCGCGCCCCCGGTCCGCAGAAGCTGGTGTTCAGCGGCGCCAAGGGCCCGCTCTCCAAGCTCGCGCCCGGCCAGTACACCCTGGTGGCCGAGGCGGCCCGCGAGGTCGGCGGCCACGAGGCCGTCCGCGTCCCCTTCATCTGGGGTAAGCCCGGCAAGCCCGCCACCGCCAAGGGGACGGCCGAACTGGGCGCCGTCACCGTCGCCGTCAAATAGAGAGAAACGCCATGACCTTCCGCAAGCGCCTTCTCGCCGTCGCCGCCGCCGGCCTCGCCGGGACCCTGGCCCTGGCCCTGCCGCTCGCCGCCAACGCCCACCGCGCCTGGATGGTGCCGTCGTTCACCGTGCTGTCGGGCGACGTCTGGGTGACGGTCGACGCGGCCATTTCCAACGAGCTGTTCTACGCCGACCACAACCCGATGCGGCTGGACGGCGTGGTGGTCTACGCGCCGGACGGTTCGGTCGACCGGACGCAGAACGCCCTGACCGGCAAGTACCGCTCGACCTTCGACGTCCAGCTGTCCAAGCCCGGCACCTGGAAGATCGCCTCGGTCACCAGCAGCGTCACGGCCAGCTGGACACAGGACGGCCAGGTCAAGCGCTTCCGCGGGTCGGCCGACGACTTCGCCAAGCAGGTCCCGGCCGGCGCCGCCGACCTGAAGACCATCAAGGGTTCCAACCGCAACGAGACCTTCGTCACCCGCGACGCCCCGACCGACACGGTGCTGAAGCCGACCGGCAAGGGCCTGGAGCTGGTCCCGGTGACCCACCCCAACGACCTGGTGGCCGGCGAGGCCGCGACCTTCAGGTTCCTGCTCGACGGCCAGCCGGCCGCCGACCTGGAGGTGACCCTGGCTCCCGGCAATTCGCGCTACCGCGCCACGCCCGGTGACTTCAAGGTCAAGACCGGGCCCGACGGGACGTTCAAGGTCACCTTCCCGGAAGCGGGCATGTACTGGCTGAACGCCACGGTGCGCTCGGGCGAGACCGGCCGGGGCCCGGGCGGCGGCGGCATGGGCGGCATGCCCGGCATGGGCGCTCCTGGCGCGCCACCGGCGGCCCCCGTCGCGCTGGCCGGGAACGGCATGAGCGCCAGCTACACCGCCACGCTCGAAGCGCTGCGGCCTTAGACGGCTAACGCCAACGCACCCCACGGTCGTCATCCCCCGCTTCATGCGGGGGACCCAAGCCGAGCCGGCCCAGCCCACCCTGGAAACGCCGCTTGGGTCCCCCGAACAAGTCGGGGGATGACGACGGTGGAGGGAGCTGGAACCTCTGAATGACCCGCGTCCTCGTCCCCCAACTGGCCCAGCCCCCCGCCCGCCCGATCGGCGGCGCGGTGCTGGCGCTCGCCGGCCAGACCATGGGCACGACCTGGTCGGTCAAGCTGGTCGCCCCGCCCACCGCCAGCGCCGACGCCCTGACGGCCATGGCCCAGCGTGCGCTGGACGGCGTGGTGCGCGAGATGAGCCCCTGGGAGCCCCTCTCCGACCTCAGCCGCTACAACCGGTCCGCCGCCGGCACCTGGACCGCCCTGCCCCCGGCCTTCGCCCAGGTGCTGCGCTGCGCCGTCGAGATCGCCGACCAGACCGGCGGGGCCTTCGACCCGACCCTGGGCGCCCTGGTCGACCTGTGGGGCTTTGGCCCCCGCCCGTTCTCCGGCGCGCCGCCCCAGGCCGCCGACGTCGCCCGGGTTCGCGAGGCCGCCGGCTGGCGCCGCCTGGTGCTCGACGGCGACGCCCTGTTCCAGCCCGGCGGCCTGCGCCTGGACCTCAACGGGATCGCCAAGGGCTTCGCGGTCGACCAGGTGGTCGCCGCGCTCGACCGGGCCGGGGCGCGCGCCTACCTCGTCGAGGTCGGCGGCGAGCTGCGCGGGACCGGCGCCAAGCCCGACGGCCAGCCCTGGTGGGTCGAGCTGGAGCGGCCGCCGGTGGCCAACGAGGGCCTGCGCACCGTGGTCGCCCTGCACGGCCTGGCCGTCGCCACCTCGGGCGACTACCGCCGGTTCTTCGAGCACGACGGCCGCCGCTACGCCCACACCCTGGACCCGGCCACCGCCGCCCCCAGCGCCAGCGGCGCGGTCAGCGTCACCGTGCTGCACGAGAGCTGCATGCGGGCCGACGCCTACGCCACCGCCCTGACGGTGATGGCCCCCGACGCCGCCCTGGCCTTCGCCGCCCGGCGCGGCCTGGCCGCCCTGATCCTCGCGGCGGGTCCGCGCGGCCTGGAGGAGCGGCTGTCGCCGGCCCTGGCGGCGATGCTCGACGCATGAGCCTGTTCGAGATCTTGGCGCCCGAAACCCGCCGCCTGGCGGTCGCCGGCCTGGTGGTCGGCGTCTATCTGCTGTTCTGCCTGGTCATCGTCCTGCGCGAGGCTGGCCGCCGCCGCGTCGTCCTCCGCGCGGCCCAGGCCCTGGCGGCCGGGACCGGCGCGCCGATCCTGGTGGCCCACGCCAGCCAGACCGGCTTCGCCGAGGAGCTGGCCACGGCCACCGCCAGGCTGCTGGGCGACGGCGGCGCGCGGGTCACGCTGAAGAGCCTGGCCGAGGTCACCGCCGCCGACCTCGCGAGGGCCGGCCGGGCGCTGTTCGTGGTCAGCACCACCGGCGAGGGCGACGCCCCCGACACCGCCCGCCGCTTCATCCGAGACGTGATGGGCGCGACCCCGCATCTGGACGGCCTGAGCTTCGGCGTCCTGGCCCTGGGCGACAGCGAATATGCCCGGTTCTGCGCCTTCGGCCGGACGCTCGACGCCTGGCTGACCCACCACGGGGCCGCGCCGCTGTTCGACCGGGTCGAGGTCGACGACGGCGACGACGCCGCCCTGCGCCACTGGCAGGGTCAGGTCGGCCTGCTGGCCGGCGTCACCGACGCCCCCGACTGGACCCGCCCGCGCTACGGCCGCTGGCGGCTGGCCGAGCGGCGGCGGCTGAACCCCGGCAGCCCCGGCGACGCGGCGTTCCACATCCGGCTGGAGCCGCTGGACGGCGCGGCGGCCTGGGCGGCCGGCGACATCCTGGAGGTCGGGCCGCGCAACGATCCGGCCGAGGTCGCGTTGCTGCTGGCGCGCCAGGGCCTGAACCCCGCCGCCCCGGTGGTCGCCGACGAAGCCGCGACCCTGGCCGAGGTGCTGTCCTGGCGACGCCTGCCCCCGGACGGCGCGCCCGCCGCCTCGGCCCAGGCCCTGGTCGACGCCCTGCCGCCCCTGCCGCACCGCGAATATTCGATCGCCTCGCTGCCGGCCGATGGCGGGGTCGAGCTGCTGGTGCGGGCGATGCGGCGGGCCGACGGCCGGCCAGGCCTCGGCTCGGGCTGGCTGACCGCCCACGCCACGCCGGACGGCGAGATCGCCGCGCGGGTGCGGACCAACCGCGGCTTCCACGGCCCGGCCGACGACCGGCCGCTGATCCTGGTCGGCAACGGCACCGGCCTGGCCGGCCTGCGGGCGCATCTCAAGGCCCGCGCCGCCCTCGGCCACCACCGCAACTGGCTGGTGTTCGGCGAGCGCGCCCAGGCCCACGACTACTTCCACCAGGGCGAGATCGAAGCCTGGCGGGCCAGCGGCGTACTGGAGCGCCTGGACCTGGCCTTCTCCCGCGACCAGGCCCGCAAGGTCTATGTCCAGCACCGCCTGATCCAGGCCGCCGACACCCTGCGCGCCTGGGTCGCCGACGGCGCGGCGATCTATGTCTGCGGCTCGCTGGAGGGCATGTCGGGCGACGTGCACGCGGCGCTGGTGTCGGTGCTGGGCGCCGAGGCGGTGGAACGGCTGGCCGACGAGGGGCGGTATCGGCGGGACGTGTACTGAGGGTCGCGCGCGACGCCGGGGATGAGGCCGGGGACACACACTCACCGCGAAGACCTCGCCAGACTTTCTCAAACCGTGGAGTGAGTGTGTGTCCCCAACCGGTCCCCAACCGCTAGCCTTGAGAGAGCCGCGCCCGCTCCTCCGGCGTGTTGGCGCCGCGCAGCCGCAGCCGCACCGCCTCGTCGCACGGCAGCGCCGCCAGCCCGGCCCGTTCGACCAGTCGCCGCAGCGGCCAGCCGGGCTCGGCGTCGGCGGGCAGCGCCGCCAACGCGACCACCATCGGAACCGGCAAGCCCTCGTAGACCGCCCCCGGCCCCGGCGCGGCCAGCAGCGGCGCCAGGTCGTCGGCGGTTACGGTCGGGGCGTCGACCGCCAGGACCAGGGCCCGGGCCAGGCCATGCGCCGCCAGGGCCCGCGCCCCGCCCAGCACCCCGGCCACCGGGCCGGCGCCGGGCGCGGGGTCCTCGACATGCTCCAGCCCGAAGGCGCGGCCCGCGGTCAGCACCCGCGTCGCGCCGACCGCCGTCGCCAGGGCCGCGACCCGGTCGACGGCCCGCTGGCCGTCCCAGTCGAGCGAGGCCTTGTCGGCCCCCATGCGGCGCGAGGCGCCGCCGGTCAGGATGATCGCGCCGAATGGGGTCATGGCCCCAGCCTAGAGCATTTTCAAACCGGCCGCCCGCGGACAAAACTCGAAAGGCGCGCCTGGGCCTAGCCTATTGATCGCGCTGTCAGTTGGCTCGCCTCGCCAAACACTTGCAGCCACCTTTCAAGTTGCGCCCGAACCGGTCTAGTGTCCGCCGCGATATAGGGACGGCCATCGATGAGTGAACGGAACGAGCGCCAACGGCGGCGCACCACCCAAAGCGCCACCATCCGCGACGTCGCCGCCCTGGCGGGCGTGTCGCCGATGACGGTGTCGCGGGTGATCAACCGCGAGACGACGGTCAAGTCCGAGACCAAGGCCCTGGTCGACGCGGCGATCCGCGACCTCAACTACGCCCCCAACCCGGCCGCCCGCAGCCTGGCCGGGTCGGCCCCGGCCCGCATCGGCCTGCTCTACGACAACCCCTCGACCGGCTATCTGTCGGAGTTCCTGGTCGGGGCGCTGGACGAGAGCAGCCGCACCGGCGCCCAGGTGGTGATCGAAAAGTGCGCCGAGCCGGAACTGGCCGGCGCCACCCTGACCCGGCTGCTGAAGACCGGGGTCGACGGCCTGATCCTGCCGCCGCCGCTGTGCGAGTCGCCGCAGGTCCTGGCCGAGGTCCGCGCCGCCGGGGCCGCCGCCGTGGCCGTGGCGCCGGGCATGGTCAGCGCCGACATGGCCACCATCCGCATCGACAACGAGGCCGCCGCCCGCGAGCTGACCGAGCACCTGCTGGCCCTGGGCCACACGCGCTTCGGCTTCATCAAGGGCCACCCCAACCAGACGGTCAGCCAGCAGCGACTGGACGGCTTCCTGACCGCGCTGAAGGCGGCCGGCGTGGCGCCGGAGACGGTGGCCATCGAGCAGGGCTATTTCACCTACCGCTCGGGCCTGGAGGCGGCCGAGCGGCTGCTGGCCGCCGACGATCGCCCCACCGCCATCTTCGCCTGCAACGACGACATGGCCGCCGCCACGGCCGGCGTCGCCCACCGCCTGGGCCTGGACGTGCCGGGCGACCTGTCGATCGTCGGCTTCGACGACACCTCGATCGCCGCCAACATCTGGCCGGCCCTGACCACCGTCCACCAGCCGATCGCCGCCATGGCCCGCGCCGCCGTCGACCTGGTGCTGGAAGAGATCCGCCGCAAGCGCGCCAAGACCGGCGAACCGCGCCAGCTGATGCACCCGCATACGCTGATCGTCCGGGATTCGACGGGGCCGGTTCCGGAGGGGTGAGAGGTTAGCCGCTTCCGCTGCTCCTCCCAATTTTCCCACTTAGCGCCGTCATCCCGGGCCTTGTGCCCGGGACCCCTTTTTCCGCCGCAGGTGCGGATGGGTGGCGCGCCGGCGCGCCAAAGCACTTCACGTGCGGGCTGAACGAGGGGTCCGGGCACAAGGCCCGGGATGACGGTGGTTATAGGTGGGTGTTGAAATGACGAAGGAAGCGCCCCCCTAATCCCGCTCCTCGATCCCGTCCACCCGGTCCGGATAGAACGCCACGTGGTCCTGGATCGCCGCCACCGACGGATAGGCCGCCTCGTAGGTCCACACCGCGTTGACCGAGCGTTCGCCGCCGGACGGCAGGCTGTAATAGCTGGCCTCGCCCTTGTAGGGGCAGTAGCTGGCGTGGTCGGTGCGTTGCAGCAACGCCATGTCGACGTCCTGGCGCGGGATGTACTGCACGGCCGGATAGCTGGCCTCGCGCAGGGTCAGGGCCTGGCGGGTGTCGGCCACCACCTGGCCGCCGAGCGTGACCACCACCCGCTTGGGGTTCGTCGCGATGGTGATGGGGTGGTCGGGTCCGGGGATCTTGATCGGGCGCTCGCTCATGATGTCATCCCTGACAAGGATTGGCCTGCTAAGGCTGGACTCAGCAGGTGGCCCCTGGCCCGCCGGTTCGCCAGGGCGGCCGGCGAGGATTTGGCCGCCGCCAGCACGGGGCTTGCGCCGACTGTTGTGTTAGCGCTAACAAGAGCATCAACATTCGACAGGCGCGGGCGGCGAACAAGACCGCGCCAGCCTGGGAGAGAGACGACCGGTGGCCCTCAGCGATTTCCTTCCCGACGACTGGCGTGACGCGACCCTGCTGGGCCGGGTCGATTTCGGCGACGGCCCGACGCCGGTGCTGGTGCGCGGCGGCCGGATCGAGGACGTCAGCCGGATCGCGCCGACCACGTCGGACCTAATGAACGCCTTCGCCCCGGGCGCGGCCATTCCGGCCGGCGCCGACCTGGGCCCGCTGGAGGCGCTGGACGTGCGCCCGGTGTGGGAAAACCCCGACGGCGCGGCCGCCAAGCTGCTGGCCCCCGTCGACCTGCAGGTGCTGAAGGCGGCCGGCGTCACCTTCGCCGTCTCGACCCTGGAGCGGGTGATCGAGGAGCGAGCGCGCGGCGACGCCGCCGAGGCCCTGAAGATCCGCGCCCAGCTGGCCGACAGCATGGGCGGCGACCTGCGCGGCGTGAACCCCGGCTCCGAGGGCGCGGCGCGCCTGAAGGAAACCCTGATCAAGGGCGGCCTGTGGTCGCAATATCTGGAAGTGGCCATCGGCCCCGACGCCGAGATCTTCACCAAGGGCCCCACCCTGTCGTCGATGGGCTGGGGCGACCAGGTCGGCGTGCGCAGCGACAGCCACTGGAACAACCCCGAGCCGGAGGTCGTGCTGCTGTGCGACGGGTCGGGCCGGATCCGCGGCGCCTCGCTGGGCAACGACGTCAACCTGCGCGACTTCGAGGGCCGCTCGGCCCTGCTGCTCAGCAAGGCCAAGGACAACAACGCCTCCTGCGCCATCGGCCCGTTCTTCCGGCTGTTCGACGACGGCTTCGGCCTGGACGACGTCCGCTCGGCCGAGGTCACCCTGAAGATCACCGGCCGCGACAATTTCGTGCTCGACGGCCACAGCAACATGAGCCTGATCAGCCGAGATCCCGCCGTCCTCGCGGGGCAGGCGTTCGGCAAGCAGCACCAGTACCCGGACGGCTTCGTGCTGTTCCTGGGCACGATGTTCGCCCCGATCCAGGACCGCGACACGGCCGGCCAGGGCTTCACCCACAAGGTCGGCGACCGGGTGCGCGTGGCCACGCCGAAGCTGGGCGTGCTGGAGAACGAGGTCACCACCTGCGACGTGGCCCCGCCCTGGACGTTCGGCGTCTCGGCCCTGATCCGCAACCTGGCCGGCCGCGGTCTGCTGTGACCCGTCTTGACCTGCCCCCTCCCGACGTTACCTCTCCCGAAGTGAAGCGTATGTCCTCAGCCATCTATCCCAGCCTCCAGGGCAAGCGCGTCGTCGTCACCGGCGGTGGCTCCGGCATCGGGGCCGGCATCGTCGCGGCCTTCGCGCGCCAGGGCGCCGAGGTGATCTTCCTCGACGTGGTCGACGCGGATTCCGAGGCCCTGGCCGCCAAGCTGTCGGACTCGCCCATCGCGCCCACCTACATGCGCTGCGACCTGACCGATCTGGAGGCGATGGCCGAGACCTTCGCGCGGATCGGACCGATCGACGTGCTGGTCAACAACGCCGGCAACGACGACCGCCATGGCCTGGCCGAGATCACCCCGGCCTATTGGGACCAGCGCATGGCGGTGAACCTGCGCCACATGCTGTTCGCCACCCAGGCCGTGGCCCCGGGCATGAAGGCGCGCGGCGGCGGGGCGGTCATCAATTTCGGCTCGATCTCCTGGCACCTGGGCCTGCCCGACCTGGTGCTGTACGAGACCGCCAAGGCCGGCATCGAGGGCATGACCCGGGCCCTGGCCCGCGAGCTGGGCCCCGACGACATCCGCGTCACCTGCGTGGTGCCCGGCAACGTCAAGACCAAGCGCCAGGAGAAGTGGTACACGCCCGAGGGCGAGGCCGAGATCGTGGCGGCCCAGGCCCTGAAGGGCCGGCTGGTCCCCGACCACGTCGCCTCGCTGGTGCTGTTCCTGGCCTCGGACGACGCGGCCCTGTGCACGGGGCACGAATACTGGATCGACGCCGGCTGGCGCTGAGCCGCGGCGAAGAGCCCCCTCAGTCGCTCCGCGACAGCTCCCCCAGAGGGGGAGCAGCTCGCACGGCGTAGATCCTCCCCCTCTGGGGGAGGTGGCCCAGAGGGCCGGAGGGGGTATACCGCGATGGATAGTGAAGGATATCGCGAATGCCCGAACCCATCTGCGTCTGGGACCTGAAGGCCACCCTCGGCGAGGGCCCGATCTGGATAGCCGCCGAACAGGCCCTGTGGTTCGTGGACATCAAGAGCCACAAGGTCCACCGCTTCCACCCCGAGAGCGGCGAGACGAAGAGCTTCGACGCGCCCGACCAGGTGACGTTCCTGGCCCCCCGCGCCGGCGGCGGCTTCGTGGCCGGCCTCAAGAGCGGCCTGCACCACTTCCATCCCGAGACGGGTTTCGCCTATCTGGGCGAGATCGAGCCGGCGGACCTGAACAACCGCCCCAACGACGCCACGGTCGACGCCGAGGGCCGCCTGTGGTTCGGCACCATGCACGACGGCGAGGAAACCCCGACGGGCGCGCTCTACCGCCTGGGCGCCGACGGCCAGCCGGTCCAGCAGGACCAGGGCGTCTGCATCACCAACGGCCCGTGCGTCAGCCCGGACGGCAAGACCTTCTACCACACCGACACCCTGGAAAAGGTGATCTGGGCCTATGACCTGGGCGCGGACGGCGAGCTCTCCAACAAGCGCCAATTCTTCCGCCTCGAGATCGACGACGCCTGGCCCGATGGCTCGGTGGTCGACGCCGAGGGCTATGTCTGGGCGGCCCTGTGGGGCGGCCATGGCGCGATCCGCATCTCGCCGGCCGGCGAACTGGTCGACCGCGTCACCCTGCCGGCCATCAATGTCACCAAGCCGTGCTTCGGCGGCCCCGACCTGAAGACCCTCTATTTCACCACGGCCCGCAAGGGCCTCGGCGACGAGCAGCTGGCCGCCTATCCGCTGTGCGGCGGCGTCTTCGCCCTGCCCGTCGCCGTCGCCGGCCAGCCCCAATATGAGGTGCGTCTTGACCTCCCCTAACAGAACGCCCCGCCGGTTCCGCTCGCGCGACTGGTTCGACAATCCCGACCACATCGACATGACCGCCCTCTATCTGGAGCGGTTCATGAACTACGGGATCACCCCGGAGGAACTGCGCAGCGGCAAGCCGATCATCGGCATCGCCCAGACCGGCAGCGACATCTCGCCGTGCAACCGCATCCACCTGGACCTGGTGACCCGGATCCGCGACGGCATCCGCGACGCCGGCGGCATCCCGATGGAGTTCCCGGTCCACCCGATCTTCGAGAACTGCCGGCGCCCGACCGCGGCCCTGGACCGCAACCTGTCGTATCTGGGCCTGGTCGAGACCCTGCACGGCTATCCGATCGACGCCGTGGTGCTGACCACCGGCTGCGACAAGACCACCCCGGCCGGGATCATGGCCGCCACCACCGTCAACATCCCGGCCATCGTGCTGTCGGGCGGGCCGATGCTGGACGGCTGGCACGACGGCGAGCTGGTCGGCTCGGGCACGGTGATCTGGCGCTCGCGGCGCAAGCTGGCGGCGGGCGAGATCACCGAGGAGGAGTTCATCCAGCGCGCCTCCGACAGCGCGCCCTCGGCCGGCCACTGCAACACCATGGGCACCGCCTCGACCATGAACGCCGTGGCCGAGGCCCTGGGCCTGTCGCTGACCGGCTGCGCGGCGATCCCCGCCCCCTATCGCGAGCGCGGCCAGATGGCCTATCGCACCGGCCAGCGGATCGTCGACCTGGCCTATGAGGACATCAAGCCCAAGGACATCCTGACCAAGCAGGCCTTCGAGAACGCCATCGCCCTGGTGGCGGCGGCCGGCGGCTCGACCAACGCCCAGCCGCACATCGTCGCCATGGCCCGCCACGCCGGCCTGGACGTCACCGCCGACGACTGGCGCGCGGCCTACGACATCCCGCTGATCCTCAACATGCAGCCGGCCGGCAAGTATCTGGGCGAGCGCTTCCACCGGGCCGGCGGCGCGCCGGCCGTGCTGTGGGAGCTGCTGCAGGCCGGACGCCTGCACGGCGACGCCATGACCGTCACCGGCAAGACCATGGCGGAGAACCTGGAAGGCCGCGAGACCCGCGACCGCGAGGTGGTGTTCCCCTATGCGGCGCCGATGAGCGAGCGGGCCGGGTTCCTGGTGCTGAAGGGCAACCTGTTCGACTTCGCGATCATGAAGACCAGCGTCATCAGCCAGGAGTTCCGCGACCGCTACCTGTCGGAGCCCGGCCAGGAAGGCGCGTTCGAGGCCCGGGCCGTGGTGTTCGACGGCTCCGGCGACTACCACGCCCGCATCAACGACCCGTCGCTGGGCATCGACGAACGCACCATCCTGGTGATCCGCGGGGCCGGCCCGATCGGCTGGCCCGGCTCGGCCGAGGTGGTCAACATGCAGCCGCCGGACGCCCTGCTGAAGAAGGGGATCATGAGCCTGCCGACCCTGGGCGACGGCCGCCAGTCGGGCACCGCCGACAGCCCCTCGATCCTCAACGCCTCGCCCGAGAGCGCGGTCGGCGGCGGGCTGTCGTGGCTGCGCACCGGCGACGTGATCCGCATCGACCTCAACACCGGCCGCTGCGACGCGCTGGTGGACGAGGCGACGATCGCCGCGCGCAAGCTGGAAGGCCTGCCCCCCGTGCCGGAGACCATGACCCCCTGGCAGGAGATCTATCGCGCCCACACCGGCCAGCTGGAAACCGGCGGGGTGCTGGAGTTCGCGGTCAAGTATCAGGACCTGGCGGCCAAGCTGCCGCGGCATAACCACTAGCGCTCTTCCCTCTCCCCTTGCGGGAGAGGGTGGCCTCCGCAGGAGGTCGGGTGAGGGGTCGAAGGACAGCAACGCCGCGACCAGCCGAAGGGCCGGTCGCGGCGTTGGCTTTTGAGAGACCCCTCATCCGTCAGCCTACGGCTGACACCTTCTCCCGCAAGGGGAGAAGGATGCGGAAGCGCCTACCCCCCTACGTTTCCGCCCCCGAAGTCGAACTGTTCCGGCCGGGGCTTGCCGCCGCCGAGCGCGTAGGTGAAGCCGAAGAACGCGGCCCGCACCTTGGCCGTCCGCTTGGCGCGCTCGCGCAGGAGCGGGGTGTCGATGACGGCCACGTCGCGGAACGAGTCGGCCACGTCGTTGACGGTGACCACGACGTTCAGCCGGTCGGTGACCTTGCGGCGGTAGCCGAGATTGACCAGCGAGATCGGCTCGCGGTGGCCCTGCGGCGTCAGCCGCTTGCCCGAGGTGAAGCCGTTGAGCTGGAAGAAGTCCTTCGGCGTGGCCTGCCAGCTGAGGTTGGCGCGGCCTGACAGGGTGGTCCCCGAGCGCTTGCCGACGAAGCCCAGGTTGCCCGCGTCGATCTGGTTCCAGAAGGCGTTGGCGCTGAGGTTGTAGGACAGCTTGGGCGTCAGCTTGCCGTTGGTCACCAGCTCCAGCCCGCCGTTGCGGCTCTTGCCCAGGTTCTCGCGCGTGGTCAGCAGGACGCCGCCGCCCCAGTCCTCGACCACGTCGGTGACGACGTCGGCGCTGTCGCGGAAATAGGCGGTGGCCAGGTACGAGGTCGGGCCCTTGCGGTACTGCCAACCCAGCTCGTAGGCGTCGGTCACCTGCGGCTTCAGGTCGGGATTGCCGGCCCGCAGGTTGTACTGGTCGATATAGACCAGGTTCGGATTGAGGTCCTGGACCTGCGGGCGCTGCACCCGACGGCTGTAGTTGGCCGTCAGGGTCTGGGTGTCGCTCAGGGCGTAGCCCAGATGCAGGGTCGGATAGGCCCGGAAATAGTCGTTCCGGTGCGGCGTTCCCGTCTGCGTGAGGACAAGGCCGCCGCCGGCGTTGTAGCGGGTCCAGACGGGGTTGGTGGTGATGTTCACCTGCTCCAGGCGCAAGCCGGCCTGGGCGGTGAAGTCGCCGAACGGGCGCTCGTAGGTGACGTAGCCGGCATAGACGTCCTGGTCGTAGACGAACAGCCCCGCCGAGCTGGCCGTATCGGACAGCAGGCCCGAGCGCGTGTCGTAGTCGGTGCTGGAGCGCTCCAGATCCAGGCCGGTCTTGAGCTTGGCCTCCCCGAGAGGACGGCTGTAGTCGACCTTGAGGTTCGTGCGATCCTGGTCGGCGCCGAAGAACGAATGCTCGTCGCGCCGGCCGCCGCCGGGCTCCGAGACGACCAGGGCGTCGACGCCGCGCTTGAAGTCGGTGACCTCGTATTCCAGGTGGGCGGTCAGTTCGTGTTCGGCGCCCTTGAACTGGTGGCGCCAGTCGGCGCTGACGGCGCCGTTGTCGCGGTCCATCTTCGCGGTCGAGGCGCGCCGGTGGCTGGGGCCCTGGATTCCCGGGGGGAAGCCAAACTCCTCGTAAAGCTCGTCGCCGCCGATGTCGTAGTCCATGCCGCGATAGCGGACCTCGCCGCTGATGCGGTCGGTCTTGGTCAGGTCGTAGTCGATCCCGCCGCGCAGGTTCACCGCGCCGCCCTCGTTCTCGAACCGCGAGTCCTGGCGGACCTGACTGCCGCCGATGCTGGGCGAGACGCTCGCGCGCTCGTCCAGCAGGCGCATCGCCTGGCGGTCGAAGCGGTAGCTCGCCTCGCCCGAGACCGTGGCCTTGCCCTTGACGAGGTTGCCGGTGACGCCGGTGTTGTAGCGGCCGTCCGGCCCGACGTTCAGCTTCACCGAGCCGGTCGCGCCCGGCTTGTGGGTCTTCTTGGTGATCAGGTTGATGATCCCGGCCGAGCCGTCGGGGCGATAGGCGGCCGAGGGATTGGTCATCACCTCGACCCGGTCGATCTGGTCGGCCGGCATCTGCTGCAGGGCGTCGCCCCGGCCCTCGCCGGCGAACATGCCCGACGGCTTGCCGTCGATCAGGATGGTGACGTTGGGATCGCCGCGCAGGCTGACATTGCCCTGCACGTCGACCTCGACCGAGGGGATGTTGCGCAGAGCGTCGCTGATCGAGCCGGTCTTGGCCATCAGGTCGTTGCCGACGCTGTAGCTGCGGCGGTCGATCGAGGTGCGCAGGGCGTTGGCGTCGCTGGTCACCGTCACCGATTCGACGGCGGTGGCGGACTCGCCCGGCTTGGGCGCCGGCTTGGCGACAGGCGCCTCGGCGAGCGCCAAGGTCGACGGCAGGAGCACCGCGGCGGCGGCGAGCAGAGAAACTTTCAGACGCAAGGACGGTCCCCGGAACACAGGCCGGCGACCGCCCCCCGACGGTGCGGTTCCGGCCGGCGAGCGTAAAGCGCGGCCGGACACCGGGAGCAAATGTCTTTTCGGCAATGTTTGTCGCCGGAGCCGGTTGCGGGCGCGGCGCGACATGACACTATCGCCGCGCGTCGGCCGATCGGCAGCGCGCCAAGCCACTACTTGCGTGCTGATACCGGTAACACTAAGGTCGCCGCCAACCAGAGGTCCGACAAGGACCGCCTAGGGATGAAACCGGCCTTCGGGCCCATCGGGGAAGACACCAGTGGCATCAGTCTCCAGCGCCGGCCCGAGCCCCGGCATGAGCGCCGACGGGGCGAAGGTCAACATGGCCTTCATCGCCGCGATCGTCGCCGTCGCCACCATCGGCGGCTTCATGTTCGGCTACGACAGCGGCGTCATCAACGGCACGCAGGAAGGCCTGGAAAGCGCCTTCAAGCTCAGCAAGCTGGGCACCGGCCTCAATGTCGGGGCCATCCTGATCGGCTGCGCGTTCGGCGCGTTCGGCGCGGCCCGCCTGGCCGACGTCATCGGCCGCCGCACGGTGATGATGATCGCCGCCGCCCTGTTCATCGTCAGCGCGATCGGCAGCGGCATGTCGTCGTCGTCGGTCGAGTTCATCATCTTCCGCCTGATCGGCGGCCTGGGCGTCGGCGCGGCCAGCGTGCTGTGCCCGGTCTATATCTCCGAGGTCACGCCGGCCAACATCCGCGGCCGGCTGTCGTCGGTGCAGCAGATCATGATCATCACCGGCCTGACCGGGGCGTTCGTGGCCAACTACGTCCTGGCCCACACCGCCGGCAGCTCGACCGCCCCGTTCTGGATGGGCTATCCGGCCTGGCGCTGGATGTTCTGGATGCAGACCATCCCGGCCGGCATCTTCCTGCTGGCCCTGCTCGGCATCCCGGAAAGCCCGCGCTACCTGGTGGCCAAGGGCAAGGAAGACCAGGCCGAGGCCGTTCTGGCCCGCCTGTTCGGGGCCGCCGTCGCCCCCCGCAAGGTCGAGGAAATCCGCGACTCGCTGGCCGCCGACCACCACAAGCCGAAGATGAGCGACCTGATCGACAAGGCCACCAACAAGATCCGGCCGATCGTCTGGACCGGCATCGGCCTGGCGGTGTTCCAGCAGCTGGTCGGCATCAACATCGTCTTCTACTACGGCGCGGTGCTGTGGCAGTCGGTCGGCTTCTCGGAAGACGACGCGCTGAAGATCAACATCCTGTCGGGGTCGCTGTCGATCCTGGCCTGCCTGGCCGCCATCGCCCTGATCGACCGCATCGGCCGCAAGCCGCTGCTGCTGATCGGCTCGGCCGGCATGGCCGTGACCCTGGGGATCGTCGCCGTCTGCTTCTCGACCGGCAGCCTGACGGGCGGCTCGCTGCACCTGTCCGACCAGGTCGGGCTGGTGGCCCTGATCGCGGCCAACGCCTATGTGGTGTTCTTCAACCTCAGCTGGGGCCCGGTGATGTGGGTGATGCTGGGCGAGATGTTCCCCAACCAGATCCGCGGCTCGGGCCTGGCCGTCGCCGGCTTCGCCCAGTGGATCGCCAACTTCGGCATCTCGGTCAGCTTCCCGGCCATGGCCGCGGGCCTGGGTCTGCCGATCACCTACGGCTTCTACGGCGCCGCCGCGCTGATCTCGTTCTTCTTCGTCCAGAAGATGGTCCGCGAGACCCGCGGGCAGGAACTGGAAGACATGGTGGGCTGATACGGTTGCAAGGCTGGGGACAGGCGCATGCGCCTGTCCCCGACAGTCGCCAGAAAAACGAACGCCCGGGGAGCTTGGCTTCCCGGGCGTTTTTCTTTGCGTCCTATTCCGGCTTCTCCGGAGCCGCCGGGGCCGTCGCCAGCGGCGGGCCGCTGAACTCGGTTTCGATCGCCACGTCGACCTCGTCGCTGACGCCCATGGTCGAGCCGGCGGCCGGCACGCCGAAGCCGATGCCGAACTCCGAGCGCTTGAACACCCCGTGGGCCGAGAAGCCGATGCGGGCGTGCGGATCCATCGGATGGCCGGCATAGCCGCCGTTGAACGCAGCCTCCAGCGTCACCGGCCTGGTCACCCCGTGCAGGGTGAAGTCGCCGGTGATCCTGGCGGTGTTGGCGCCGGTAACCTCGACCTTGGTCGAGCGGAAGGTGATGGCCGGATACTTGGCCGCGTCCAGCCATTGCGGTCCGGTCAGCTCGGTCTTGAAGCCGGCCGGCGGGGCGGGCAGTTCCAGCGAGCGCGGGTCGATGGTGGCCTCGATGCTCGAGGCGGCGGGGTTGGCCGGGTCGAACTTCAGGCTGGCGTCGAAGTCGGCGAACCGGGCGGTGTAGTGCGAGAAGCCCAGGTGGTTGACCTTGAACACCAGGCTGGCGTGGGCCTTGTCCAGCTTGTAGTCGCCGGCCGGAACCTGCGGCGTCGCGGGCGCGGCGGGCGCGGCGGCGACGGGCGCGGCCGGAGCCTCGGTCTTCTTGGCGGCCGGCGGCGAGCAGGCGGCGAGCGCCGACAGGGCCCCGGCCAGCATCAGCGCAGCGGCGTAGGCGGAACGCGGGCGAGAGTTCGAACGGATCATGGCGTCATCCCTGCATGGTTGTTGGGCCGATATTGACCAACCGCGCGCCAGAGGTCGAGCCGCGGCCTGGTTTCGATGCAGAGGACGTGGGAGCGCGGCCGGTTCCGACATCGGCGAGCGATTTTTCTTGAACCTCGCGCTCCGCGTGGTTCGAATAGGACCGATCGCCCCGCGCGCGTTGCCCTAGCGGAACGATCCACCCCCTTGGCGGTTTACGAGTCAGTCCCGCTCCCGGCCTGCGTCTTGGAAACAGCAATTGCGCGAAACGGACCTGGCCCTAGCCCAGCAATTGCCGGATCGCGCCGTCCAGGACGCGCGCCAGCGCCTCGCGGTCCGTGTCGGGGTGGTTGACCGCCCGCATCATCATGCCGTCGAACAGCATCCCCACCACCTCGCAGCGGGCCTCGAACTCGGCGTCGCTCCATTCGGGCTTGCGGCTGCGGGCCATCATGGTGGTGGCGAAGGCCCGCTCCTGCTCGTCGGCGGCGCGGACGATGGTGGCGACCTTGGGATTGCGGGCGGCCTCGGCCAGCACCTCCATCACCAGGGCGGCGCGGCCGGGATCGAAGCACTTGTCGACGGCCTCGGGCAACTGCTCGGTGATGGCGTCGAGCAAGGTGCCCGGCCGGCTCTCCATCTCGGCGAACTTCTCGCGCATCTCGGCCAGATCCTGGGCGACGATGGCGGCGATCATCGCCTCCTTGTTCTCGAAATACCGGTAGATCTGGCCGACGCTCAGGCCGGCGGCCTTGGCGATCTCGGCCATGCTGGCCCCATGGAAACCCGCCTGGCGCACGCAGTCGCACGCCGCGTCCAGAATCTGCTGTCGCCGCGACTCCGGCGTCGGCCGGTTCGCCGTGTGAGCCTCATCCACCATCTAAAGCTACGCGTCCCAATTAAATTTCCGTCACGTCAAGCTGGACGGAACCCCCGAGGTTGACTTGCGACACCTCGGCGCCTATGTCCAGCCCGATTGAGAATGAACGTTCATTCTCATGTTGGTTACCACCAGGGCGTCGTCAAGGCTTAGGGCCTGCGACGCCCTGTCGCTCTTGGGGTTATGCATGTCCTTCGACCGTTCTCGCGCCGTCCTTTCGGCAACCGCCCTGGCGGCCATCGCGCTCACCCTGGCGGCCTGCGGCCAAGGCCAGGGCGCGGCCGGCGGCATGGGCCAAGGCGGCCCCACCCCGGTCGGGGTGATCGTCGCCAAGACCGAGTCGGTCACCCTGACCTCGGAACTGCCCGGCCGCACCTCGGCCCACCTGGTCTCCGAAGTGCGCCCGCAGGTCGGCGGCATCGTCAAGGCCCGCCTGTTCCAGGAAGGCGCCTACGTGCGCGCCGGCCAGGCGCTGTACCAGATCGATCCGGCCACCTATCAGGCCGCCTATAACAGCGCCGCCGCCGGCCTCGCCCAGGCCCAGGCCACCGCCACCGCCGCCCGGCTGAAGGCCGAGCGCTACAAGGGCCTGGTCGAGATCAACGCCGTCAGCAAGCAGGACAACGACGACGCCCAGGCCGCCGCCCTGACCGCCAACGCCAACGTCGCCGCCCAGAAGGCCGCCGTCGACAGCGCCCGCATCAACCTGGGCTACACCCGCGTGCTGGCCCCGATCTCGGGCCGCATCGGCAAGAGCTCGGTGACCCCCGGCGCCCTGGTCACCGCCAGCCAGGCCACCGCCCTGGCCACGGTGCAGGACCTCTCGAAGATCTATGTCGACCTGACCCAGTCCTCGACCGAGATGCTGAAGCTGCAGCGCGACCTGGCCACCGGCCAGCTGGGCCGCTCGGGCTCGGCCCAGGTGACCCTGAAGCTGGAAGACGGCTCGACCTACCCTGTCCCCGGCCGCCTGGAGTTCTCGGACGTCACGGTCGACCCGACCACCGGCTCGGTCGGCCTGCGCGCCACCTTCGACAACCCGAACGGCGTGCTGCTGCCGGGCATGTACGTCCGCGCCGTGCTGGGCAAGGGCGTCGCCAACGGCGGCATGCTGATCCCGCAACCGGCCGTCAGCCGCGACCCCAAGGGCGCGGCGACGGTCATGGTGGTGGGCGCCAAGGGGGCGGCTGAACCGCGGGTCATCACCACCAGCCAGACGATCGGCGACAAGTGGCTGGTGACCTCGGGCCTGAAGCCCGGCGACCAGGTCATCGTCGAAGGCCTGCAGAAGGTCCGTCCCGGCGCGCCCGTCAAGGCCGCCGTCATCACCGCTACCGCTCAACGCTAAGGCCGGTCCGCCATGCTTTCCCGTTTCTTCATCGACCGGCCCATCTTCGCGTGGGTCATAGCCATCGTGATCATGCTGGCGGGGGCCCTGGCCATCCGCACGCTGCCGATCGCCCAGTATCCCGACATCGCCCTGCCCCAGGTCTCGGTCAGCGCCTTCTATCCCGGCGCCTCGGCCAAGACCGTCGAGGACAGCGTCACCCAGGTCATCGAACAGAAGATGAAGGGCCTGGACGGCCTGGAATACATGTCGTCGACCAGCGACAGCAGCGGGGCGGCCACCACCACCCTGACTTTCAAGGCCGGCACCAACATCGACATCGCCCAGGTGCAGGTCCAGAACAAGCTGCAGACCGCCACGGCCCTGCTGCCGCAGGAAGTGCAGCAGCAAGGCCTGACGGTCGCCAAGTCGGCCCGTAACTTCATGATGGTGGTCGGCCTCTATTCCGAGGACCACGCCACCACCGGCACCGACCTGGCCGACTACATCGCCAGCAACCTGCAGGACCCGCTGAGCCGCGTCGACGGCGTGGGCGACGTCCAGCTGTTCGGCGCCCAGTACGCCATGCGCATCTGGCTGGATCCGACCAAGCTGACCAGCTACAGCCTGACCCCCAACGACGTGATCGCGGCCATCAAGGCCCAGAACGCCCAGGTCTCGGCCGGCCAGCTGGGCGGCGCGCCCAACCTGCCGGGCACCGCCCTGAACGCCACGATCACCGCCCAGTCGCGCCTGACCACCCCGGCCGAGTTCGAGGCCATCATCGTCCGCAACAGCCCCGGCGGGGCCATCGTCCACCTGCGCGACGTCGCCCGCGTCGAGCTGGGCGCGGAAAGCTACGGCTCGGTCGCCAAGTTCAACGGCCAGCCGGCCGCCGGCCTGGCCATCAAGCTGGCCCCCGGCGCCAACGCGCTGGACACCGCCGCCGCCGTCAAGGCGCGGATGGCCGAGCTCGAGAAGACCTTCCCGGCCAACTACAAGTACGTCATCCCCTACGACTCCACGCCGTTCGTGAAGCTGTCGATCGAGGAAGTGGTCAAGACCCTGATCGAGGCCGTGGTCCTGGTCTTCATCGTGATGTTCCTGTTCCTGCAGAACTGGCGCGCCACCCTGATCCCGACCATCGCCGTGCCGGTCGTCCTGCTGGGCACCTTCGGGGTGCTGGCGGCCTTCGGCTACTCGATCAACACCCTGACCATGTTCGGCCTGGTGCTGGCCATCGGCCTGCTGGTCGACGACGCCATCGTCGTGGTCGAGAACGTCGAACGGGTGATGAGCGAAGAGGGGCTGTCGCCCATCGAGGCCACCCGCAAGTCGATGAACGAGATCACCGGCGCCCTGATCGGCATCGCGCTGGTGCTGGCCGCGGTGTTCGTGCCCATGGCCTTCTTCGGCGGGTCGCAGGGCGTGATCTACCGGCAGTTCTCGATCACCATCGTCTCGGCCATGGCCCTGTCGGTGCTGGTCGCCCTGATCCTGACCCCGGCCCTGTGCGCCACCCTGCTCAAGCCGGTCACCCATGGCCAGGGCCATGTCCTCAGGACGGATCACCAGGGCCCGCTGGGCGCCGTGGTGAACCTCGGCAACCGCTTCTTCAACTGGTTCAACCGCAACTTCAGCGACGTCAGCCTGCGCTACCAGGGCACCGTGCGCGGCATCCTGGGCAAGACCGGCCGCTGGATGCTGGCCTATGGCGTGGTCATCCTGGTGATGGGCTTCCTGTTCATCCGCCTGCCCACCGCCTTCCTGCCGGAAGAGGACCAGGGGATCATGATCACCCTCGTCCAGCTGCCGCCGGGCGCCACCGAGGAGCGCACCCTGGGCGTGCTCGACCAGGTGCGCACCCACTTCCTGGAGGGCGAGAAGGAAGCCGTGAAGTCGGTGTTCACCGTCTCGGGCTTCAGCTTCAGCGGCGCCGGCCAGAACGCCGGCCTGGCCTTCGTCCGCCTCAAGGACTTCGACGAGCGCAAGGCCGCCAACCTGAAGGCCGCGGCCGTCGCCGGCCGGGCCATGGGCGCCTTCATGCAGATCCGCGACGCCATGGTCTTCGCCGTGGTGCCGCCGGCGGTGCCGGAACTGGGGACCTCCTCGGGCTTCGACTTCCAGCTGCAGGACATCGGCGGCGTCGGCCACGAAACCCTGACCAACGCCCGCAACCAGGTGCTGGGCATGGCCGCCCAGGACCCGAACCTGGTCGGCGTGCGCCCCAACGGCCAGGACGACACCCCGCAGCTGAAGATCGACATCGACCAGGCCAAGGCCGGGGCGATGGGCCTGACCACGGCCGACATCAACGCCGCGCTCAGCGCCGCGTGGGGCGGCTCCTACGTCAACGACTTCATCGACCGCGGCCGGATCAAGAAGGTCTATGTCCAGGCCGACGCGCCCTACCGCATGCGTCCCGAGGACCTGGACAACTGGTACGTCCGCACCAGCAACGGGACGATGGCGCCGTTCAGTTCGTTCGCCACCACCCACTGGATCTACGGCTCGCCGCGTCTCGAGCGCTATAACGGCCTGTCGTCGATGAACATCCAGGGGGCTCCGGCCCCGGGCAAGAGCTCGGGCGACGCCATCAAGTCGATGGAGGCCATCGCCGCCAAGCTGCCGGCCGGCATCGGCTTCGAATGGACCGGCCTGTCGGCCCAGGAACTGGAATCGGGCAACCAGGCCCCGGCCCTGTACGCCATCTCGATCCTGGTGGTGTTCCTGCTGCTGGCGGCCCTGTACGAGAGCTGGGCGATCCCGCTGTCGGTGATCATGGTCATCCCGCTGGGCATCGTCGGCGCCCTGCTGGCCACTACCCTGCGCGGCCTCAGCAACGACATCTACTTCCAGGTGGGCATGCTGACGACCATGGGCCTGGCGTCCAAGAACGCCATCCTGATCGTGGAGTTCGCCAAGGACATCTACGAGCGGACCGGAAACCTGGTCGAAGCCACCCTGGAGGCCGTCCGCATCCGTCTGCGGCCGATCATCATGACCTCGCTGGCCTTCGTCTTCGGCGTGCTGCCCTTGGCGATCTCCAACGGGGCCGGCTCCGGCAGCCAGCACGCCATCGGCACCGGCGTGATCGGCGGCATGATCTCGGCCACCGTGCTGGCGATCTTCTTCGTCCCGCTGTTCTTCGTGGTGGTCGAACGGATCTTCAAACCCAAGCCGCGTCACCAGGACGAGGCGCCCGCTATCCCGGCCGAGGGCCACTGAGATGCTGCTACGTAACCTGACCCTCACCCTGCTGGCGGCCACGGCGCTCAGCGCCTGCACCCTGGCCCCGAAGACCGTGCGTCCCGCCCTGGCGGTGGACAACGCCTGGCCGATTGCTTCCACCAATACCGGGTCGGCGGTCTCCGCCGCCGACCTGGGCTGGCGCGAGGTGTTCGAGGACCCGCGCCTGCAAGGCGTGATCGACCTGTCGCTGAACAACAACCGCGACCTGCGGGTGGCGGTGCTGAACATCGAGAAGGCCCGCGCCCAGTACCGCGTCCAGCGCGCGGCGCTCGTGCCGGGCGTCGACGCCACGGCGACGGGGACCAAGGGCCGGAACTCCTCGGCCCAGACCCAGCCGGGCGTTTCCCGCGACGTCGAGTCCTACACCGCCGGCGTCGGCGTCACGGCCTATGAGCTGGACATCTTCGGCCGCGTGCGCAGCCTCAAGGACGCCGCCTTGCAGAGCTACCTGTCCACTCGCGAGACCAGCCGCGCGGTGCAGATCAGCCTGATCGCCGAAACCGCCAACGCCTGGCTGAACCTGGCCGCCGACCAGGACCTGCTGGCCCTGTCGCGGGAGACCCTGGAGACCCGCGAGGAGTCGATGGTGCTGATCCGCCGCCGCTTCGAGGCCGGCGCGGTCTCGCAGCTGGAAGTGCGCGACGGCGAGACCCTGGTCGAGACCGCCCGCTCCGACGTGGCCACCTACATCGCCCAGGTCGAGCAGGACAAGAACGCCCTGCGGCTGGTGGTCGGGACCAACGTCCCCGCCGACCTGCTGCCGGCCGGCGGCCTGGTCACCGCCCAGATCCTGGCCGACCTGCCGGCCGGCCTGCCCTCGGACGTCCTGACCCGTCGTCCCGACGTGCTGGCCGCCGAGCACGGCCTGGCCGGGGCCAACGCCAATATCGGCGCGGCCCGCGCGGCGTTCTTCCCGAGCATCAGCCTGACGGCGGCGACGGGCGTGGCCAGCGGCGAGTTGAGCAACCTGTTCGACAGCGGCAATGGCACCTGGAGCTTCGCGCCGCGCATCAGCCTGCCGATCTTCGCCGGCGGGGCCAATGTCGCCAATCTCGACAGCGCCAAGGCCAGCCGCGATATCGCCGTGGCCACCTACGAGAAGACCGTGCAGACCGCCTTCCGCGAGGTGGCCGACGCCCTGGCCGTGCAGGCCACCATCCAGGACCGCGTCGCCTCGCAGGAGCGCCTCGTCGCCGCCGCCAACGACACGGTCCGCCTGTCGCGGGCTCGCTACGGCGCCGGCATCGACAGCTCGCTGAACCTGCTGGACTCCCAGCGCACGCTCTACGCCTCGCAAAAGGGCCTGATCGGCACCCGCCTGGTGCGGGCCACCAACCTGGCCACCCTCTACAAGGCCCTCGGCGGCGGCGCCCCCGCCGCGCCGGCCAGCTAGGGCGGCGATGAAGATCCCCCGTCCCTAGCGGGGGCCGCTAGCGGCGTCATCCCCCCCCGACGCCGCCAAGCCGGAAGGGGCGCATCCCCCCATGCGCCCCTTCCAACCTTGCCCAACCTTCACCAAGCCCCCAACGTTCGTCATCCCCCGACTTGTTCGGGGGACCCAAGCCGCGTTGGCCAGTTCTTGTTCTGATGTTCAGCTTGGGTCCCCCGCATAAAGCGGGGGATGACGGACGTAGGTGGGCGTAAAGAACGCCGCCCTACCTCACCCGCCGCCACTCCGAGATCGGGACCGAACCATCCGGCCGCGGCACGGGCACCTGGTAGCTGAGCCCGTCATCGGTCAGGGCGTACTTCCGACGCTGCTCGGTCCCCTCCCAGTTGGGATACGACGCGCCCTCGATCCGGAAGACCAGCACATGGGCCGCCGGGTCGACGGCGACGGTTCCGTAGTGGGTGGACGAGCCCATCACCGCGCTGGCGAACTCCTCCGGCGTGGACGTCGCCTTGTCGCCCGAGGCGACGCGCAGGCGCTCGTCGTTGAAGATCTGCAGGCTGTAGCGGCCCTGGGCGTCGATGATCAGCCGTCCCTTCGGATGCTGACCATAGTCGCGCGAGCGCGAGCCGTCCGGCGCGAGGCGGTCGGCCGCCGTCAGGGTCCAGGTCCCGGCCAGCGAGGGCTCGGCCGCCGTCGCGGCCGTGGCCAGCAGGGCTGTCGCCAGCGCCAGGCCCGCGCCCAGGCGGCGCCCGTGGATCAACTTCATGTCGCTCTCCAGTATGTAACCTATTTATCAGGTTAGCTTGCCGATCCTTCGCGAAACACCGTAACCTGTCAATCCGGTTCGGAGTGAGGCATGACGGCGAAGGCGGAGATCCGCGACGGCTTCAAGTTTCGCGGCGGCAGTCCGGCCCTGGACCTGGCGGCGACGGTCGTCGGCCGGCTGGGCGCCGCGCCGCGCGACCTGCTGGCCACGCCCGCCGACCTCGACCGCTGGCTGGTGGCGGCGCAGCTGGCCGAGGCCGCGCCGGGCTCGACCGAGGGCAACCTGGTCCAGGCCCGGTCGCTGCGCGAGGCGCTCTATCGCCTGGCCCTGTCGCGGGCGCAGGGCGTGGCCCTGCCCGACGCCGACCGCGAACTGATCAACGGCTACGCCGCCCTGCCCGCCGCCCCGCTGCAGCTGGACGCCGAAGGCCGCGCCCGGCTGTCCGGCGACGTCCGCGGCCTGCTGGCGGAACTGGCCCGCGAGGGCGTGTCGCTGCTGGGCGGCGATTTTTCGGACCGCATCCGCCAGTGCGAGGGCCCGCCCTGCGCAGTGCTGTTCGTCGACACCTCGCGCAAGGGCGACCGCCGCTGGTGCTCGATGAGCGCCTGCGGGAACAAGGCCAAGGTGGCGGGATATCGGAAGCGGGAGAAGGGCGGCTGAGGCGTTAGGGGGTCTGGGCAGTTGGCTGATCCAGGCGCTGCGAGCGCTCCCTCAACTCAAAAGCTCCGTCATCCCCCGCTTTATGCGGGGGACCCAAGCAGCGCTGGACAGAGCGTCGGACTCTGCTTGGGTCCCCCGAACAAGTCGGGGGATGACGAATGGGAGTGGGCCACCTACAGCCCCAACCGCCTCACAGCGGCAGCTGCACCGTGCTCTTCACCTCTTCCAGCACCGCGTAGGTCCGCGTCTCGCGCACGCCCGGCATCTTCACCAGGATATCGCCGAGGAAGCCGCGATAGGCCTCCATGTCGCGCACCCGGGCCTTGATCAGGTAGTCGAAGCCGCCGGCCACCATGTGGCACTCCAGGATCTCGGGCGCGCGGCGCACCGCGGCGGCGAAGTCCTCGAACACCTCGCCGGTGGTGCGGTCCAGCACCACCTCGACGAAGATCAGCAGGGCGCGGTCGACCTTGGCCGGGTCGAGCAGGGCCGCGTAGCCGGTGATGAACCCCCGCTCGCGCAGCCGTCGCACGCGGTCGAAGGTGGCGGCCGGCGACAGGTTGCAGCGCTTGGCCAGCTCGGCGTTGGTGATGCGGCCGTCGGCCTGCAGCACCCGCAAAAGTCGGCGATCAGTGTCATCCAAAGTGGACATGGCTTTTACCCAGTTTTGCCGAAGATACTTCGGAAAATAACTGTCACAAACAAAGCACATTCGCCCATGGCAGCGCTATACCTTCGATCGTCCTAGCCAGCCCGGCCCGCCACCTCCCCCCTCGGCGTTCCCCGGGCAGCCTGGACCCGCCCCGCGCAAGCGGCGGCATCGCGACGCGCTTCTCCCCCGTAGAGCGTCGCGCGAGAGCGGAAGGGACACGCGACCTCCCCCCGTATCGTGTCCCTTCCCACCGCTCTCCTTCCCGCCCATTCTGCATCCCGGCCACGCGTCGCGACGTCCTGTCGCGCGCCCAGGAGCGCCCCGTGGAGCGAACAGCGTCCGTCGGCGATTTTGCCGAAGATCGTACTGCCCGATCCCCAAACAAACGAAGCACCTTCGAACAAGGCGGCGATATAGCGACGATATACCAATAGCGAGGCGACCATGACCGATTGGGACTCCCTGGACGACGGCAAGTATCGCGACGAGGCGGCGGTGATCGCCGACCTGCTGGCCGCCCAGCCCCTGAGTTCGGAAGACCGCGCCGCCGTGCGCGCCGAGGCCGAAGCCCTGGTGCGCGGCGCCCGCCGCAGCGTCCGCAAGCAGGGCGTGGTCGAAAGCTTCCTGCAGGAGTTCAGCCTGGGCACCCGCGAGGGCCTAGCCCTGATGTGCCTGGCCGAGGCCCTGCTGCGCACCCCCGACGACGACACCCGCGACAAGCTGATCGCCGAGAAGATCGGCTCGGCCGACTGGGCCAGCCACCTGGGCGGCTCCGACAGCCTGTTCGTCAACGCCTCGACCTGGGGCCTGATGCTGACCGGCAAGATCGTCGAGCCCGACGACCAGGCGCAGAAGGACCTGCCCGGCTTCATCAAGAAGATCGCCGGCCGCCTGGGCGAGCCGGTGATCCGCGCCGCCGTCGGCCAGGCCATCCGCATCATGGGCGAGCAGTTCGTCCTTGGACGGACGATCGAGGCGGCCATCAAGCGCGCCGCCGGCGACGGCGACATCTGCAGCTTCGACATGCTGGGCGAAGGCGCCCGCACCGCCGCCGACGCCGCCCGCTACGAGAAGGCCTATGCCGACGCCATCGAAACGGTCGGCAAGCTGTCGGGCAAGGCCGGCCCAGAAGCCGGCCACGGCGTGTCGGTCAAGCTGTCGGCCCTGACGCCGCGCTATGAGGCGACGCAGGAAGCCCGCGTCTGGGACGAGCTCTATCCGCGCATCCTGCGCCTGGCCCTGATCGCGGCCAAGTACGACATCAACTTCACCATCGACGCCGAAGAGGCGGACAGACTTGCGCTGTCGCTGAAGCTGCTGGACCGGCTGTGCCGCGAGCCCGGCCTCGGCGAATGGACCGGCCTGGGCCTGGCCGTCCAGGCCTACCAGAAGCGCTGCCCCGAGGTGATCGCCCGGCTGACGGCCCTGTCGAAGGAAACCGGCCGCCGCCTGATGGTCCGCCTGGTCAAGGGCGCCTATTGGGACAGCGAAGTGAAGCGCGCCCAGGTGGCCGGCCGGCCCGACTATCCGGTCTACACGACCAAGCCCGCCACCGACCTGTCGTACCTGGTCTGCGCCAAGGCCCTGGTGGCCGCCGCGCCGCACCTCTACGCCCAGTTCGCCACCCACAACGCCCACACCCTGGCCGCCGTGGTGCGCATGGCCAAGAACGCCGGCGTCAAGATCGAGCACCAGCGCCTGCACGGCATGGGCGAGGCGCTCTACAAGGCCGCCGACGACCTCTATGACGGCGTCACCCTGCGGGCCTACGCCCCGGTGGGCGGCCACGAGGACCTGCTGCCCTACCTGGTCCGCCGCCTGCTGGAGAACGGCGCCAACACATCGTTCGTCCACGCCCTGCTCGACGAGCGGGTGCCGGTCGAGAAGGTGGTGGTCGATCCGATCACCGCGGTCGAGGCCCACCCCGACCGCCACGCCAAGATCCCGGTCCCGACCGGCATCTACGGCCCGCGCCGCCGCAACAGCGCCGGCGTCGATCTCTCGGTCAAGGCCGCGCGCGACCGCCTGGCCGCCCATGTCGCCGAACTGGACAAGCTGACCCTGTCGGCCGGTCCGCTGGTCGGCGGCAAGCTGACGGCCGGCGCGCCGCCCCTGCCCGTCGTCAGCCCCGCCGATCCGCAGCGCGTGGTGGGCGTGGTCTCCGAGGCCCAGCCGCCGCAGATCGACCAGGCCTTCAAGCTGGCCCGCGCCGCCCAGCCGGCCTGGGACCAGGCCGGCGGCCCCGTGCGCGCCGGCGTCTTGCGCGCCATGGGCGACGCCCTGGAAGCCAATCTCGAGCGCCTGTGCGCCGTCCTGTCGCGCGAGGCCGGCAAGACCCTGCCCGACGCGGTGGCCGAAGTGCGCGAGGCCGTCGACTTCTGCCGCTACTACGCCAAGCTGGCCGAGGAACAGTTCGACCTGGCCGGCGAGGTCCTGACCGGGCCGGTCGGCGAGACCAACAGCCTGCGCCTGGCCGGGCGCGGGGTGTTCGTCTGCATCAGCCCGTGGAACTTCCCGCTGGCCATCTTCACCGGCCAGATCGCCGCCGCCCTGGCGTCCGGCAACGCCGTGCTGGCCAAGCCGGCCGAGCAGACCCCGCTGATCGCCATGGAGGCCGTGAAGCTGTACCACGCCGCCGGCCTGGACCACCGCCTGCTGGCCCTGCTGCCGGGGCGCGGCGAGACGGTCGGCGCGGCCCTGACCGCCCACGAGGGCCTGGACGGCGTGGCCTTCACCGGCGGCACCGACACCGCCTGGCGGATCAACCAGACGCTGGCCCAAAGGCAGGGCCCGATCGTCCCGTTCATCGCCGAGACCGGCGGCCTGAACGGCATGTTCGTCGACACCACCGCCCAGCGCGAACAGGTGATCGACGACGTCATCCTGTCGGCCTTCGGCTCGGCCGGCCAGCGCTGCTCGGCCCTGCGCCTGCTGTTCCTGCCGGAAGACACCGCCGACGGCGTGATCGACGGCCTGAAGGGCGCGATGGACGCCCTGGTGATCGGCGACCCGGCCCTGGCCGTCACCGACGTCGGCCCGGTGATCGACGCCGACGCCAAGGACGCGCTGGACAAGCACCTGGTCCGCCTGGGCCAGGAGGCCAAGATCCTGCACGTCCTGCAGGCCCCGGAGGCTGGCACGTTCTTCGCCCCGGTGCTGGCCGAGATCCCGGCCGCCGACTTCCTGGAGCGCGAGGTGTTCGGCCCCGTGCTGCACGTGGTGCGCTACCGGCCCGAGGACCTGGAACTGGTGGCCGGCGCCCTGGCGGCCCGCCGCTACGGCCTGACCCTGGGCGTTCATTCGCGGATCGAGAGCTTCGCGGCCGACGTCCAGCGCCTGGTCCCGGCCGGCAACTGTTACGTCAACCGCTCGATGACCGGCGCCGTGGTCGGCGTCCAGCCGTTCGGCGGCGAGGGCCTGTCGGGCACCGGCCCCAAGGCCGGCGGCCCCCACGCCCTGCTGCGCTACGCGGTCGAGCGGGCGCTGAGCGTCAACATCACGGCCCAGGGCGGCGATCCGGCGCTGCTGAATCTCTGACCCCGACGCCGCCGGCAACAACCGTTCTTCCCTCCCCTTCATGGGGAGGGGGGACCAGCGAAGCTGGTGGGTGGGGCTTCACCGCCGCACCAAGCTCTCTGCACCGATCCCCCCCCC
>NZ_AKKF01000195.1 GCF_000281955.1 Caulobacter sp. AP07 | reverse complement strand
GCCGCCGCCACCGCCTGTTCGCCGGCCAGCTTGCTGGCGCCGTAGACGCCGGTCGGCCCGGTGGCGTCGGTCTCGACATAGGGACGATCCAGCACGCCGTCGAAGACATAGTCCGTGGAGAAGTGCACGAACGGCAGGCCGCGCGACGCGCAGGCCACGGCCATCGCCGCCGGCGCGTCACGATTGAGGGCGAAGGCCGCGTCGGCCTCCTGCTCGGCGCGGTCGACGGCGGTGTAGGCGGCGGCGTTGATGATCGCGTGGGGATCGACCGACGCGATCAGGCCTTCAATCGCGCCGAAATCGGCGAGGTCCAGGGTCTCGCGTCCGGCGAAGACCATGGCGCGGCCGCTGGCCACGCCCAGTCCCTCCAACTCGCGAGCGACCTGGCCGCTTCGACCGAACACCAGGATCGGCTTGGTCATCGATCAGCCGGCCTTGGCGGTCAGCAGGCCCAGGCGCTTGCCGTCATAGGCTTCGCGGAGCGGCGCCGACCAGTCGGCGCGGGCCAGATACCATTCGACCGTCTTGCGGATGCCGGTTTCGAAGGTCTCGCGGGCCCGCCAGCCCAGCTCGGTCTCCAGCTTGGTGGCGTCGATGGCGTAGCGGCGGTCATGACCGGGCCGGTCGGTGACATAGGTGATCAGGTCGCGGTGCGCGCCCGCCGCATGGGGGGCCAGTTCGTCCAGCAGGTCGCATATGGTGTGAACCACCTGCAGGTTGGTCCGTTCGTTGCGGCCGCCGACATTGTATTTCTCGCCCGGACGTCCGGCCTCGAGAATGCGGCGCAGGGCGCGGGCATGGTCGTCGACATACAGCCAGTCGCGGATATTGGCGCCGTCGCCGTAGACCGGCAGCGGCTTGCGATCCAGGCCGTTGAGGATCATCAGCGGGATCAGCTTTTCCGGGAAGTGATAGGGGCCGTAGTTGTTGGAGCAGTTGGAGACCAGCACCGGCAGGCCGTAGGTGTGGAACCAGGCCAGGGCCAGGTGGTCGGCGGCGGCCTTGGACGACGAATAGGGCGAGGTCGGCGCGTAGGGCGTGGTCTCTTCGAACAGCCCGTCGGCCCCCAGGCTGCCATAGACTTCGTCGGTGGAGACATGCAGGAAGCGGAAGGCCGCCTGAGCTTGAGCGTCCAGGCCGCGCCAGTAGTCCAGCGCGCAATCGAGCATCACATAGGTGCCGACGATGTTGGTCTCGATGAACGGACCGGCGCCGGCGATCGAGCGGTCGACATGCGACTCCGCGGCCAGATGCAGGACCGCGTCGGGGCGGTGGGCCTGGAAGATCGCCCGGATCGCCGCGCGATCGGTGATGTCGGCCCGTACGAACACATAGTCCGGCGAGTCCGAAACCTCGGCGACCGAAGTCAGGGTGCCCGCATAGGTCAGCTTGTCCAGATTGACGACCTGATCGCCCGTCTCGCGGATCAAGAGGCGACAGACCGCCGAGCCGATAAAGCCCGCTCCCCCGGTAACAAGTATCTTCACGCTATAGTCCTTCCAGGCCGACACTGCGGCGTTCGAGGCGGCGTCGCACCCCTAACGCACTCTATCGAAACGCGTAATCCCCAAGGCGGGATATCATTTGCCGATGAGCTTCGATAGCCGTTGATCAAGTCGCGATCACGTCGAGCGAAGCGCCACGGAGAAATGCGCCGAGCGCCTTCCAGGCCGCCGGCTCGGTCAGCATCGGCGCGTGGCCGACCTCGGGAACCTCGACATAGGTCATGAGAGGGGCGGCCGCGCGCATGCGCTCGACGATCGGCCGGTCGATCAGGTCGGAGATCGCACCGCGCACCAGCAGCACGGGCCCGCACGCCGCCAGGGCGCGGAACAGCGGGTACATGTCGGCCGGCGGCGCTTCCGGATCGGCGGCCTTGAAGGGCGCGGCGATGTCCGGGTCATAGGCCAGCGCCAGGGTCCCGTCCGGCGTTTCATCGACCAGCCGGCGCGCGAACACCGTCCAGTCGGCGTCGGCGTAGGTCGGGAAGGCCGCTCCGTTGATCGCCTTGGCGTAGGCGGCGGCCTCGTCCCAGGTCGCGAAGGCAAAGCCGCCGCCGACATAGCCGCCGATCCGGGCCAGGCCCGCCGGCGCCAGCTCGGGCCCCACGTCGTTGAGCACCGCGCCGGCGATGGCTTCGGGACGGATCGAGGCCAGCACCATGGCGATGATCCCGCCCATGCTGGTCCCGACGAACACCGCCCTGTCGACGCCCGTGGCGTCGAGCAGGGCGACGATGTCCATGGCATAGGTTCCCGGATGGTAGTTCAGCGGCTGGGGATCGCGCGCCGAGCGGCCCCGGCCACGCACGTCCACCGCGATCACCCGGCGACCCGTCGCGGCGATGCGCGGCGCCAGGTCCTCGAAGTCGCGGGCGTTGCGGGTCAGGCCGTGGATGCAGATCACCGGAACGCCGGAAACCTCGCCGATCGGGGCGTAGTCGCGGGCGTGCAGGATCAGGCCGTCCTGCGAGGTCCAGCTCAGGTCGGCAAAGCTCAAGCCGCGCCTTCGTAGACGAAGGGCGTGTCGAGGTCGGCCAGCAGCGAAGCCTCGCCGTCGCGCGCGTTGGTGGTGATCTCGCCGGCCGGAACGGTCCAGTCGACGCCGACGGCGGGGTCGTTCCAGCGCAGCGCGCCCTCGGCGTGCGGCGCGTAGTAGCCGGTGACCTTGTAGAGCACCTCGCACTCGTCGGTCAGGGTGCAGTAGGCGTGGGCGAAGCCCTTGGGCACCAGCAACTGCTGGGCGTTGTCGGCCGACAGCTCGGCTCCGACCCAGCGGCCGAAGGTCGGCGAACCCCGGCGGATGTCGACGGCGACGTCGAAGATCGCGCCGCGCACGCAGCGCAGCAGCTTGTCCTGGGCATGCGGCGGCTTCTGGAAATGCAGGCCGCGCAGGATGCCGCGGGTGGTCGACCGCACGTGGTTGTCCTGCACGAAGGTCCCGCCGGTGAAGCCGGCCTCCTCCAGCGCCGATTGACGAAAAGTCTCCGAAAACCACCCCCGCTCGTCGCCATGACGCGCGGGCGTGATAAGCAGCACCTCGGGGATCGCCATCGGCGTGATCTTCATGTTTGAACCCTTTGAGAACGAGTTCGCCACGCATGGCTCGCCCCACCGGCAAAGGCAAGAGCGACGCGGCGCCGACGGTCAGCGTCGTCATCGTCTCCTACGAGAGCGGGCCCACGCTGGAGCGTTGCCTGGCTGGACTGGACGCCCAGACCTTCGCCGATTTCGAGGTTCTGCTGGTCGACAACGCCTCGACCGACGGCGCGCCCCAGGCCGCCGTGGCCGCGGACCCGGCGATCCGGTTCCTGCAACCGGGCGTCAATCTGGGCTTCGCGGCCGGCAACAACCTGGCGGCGCGCGAGGCGCGGGGCCGCTGGCTGGTGCTGCTCAATCCCGACGCCTATCCGCATCCGGACTGGCTGGAGGCGCTGATCGCCGGGACGCTGCGCCATCCGGAGGTGCGCTGCTTCACCTCGCTGCAGATGGTGGCCGACGAGCCGGGCCTGATGGACGGGGCGGGCGACGTGATGACCTCGGCCGGCATCCCGTTCCGCGGCGGCTATCGCCGGCGCTTGCCGCCGAACCTGCGCGAGGGCGAGGTTTTCTCGGCCTGCGGCGCGGCGACCCTGATCGACCGCGCGCTGTTCCTGAGCCTGGGCGGCTTCGACGAGCGGTTCTTCTGCTACTGCGAGGACGTCGACCTGGGCTATCGGCTGCGCCTGGCGGGCGAGGCGACCTTGCTGCTGCCGGCGGCGCGGGTCGAGCACGTGGGATCGGCCAGCACTGGGGTGCGTTCGGACTTCGCCGTCTTCCACGGTTCGCGCAACCGGATCTGGACCTTCCTGAAGAACACCCCGCCGCTGCTGCTGTGGCTGACCACGCCGCTGCACGTGGCGGTGACCGCCGGCCTGCTGCTGCTGCACGCCCGGCGGGGCGACGCCGCGCCGGTGGTGCGCGGCATCCGGGCGGCGCTCAAGCGCGAGGCCCTCGATCCGATCCTGGCTTCGCGGCGCGCGCTTCAGGCCGGCCGCAAGGCCGGGTCCTGGGATATCCTGCGGGCCATGGCCATCGACCCGGTGGCCTTTTTCGGTCGCCGGATCGTCATCCGGCGCTACCGATCCTCGGAGCGGTAGCAGGTCCTGGGAGACGCGTGACGGTCGCCGAAAACCGGCTTCCACCTTCGGCCGTCACGCTTGGGAAAGGTCCTCGATCAGCCGGCGCATGAAGGCCGCGCCGCGCTGCATCTGGCTGACCTCGACATATTCGTCGGGCTGGTGGGCCTGGTCGATCGAGCCGGGACCGCAGATCACCGTCGAGAAGCCCGCGCCCTGGAACTGTCCGGCCTCGGCGGCGTAGGGCACGACGCGCGGCGGGCCGTTGTCGCCGGCGATGCGGCGGGCGAACACCTCGGCCGCCCCATCGACCTCCGGCGCGAAGGCCGGGGTCATCGAGCGGGTCTCGACGCGCACGCCGCCTTCGGGGGCCCTGGCCTTGATCTCGGCGTCCAGCTTCGCGGCCAGGGCGAAGAAGTCGGCCAGGATCGCCTGGGCGTCCATCCCCGCCGGCATGCGCAGGTCGAAGACGAACACGCACTCGCGGGCCAGGATGTTGAGCGCCGTGCCGCCATTGACCTGGCCGATGGTCAGGGTCGCGCCCTTGGGGACGAACGGCGAGCCTGGGTCGGCCTCGCGCTCCAGCCGCTCCGACAGCTCGACCAGATGGCTCATCAGCTTGATGGCGACCATGTTGGCCGAGACGCCCAGATGGGTCAGGCTGGAATGGGCCTCGCGACCGGTGACCGTGACGCGGAAGCTGGAGATGCCCTTGTGGCCGCGCACCGCGACCATGTCGGTGGGTTCGCCGACCACCACCAGGGCGGGGCGGGGCAGCTCGCTGGCGATCACCGCGATCATGTCCGGCGCGCCCAGGCAGCCGATCTCCTCGTCGTAGGAGAAGGCCAGGTGGACGGGGCGGTCGAGCGTGGCGGCGGCCAGATCCGGCGCGGCGGCCAGGGCCAGGGCGAGAAAGCCCTTCATGTCGCAGGTCCCCCGCCCGTACAGCCGCCCGTCGCGCGGGGTCAGCACGAACGGATCGCTGGTCCACGGCTGGCCGTCGACCGGCACCACGTCGGTGTGGCCCGACAGCACCACGCCGCCCGGGACGGCCGGGCCGATGCTGGCCAGCAGGTTGCTCTTGGTCCCGTCGGGGTTGGGCACCCGCCGCGAGGCGATCCCCAGGTCGGACAGATAGGCCTCGACCCATTCGATCAGGGCCAGGTTCGAAAGCCGCGAGGTGGTGTCGAAGGCCACGAGCGTGCCGAGAATATCGACCGCGCGGGCGGAAAGCGTTTCGGATGAGGAGACCATGGCGCGACCCTAGCGCGGCCTCGCGCGCGCGCCTACCGTCGGCGACGCGAACGGACCGGCGCGCGTCGTCCGTGCGCGTGGAACGAGCGGAGACACCGGATGATCGACCTCTACACCTGGGCCACGCCCAACGGCCGCAAGATCTCGATCATGCTGGAGGAGCTGGGCCTGGACTATCGCGTCCACCCGGTCGACATCGGCCAGCACCAGCAGTTCGCGCCCGATTTCCTGACGATCTCGCCCAACAACAAGATTCCGGCGATCATCGACCGTGACACGTCCGGCGGTCCGCAGTCGGTGTTCGAGAGCGGCGCGATCCTGGTCTATCTGGCCGAGAAGACCGGCAAGTTGCTGGCGCCGTCCGGCCCCGCGCGGGTGGCGGCCCTGGAATGGACCTTCTGGCAGGTGGGCGGGCTGGGGCCGATGGCCGGCCAGTTGAGCTATTTCGCGCTGCGCGCCGCCGAACCCTCGGAACTGGCCATCGACCGGTTCGGCGACGAGGTCCGGCGGCTGCTGGGGGTGATGGAGGGGCGGCTGGAAAAACACCCCTACCTGGCCGGCGAAACCTATTCGATCGCCGACGTCGCCAGCTACGCCTGGACGCGGGCGGCGCTGGAGACCCTGGAGAAGATCCAGTCCGACAAGCCCGCCCTGCCGGCGGTGCGCCGCTGGCTGAAGACGGTCGGCGAACGACCGGCGGTGGTCAGGGGCATGGCCGTCCCGAGGATTTAGGAATTGTTGGCGCTTGGCTCGGCGGAGCGATTTCACGTCCGCGATGTGTTCTGGCGCGGGGCCACCCACATTCGTCATCCCCCGACTTGTTCGGGGGACCCAAGCGGCGTTTCCGATGAGCACCCGCCAGCTCGGCTTGGGTCCCCCGCATAAAGCGGGGGATGACGGAGTTTTTGAGTTGAACAAGCGCCCGCTGGGCAGGGCTGGTCCACGTCGTCTAGGCTGGGGCCCGCTCCTTGGGCGCCTGGATCTTGGTGGGCAGCACGTCGATCAGCTCGATGCGGAAGATCATCACGCTATTGCCGGGGATCGGACCCTTGTCCTGGGCGCCGTAGCCGAGGGCCGGCGGCACGTAGAGGGTCCATTCGTCGCCGGGCCGCATCATCACCAGGGCTTCCTTCCAAGCCGGCACCAGGCCCTGCAGCGGGAACGAGGCGGGCTGGCCGCGCTCGTAGGAGCTGTCGAAGATCTCGCCGTTCGTCAGCTTGCCCTCGTAGTGGACCTTGACCTCGTCGATGGGCCCCGGCTTGGCGCCGGTGGCGGGACCCGAGCGGACGATCTTGTACTGCAGGCCGTCGGGCAGGGTGACCACGCCGGGCTGCTTGGCGTTCTGGGCCAGGAAGGCCTCGGCGGCGGCCAGGCTTTCCTGCTGCTTCTTGCTGGGTCCGCAGGCCGACAGGCCCAGGGCGACGCCAAGCGTGACCGCGACGGCGAGGACGAAACGGGGGACGCGGACCATAAGGCGAAGCTCCGGAACAATTGCGTGTCCGTGCTAGCCCATTTCTCGCCGCACGGCGCGGCGATTTTCGGCAGGCCGCGGTTTGAGGCGAACCGTCATCGAACAGTGGTGGCGCGCCCCGGCGGCGCGCCCTAGAAACCGTCCCCATCAGTGACCGCTCACGAGGCTTCCATGAAACCCGTTCGCAAGGCCGTTCTCCCCGTCGCCGGTTTCGGCACCCGGGTCCTTCCCGGCACCAAGACGACGCCGAAGGAGCTGCTCAACGTCGTGGACAGGCCGATCCTGTCCTACATCGTCGAGGAAGGCCGGGCGGCGGGCATCGAGCACTTCGTCTTCGTGACCGGCCGCAACAAGGGCGCGATCGAGGACTATTTCGACCACCAGGTCGAGCTGGAAGCCGCCTTGGCCGCCAAGGGCAAGACCGCCTTGCTCGAGGAGCTGCTGGGCGAGCTGCCCAGGCCCGGCGAGATGAGCTTCGTGCGCCAGATGGCCCCGCTGGGCCTGGGCCACGCGGTGTGGTGCGCCCGCGACATCATCGGCGACGAGCCGTTCGCGGTGATGCTGCCCGACATGGTGATGTCGGCCGGCGTCCCGGCCCTGGCCCAGGCCATCGAGGCCTATGACCAGAAGGGCGGCAACATCGTCGTGGTCGAGCCGGCGCCCGAGGGCATGGCCCACCAGTACGGCATCGTGGCGCTGGACGGCCAGGACGGCCGGCTGAACCGCATGACCGGCATGGTCGAGAAGCCGGCCAAGGGGACCGAGCCCTCGAACCTGTTCATTTCGGGCCGCTACATCCTGCAGCCGGAAATCTTCGATCTGCTGGAGAAGCAGGGCAAGGGCGCCGGCGGCGAGATCCAGCTGACCGACTCGATGCTCAGCCTGCTGAAGACCCAGGACTTCCACGCCCTGGAATATGACGGCGAGACCTATGACTGCGGCGACAAGATCGGCCTGCTGCGGGCTAATGTGGCCCTGGCCCTGAAGCGCCCGGACCTGGGCGAGGCGGCGCGGGCGATGATCCTGGGGCTGCTGTAGTTCCGCCTATCCCTCTCCCCTTGCGGGAGGGTGACCTCGCGGAGCGAGGTCGGGTGGGGGGTCGATAGACGCAAGACGCCGCGACAGCCGAAAGGCCGGTCGCGGCGTT
>NZ_AKKF01000194.1 GCF_000281955.1 Caulobacter sp. AP07 | reverse complement strand
CCCCCCACGCTCGTCATCCCCCGCTTCATGCGGGGGACCCAAGCTGGGTTGGCCGACGGGGCTTGGGTCCCCCGAACAAGTCGGGGGATGACGGCTGGAGTTACCGCCCACCGGCCGCCGCCCGGCGCAGGCCCAGCTCGTCCAGGGCGGCGATCTCCAGCTTGCCGACCAGCTTGGCCCTGGCGACCTTGGCGGCCTCGGCGACGTGCTCGTACTTCTTGAGGCTCTCGAAGGCCATGGCCAGGGCGTCGCGGGCCCCGGCCTCCTCGATCAGGGTCTGGTCGATCTCCAGCAGGGCCTGGTCGCGGCGGATCTTGGAGCCCTGGCGGAAGCCGATCATGTACCAGCCGGCCTGGACGTCGCCCTGGGCCTGGAGGGCCTCGGCCTCGGCCTCGGCGTCCAGCATGGCCACCTTCATCTCGGCCGCCTGGCGGCGGTCGACGATCTCGGCCAGGCGCTTCTGCAGCGTCTCGACCTCGTGGTTCGAGATGCGGATCAGCGAGGCGGCCCAGTTGCTAGCCATCAGGCGGCGTCACTCTGCAGGATGTGGGCGAGGTAGCCGAAGCTGTCGTCGAGGCTGGTGGCCTCGTCCTTGTCCTGGCCCAGGAAGGCTTCGACGGCGGGGTTGAGGCGGATGGCGCGGTCGATGACCGGGTCGGCCCCGGCGCGGTAGGCGCCGATGCGGATCAGCTCTTCCATGTTGGCGTAGGCGGCCATGGTCTGGCGGGCCATCTTGACCACCTCGCGCTCCTCCATCGTCTGGCAGCCCGGCATGGTCCGGCTGATGGATTTGAGGACGTTGATCGCCGGGAAGCGGCCGCGCTCGGCGATGGCCCGTTCCATGACGATGTGGCCGTCCAGGATGCCGCGGGTGGCGTCGGCGATCGGCTCGTTGTGGTCGTCGCCGTCGACCAGCACGGTGAACAGGGCGGTGATCGGCCCGGCCGTGGTGCCGTCGGCGCGGATCGGGCCGGGCCCGGCCCGCTCCAGCAGCTTGGGCAGCTCGGTGAAGACGGTGGGGGTGTAGCCCTTGGTGGTCGGCGGCTCGCCGGCGGCCAGGCCGATCTCGCGCTGGGCCATGGCGAAGCGGGTCACCGAGTCCATCAGGCACAGCACCTCCTGGTCCTGGTCGCGCAGATATTCGCAGATCGCCAGGGTCATGTAGGCGGCCTGGCGGCGGGTCAGGGCCGGCTCGTCCGAGGTGGCGACCACGACGATGGCGCGCTTCAGCCCCTCCTCGCCGAGCGTTTCCTCGATGAACTCGCGAACCTCGCGGCCCCGTTCGCCGATCAGGCCGACGACCACGGCGTCGCAGGTGGCTTCCTTGGCCAGCATCGACAGCAGCACCGACTTGCCGACCCCCGAGCCGGCGAAGATGCCCAGGCGCTGGCCCCGGCAGGTGGTGGTGAAGACGTTCATCGACCGCACGCCCAGGTCCAGGCGCTCGCCCACCCGGCCACGGGCGTGGGCCGGCGGCGGCGGGGTCTTCAGCGGGTAGGGCACCTCGCCCTGCGGCAGCGGGCCCAGGCCGTCGATCGGCTCGCCGAAGGCGTTGATGATCCGGCCCAGCCAGGCCTTGGTCGGACGCACGGCGGCGCCCTCGGGCATGATGCGGATCTCGGCCCCGGGGGCGACGCCCTCGACCGGGCCGAACGGCATCAGCAGGGCGCGGGTCTCGCGGAAACCGACCACCTCGGCCGGCAGGACCGGCAGTCCCAGTCGGTCGATCTCGACGCGCGCGCCGATCGCCAGGCGGGTCAGCCCGCCGCGGGCCTCGATCAGGAGGCCGTTCACGGCGGCGACGCGACCGGAAATGGTCAGCGGGTCGATACGTTCGACGGCGGCGATCAGGCTGCGCAAGCAGAGTACCCCAGCAACTCGACGCCAAGTTTTGGGCGCTCGGCGTTAATGGGCAGTGAAGTAGACCGACATGGTTAATTGGCTGTTGAGGCTTGGGGTTAAGCCGGCGGGCTGCGTCCTTATGTCGTGGGTCTTGGCTCCCATCGTTTTGCCCGCAAACAGCCCGTCATCCGGGCACGAGGCCCGGGATGACGGTTGAGAGAGAAGCGCGAAGTGGCCAGTCGATGGCTCTTGGTTGTCAGGGCCGCGCCAGCGCCTTGGTGAAGAACCCCACCACCTTGGCGTTGAAGTCGGCATGAAACGCCGCCCGGTCGAAGCCCGGATCGCTGTTGCACAGGCTCGGGATGTTCTTTCGCGTGTAGTCGTCGCAAGGCGTCAGGAAGTCGAAGTGCCGGGCCTTGGCGACCACGTGATAGTCGGTCGTGCTGGGCAGGGCGGCGCGCACGGCGCTGGCGTGGAACGGGTCGACCAGGATCTCGTCGTCGGCCGCGCGCCACAGCTGGATCGGCAGGGTCAGGCGGCCCAGGCTTTGCGCGGTGAAGGTGTAGCCCAGGGCCGGCGCGGCCGAGACCACCGCCCTGACCCGGGCGTCATGAGTCCAGGCATGGGGCGCGCCGGGATCGGTGGCGGCGGCCGGCGGCGGCGTGCGGGCCAGGAGTTGGCAGTCGTAGTGCTGGGGATAGTCGCGGCAGTGGGCCGCGACGCGCGTCATGTCCGGCTCGCCGCCGGCCTCGACCAGCACGGTGAAGCCGCCCGACGAGAAGCCGAACGCGCCGACCCGCGCCGGGTCCAGCCGGTCGTGCTGGGCCCAGGTCCCCAGCATGTAGTCGATCAGCACATGCAGCTGGCGCGGGCGGTTGGCCATGTCGGTGGCCCGGCTCTGGTCCTTGTAGTTGTCGCCGGTGTGGGTGAGGGCGGCGACCACGAAGCCGGCCCTGGCCAGCGCGATGGCGGTGTCGTAGTGGCCGCCGAACCAGCCGCCGTTGCCGTGCGACATCACCACCAGCGGCAGGTTGGCGCCGTCCAGCGGTGCGCCGAGGGCCACCGGCAGGGCGCCCATGCCGCGGGCGGGTCCGGTGACCGGCGCGGTGGTCGGGTACCACAGGCCGACCTCGATCGGTTGGCCCTGCCCGTCGGGGACCTGGATCACCTGGAAGCCGACATTGGTCTGGGCGGGGGTCTGGGCGGAGACCTGGGCGGGAGCCTGGACGGGCTGGGCCCTGGCCGCAGGGTCGCCCAGGGGCAGCAGCAGGGCCAGGACCGACCACAGGGCGGTGGGAGCAAGGAAGGCGACGAGCCGCATCGCGGTCTCCTGTTGTGACGACAAGCTTCAGGGCTTGGGGCGCCAGGTCGGGGCTCGCCAGCGTCGCTGCGCGAACGGGCGAACGGGTTCGCGAACCGGCCAACCGCCGTTATAGGAACGGCATGACCGCAAAGCCGCCGCTTCTGGGAACCGCTCGCGAATGGGCCGTCGATCTGGGCGTCGCCACGGCGGTGGGGGTGTTCTTTGGCCTGGTCGGGCCCTTTGGCAGCTATTTCAACGGCACGCCGGCCTCGCGAGTCCTGCACTTCGTGGTCTGTTTCTGGGTCGGTTGCCTGATCTTCGGGACCCTGATCCGCCTGTCCCTGGCCGGGGCGCGGCGCGTCAACGCGCCTGTCTGGCCGGCCCTGGCCGTCGCGGTGCTGGCGGGGGGTGGGCTGCTGTCGGTGTTCGTCGGCTGGCTGGGCACCCTGCTGTGGCCGGATCTCAAGCGGGTGTTGACGCCGGCGGACTGGTACAGCCAGTCGCTGGTGCTGTCCGCGCCGGTCCTGGCCTTCATGGTCGTCCGCCGGGTGTTGCGCAAACCCGTCCCGCCGCCGCCCGCTCCGGTGGAGATCGGCGCCGCGCCCGTCGACCAGGCGTCCGACGTGCTCTGTCTGCGCATGGAGGACCATTATGTGCGGGTCCACACCGCGACCGGCTCGCGGCTGGTGGCCGGTCCGTTCGAGCGGGTGATCGCCGGCCTGGGCGACCTGGAGGGCATGCGGGTGCACCGCTCGTGGTGGGTGGCCCGGGCGGCGGTGGCCGGGGTGGTCGTCGACGGCCGCAACCTGCGCCTGGCGCTGCGCGGCGACCTGTCGGCCCCGGTGTCGCGCGCCTCGGTGGCGCGGCTGCGGGAGGCCGGCTGGCTGGCGGCCGGGGACTAGTCCGCAAATCCGCCGCGACCGGACGTCGCGCCGTCTCGACGGTCCCGGCCCGGACCGCGCCCCGGCGCAGGCGAAGAGGCCGCAAACCGCTCGCGACAGAACGCCGCAATCTCGCCTTACAGATGAACGCTGCGGCCGCGGCGATCGCCTTCAGCGCGTTAACACATCCCTTTACAGGTCCCGGTTTTAACCCATTCGGGCCCAAAGGAATCGTCTTGACGAACCATCCACAGGGCCCTGCGACCAATGTGACCAACGAGTCGTTGAGCGCTTGCACCCGATTCGCAAATCAGATTAACCATTTCCTCAGCGAGATCATTCACCATTAACCTGTCTTAAATTAACTGTCCGGCAGAGTGCAGGACGGGTTTCACCGGCGGTATTCCGCCTAGCTGTCGAATAATGCCGCCTAAGGGCGGGGAGGGCTGCATGCGCGTACTGTTGATCGAGGATGACAGCGCCACCGCGCAGACCATCGAGCTGATGCTGAAGTCTGAAGGCTTCAACGTCTACACGACGGATCTCGGCGAAGAGGGCGTGGATCTGGGCAAGATCTATGACTACGACCTGATCCTGCTCGACCTGAATCTCCCTGACATGAGCGGCATCGACGTTCTGCGCACCCTGCGGGTGGGCAAGGTCAATACGCCGATCATGATCCTGTCGGGCTCGTCGGAAATCGACACGAAGGTCAAGACCTTCTCGGGCGGCGCCGACGACTACATGACCAAGCCGTTCCACAAGGACGAGATGATCGCCCGCATCCACGCGGTGGTCCGTCGTTCGAAGGGCCACGCCCAGTCGGTGATCAAGACCGGCGACATCGTGGTCAACCTGGACGCCAAGACGGTGGAAGTGAACGGCAACCGCGTTCACCTGACCGGCAAGGAATACCAGATGCTGGAGCTGCTCTCCCTGCGCAAGGGCACGACCCTGACCAAGGAGATGTTCCTCAACCACCTGTACGGCGGCATGGACGAGCCGGAACTGAAGATCATCGACGTCTTCATCTGCAAGCTGCGCAAGAAGCTGGCGGCCTCGGCCCAGGGCAAGCACCACATCGAAACCGTCTGGGGCCGCGGCTACGTGCTGCGCGACCCGAACGAGCAGGTCGCCGCGGCGTAGCCGCCGACGCGCCAGACCTCCGAGAGTTGAGCGCCCGCCTCCCCCTGGAGGCGGGCGTTTTTCTTTGTCAGGACAACGGATTAACCATGTCCGTGACAAATCGACCGAAGCACCGAATAGTCCTTGCCCTGAGGTGGAGTCATCCGCCATTTTCCGGCGCGAGATTTGCTGGGGGGCATCCCAGCCCGTGTCATTCTGAACGCACGCGGCATCGCTACCGAACGGGGGCTTGATGCAGGAATTCGATCCGAGACGGCCGACCTTGCGCCTTGCGCCGCGCATCTTCACGGCCGTCGCCGGTCTGGCCGCCCTGGGCCTGGGTTGGAAGCTGACGGCTCCCGACACGCCGGTCCCGGTGGTCCGCGCGCCGCTGGACGCCGTGGCCATGGCCGCCCTGCAACATGCCGCCTTCGCCGGGGCCGAGGCCCAGCCGGGCTTCGACCGGCCGCAATCGATCCCCGTCAAGGTGCGCCCGGGCGAGACCCTGGAAAGCGCCGTGCTGCGGGCCGGCGTCGCCCCCAACGACGCCCGCCAGGTGGTGGCCACGCTGCAGGGCGCCATCGACACCGTCAACATCAAGGCCGGCATGGCCTTCGAGGCCGCCGTCGCCGAGCGCCGCGCCGGCCGGGGCGGCCCCGCCCGGCTGATCGGCCTGTCGATGCGCACCGGCCCGTCCTCGACCCTGACCGTCTCGCGCACCTTCGACGGCGCGATGAAGCTGCGCGAACTCGAGGAAAAGGTCACCGACGAGACCAAGGTGGCCTGCGGCGAGATGAACGGCTCGTTCTACGAGAGCGTGGCCAATGTCGGCGGCACCCCGGCGGTGATCAGCCAGGCGGCCCAGCTGTTCTCGCACAAGATCGACTTCTCGCGCGATATCCACGAGGGCGACCGGTTCTGCCTGGTGTTCGACCGCAAGGTCACCGAGAGCGGCCGCACGGTCGAGGTCGGCGACCTGGAATATGCCGAGGTCAAGGGCCAGAAGTTCTACGCCTTCGACCGCGACGGTCCGGACGGCAAGCCGCAGTTCTTCGACGAGCTGGGCAAGAACATCAAGGGCTTCCTGCTGCGCACGCCGGTCGACGGGGCCCGCATCACCTCGACCTTCGGCATGCGCAAGCACCCGGTGCTGGGCTATACCCGCGGCCACAAGGGCGTCGATTTCGGGGCCGGCACCGGCACCCCGATCCTGGCGGCCGGCGACGGCGTGGTGCTGGAGGCCCGCCGCTGGAGCGGCTACGGCAACTGGCTGCGCATCCGCCATTCGGGCCAGTGGGACACCGGCTACGGCCACATCTCGCGCTACGCCAAGGGCATCCGCCCCGGCGTCCACGTGCGCCAGGGCCAGGTGGTGGCCTATGTCGGCTCCACCGGCCTGGCGACCGGCCCGCACCTGCACTACGAGGTCTGGCTCAACGGCCAGCGCATCAATCCGATCGGCGCCAAGGTGCCCCAGGGCACGATCCTGGCCGGCGGCGAGCTCTCCCGCTTCAAGGCCCAGCGGGCGCATATCGACACCCTGCTGGCCCAGGCCGGCGGCGAGGCGGACGATCCCTCGGCCCCGAAGGTGGCGCTGGCCAGCCTGGACCGGAGCAAGGGGCCGCAGCTGCGGTAGCGGCTACTGGAGCGCTTTGGTCCAGAAGCCTTCCGACCCTTGGTAGTAGAGCAGCAGGTCGATTTGTGGCCTGCCGCCCTCTACCGCCAACTCGTGGCGATACTCCAAACCGTCGGGGTCGCGCGCCCGCACGCGGTAGAAGCGACCGTTCCCTGGGCGGCCGTAGATGTTCGCGCCAATGCGGCTTTGCGGAATGTCGGACCAGATCCGTTTCTTCACGACGAAGAGCGTCTGGTCCCGATAGCCGAGAAACCGGACGATCTCGGCCATGTCGTCCTTAGGGACCGGCGTAAGCGCCTGATGGATCGGCGTGCCCAGGGTGATTCCGAGGAAGGCGATCGCCAGGAGCGCCGCCCATAGGATGTATCCGATGGTCATGTCTCGATATGGCGCCGCTCCGCCGCCCAAGCCAAGACTTGATCATCGCCATCCTCTCCTGCGTCATCCCCCGCTTTATGCGGGGGACCCAAGCGGGTTTGGCCGATGAGGCTAGGGTCCCCCGAACAAGTCGGGGATGACGACGGTTTGTGCATGGGGATGAAGAAGGTCGGTGGGCGAGCTTGACCACCGCGCCAACCCGCCGCATCCCTGGCGTGTGAAAATCTTCCCCGCCCTGAAACCCGACTCCGAGGACATGCTGCACCTCGACGCCCTGCGCATCGTCGGGGCGCTGATGATCGTGGTCTTCCACTTCAACCGCTTCATCAACCTGGATGGGCGCTGGCAGCTGGCCGACGACATGGTCAAGGGCTTCAGCCTGATCGTCGACCTGTTCTTCCTGATCTCCGGCTACGTGATGGCGGCGATCTATGCCGGCCGGCTGGACAGCTGGAGCAAGTACGGGACCTTCCTGAAGAAGCGGGTGGCGCGGCTGGGGCCGCTGCACTGGGCGACGATGCTGGTGTTCATCGCGGTCTGGGCCGCCGGCCAGGCCGGCTGGATCGCCGACCGCGACCCCAAGCGCTACGACCTGGCCTGCATCGTCCCCAACATCGTCTTCGTCCACGCCTGGCACGTCTGCCACGCCCAGACCTGGAACTTCGCCAGCTGGGCGATCAGCGCCGAGATGGGGATGTACCTGGCCCTGCCGCTGCTGTTCTGGATCACCGCGCGAGGGCGGATCCTGACCGCCGTGGCGGCGTTCGGCAGCCTGGCGGTCCTGCTGCTCAATCCCGACGGCGACATGCCTTTCCACCAGTGGACCTGGAACTTCGGGGTGCTGCGGGCCGTGCCGGGCTTCCTGATCGGCATGCTGGCGTTCCAGCTGCGGCCGTGGCTGGCCAGGCTGCCCGGCGCGCGGTTCTGGATGTGGGGGCTGCTGGCGCTGTTCCTGGCCCTGTCGACGATCCGCCTGGACCGCACCCTGCTGCTGCTGGTGATCTACGCCCTGGGCGTGGCGGGCGTCGCCGCCGACGCCGCCGGGACGCAGGGCGGGGTCAGCCGCCGCCTGGCGCCCTGGGCCCAGCTGAGCTTCAGCCTGTACCTGCTGCACCCGATCGCCCTGAAGATGGGCCTGGCCTGGGTGGGGCTGGGACTGTGGAGCCTGAACGGCGACGCCATGCGGGCCTGGGTGCTGTTCTGGGTCCTGGCCCTGATCCCGATCGCCTACCTGTCGCTGGTGCTGTTCGAGCGGCCGGCGCGGGACTGGATCGGCGGGTTGGGGAGCAAGCCGAAGGCGGCCGCCGCAAAATAGATCGTCATCCCCCGACTTGTTCGGGGGACCCAAGCCGCGCTGACCGAGGTCGCCCCGATAGCCCGCTTGGGTCCCCCGCATAAAGCGGGGGATGACGACCGTGGGGGCTAGGGGAGGGTGTCCACCCACCCCGGCAGCTCGCCGATCGACCCCAGCTCCACATACCGCCCATGCTCCTTCGGGGCCGTCGCCGCCTCGTGGGCCCAGACCAGCGGGTAGGGGATCAGCGCGGCCCAGGCGCCGGCCTCCAGGGCCGGGAGGATGTCGGACTTCACCGAATTGCCGGCCATCACCGCCTGCTCCGGGCCGGTGCCATGGCGGGCGAACACCCGGCGGTAGGTGTCGGCGTCCTTCTCCGAGACGATCTCGACGGCGGCGAACAGGTCGCCCAGGCCCGAGGCCGCCAGCTTCTGTTCCTGGTGCAGCAGGTCGCCCTTGGTGACCAGCACCAGGCGGTAGCGCTCCGACAGCTGGGCCAGGGCCTTCTCGACGCCGGGCAGCGGCTCGACCGGCTCGCTGAGCATCTCGCGGCCGGCGGCCAGGATCTGGCGGATCACGCCGGTGCTGACCTGGCTGTCGGTCAGGTCCATCGCCGTCTCGATCATCGACAGGGTGAAGCCCTTGGCCCCGTAGCCGTAGAGCCGCAGGTTACGCTTCTCGGTCTCGGCCAGCTGGGCGTCGATGGCCGCCTCGTCGCCATAGGGGGCCAGCAGCTCGACGAACCGCTGGTGGGTCAGGCGGAACAGGGTCTCGTTGTGCCAGAGGGTGTCGTCGGCGTCGACGCCGACGGTGGTGACGGGCATGGCGGGCTCTCCGGATCGGAGCCGGGTGATACGACGCGGGGCGGGGGGCGAAAAGAGGGGGAGAAGCGCGAGCTACAAGCTCTGCGCCAGGAAGATCACCGCGCTCACCGGGACGGCGGCCACCAGCAGCACGCGCAGGGTCGTCTCGGCCAGGCCGAGCCAGGTGAAGCCGGAGGCGATGCGGGGCGCGTCGAGGGGGCTCATGGGCCAAACTCCTTTGAAGCTCGACCATGAGCTTCAAGGGGTTAACGCGTCGGGGCCCTGGCCCCGCGACAAGTTGTTCCAGCCGTGGCGCGAAGGCGACTAGGCCCAGGACGGCGGCGGGGTCTGTTGCGGTTGCGGCGGCGGTCGCAGGCTGGCGCAGGCCGGGTGGGCCTTGTAGACGCGCTTCAGCGAGGCCGGGAAGCGGTGCAGGGCCGCGGCCGGGCGGATCGGCCGGGCCGACAGGTCGCCGCCGCAGTTGGGGCAGACGCCGGAGAATCGGGTCTCCACGCAGTCGGCGCAGAAGGTGCATTCGAAGGTGCAGATCCGGGCCTGGTCGCTGTCGGGCGGCAGGTCGCGGTCGCAGCATTCGCAATTGGGGCGCAGTTCGAGCATGGGCCGTCCTCCCGTGTTCTTCGTGCCGTCTTCTGGATTAACCGGGCCACCATAAGGGCCGGCGGCCTCTCGGCGCGAGGGGGCAAGTTCGGCGATCACGGGAATGTGGCGACAGGCCCGCCCCGCCGTGATCGAAGGGGTTGACCCCCCCGCCATAGCCCCCTAGACACGCCGCCGTTTGCGCGGCGGGCGGGGGTTATCTCCGGCCCGCCTTTTTGCGACAATGACCGGCCTATTCTGGCCCCGCGTTTAGGAGGCGCTTCCGAGATGTCCCAAGACCTTCTCCCCGGCGTCACCGGCGTTCTGGCCCTGGCCGACGGCACGATCCTGCAAGGTGTCGGCTGCGGCGCGGTCGGCGACGCGGTCGGCGAGGTGTGCTTCAACACCGCCATGACCGGCTACCAGGAGATCCTCACCGATCCCTCCTACATGGCCCAGGTCGTCGCCTTCACCTTCCCGCACGTCGGCAATGTCGGGACCAATGTCGAGGACCTGGAACAGATGGCCGGCGGGGCCGAGACGGCCGCCCGCGGGGCGATCTTCCGCGAGGTCCCGACCGCCCAGGCCAACTGGCGGGCCGACAGCGACTTCGACGGCTGGATGAAGCGCCGCAACGTCATCGGCCTGGCCGGCGTCGACACCCGCGCCCTGACCCGCAAGATCCGCGAGACCGGCATGCCGCACGGCGTCATCGCCCACTCGCCGACCGGGGAGTTCGACCTCGACGCCCTGGTCGCCAAGGCCAAGGCGTGGTCGGGCCTGGAAGGCCTGGACCTGGCCAAGGACGCCTCCACCACCCAGACCTTCACCTGGGACGAGGGCCTGTGGTCGTGGCCGGAAGGCTACGCCAGGCTGGACAAGCCCAAGTACGAGGTCGTGGTCCTCGACTACGGCGTCAAGCGCAACATCCTGCGGGCCCTGGCCCATGTCGGGGCCCGCGCCACGGTGGTGCCGGCCGACACCTCGGCCGAGGCCATCCTGGCCCGCAACCCCGACGGCGTGCTGCTGTCCAACGGCCCGGGCGACCCGGCCGCCACGGGCGCCTATGCGGTTCCCGTCATTCAGACGCTGGTGGCCAGCGGCAAGCCGGTGTTCGGCATCTGCCTGGGGCACCAGATGCTGGCCCTGGCGGTGGGCGCCAAGACCGTGAAGATGGAACAGGGACACCATGGGGCCAACCACCCCGTGAAGGACCTGACGACCGGCAAGGTCGAGATCGTCTCGATGAACCACGGCTTCACGGTGGACAGCGCGTCCTTGCCCGAAGCGGTGACCGAGACCCACGTCTCGCTGTTCGACGGCACCAACGCCGGCATCGCGGTGACCGGCAAGCCGGTGTTCAGTGTCCAGCACCACCCGGAAGCCTCGCCCGGCCCGACCGACAGCCTCTATCTGTTCGAGCGGTTCGCCGGCCTGATGGATGCGGCGAAGTAGGCTTCGACCCCGGCTCGAGCTGACCCAGCGCTCGCGGCGGACCGTCGCGAGCGCTGTTCGTTGACTCGATATAACAGTGCTTATACATATTCGCGCATGACGCCGCCCACGCCCACCCTCGGCACGCTCCTGCGCCACCTGATCGAGCTGCTCGACGGCGCGGTGGAGCAGACCTATCGCGCCTCGGGCCTCGACTACCGGCCGCGCTACACGCCGGTGGTCAAGGCGCTGATGGCCCTGGGGCCGGTCTCGATCCGGGTCATCTCGCGCCAGGCCGGCATCAGCCATTCGGCCGCCAGCCAGACCGTCTCGCAGATGGCCAAGGCGGAGCTGGTGTTCCTGTCGCCGGGCGAGGACGGGCGCGAGCGCATCGTCGCCCTGACCCCCCGCGCCCAGGCCATGCTGCCCGCCGTGACCCGGCAGTGGCGGGCGGTGAACGCCGCCGCCGCCGGCCTCGACGCCGAGCTTTCCGCGCCGCTCTCGGCCCTGCTGGTCGAGACGATCGCCGCGCTCGAACGCCAGGCCTTCGGCGACCGCATCGCCCAGGCCGCCGGCCGGCTTTCCGACGATCCGCAGTCCCCCCTGGAGGCTCCATGAATCCGCGTCTTCTTCTCCTGGCCTCGGCCGCCCTGGCCCTGACCGCGCCGGCCGCGCCCGCCCTGGCCCGGCAGGGGGCGACCGCCGCGGAACAGGCGGCGCCCAACGCGCTGTCCAGGGCCGACCGCGACGCGGCCCTGGCGGCGATCGCGGCCGCGGTGCGGGCGTCCTACGTCTTTCCGGAAAAGGACGCGGCGATCGTCGCGCGGCTGGACAAGGCGCGCCAGGACGGCCGCTACGACACCGGGGACGCGGGGGTCTTCGCCGAACGGGTCACCGAGGACCTGCGGGCCGCCAGCGGCGATCGCCACATGTACATGCTCTACAACCCGGCCCAGTACGCGGCGGCGACCAGCGGCGGCCCGGCAGGCGGCGCCGCGATGAGCGAGAGCGCGGCGGCCGCCTTCGAGCGTCGCGCCGCCGTCCGGGACCACCATGGGCTGGTCGCGCAGGAGATCCTGCCCGGCAACATCCGCTACCTGAAGATCGCCGGCTTCGAATGGATCCAGGACGAGACCGGAGCGGTCTATGACAGCGCCCTGCGCTTCCTGAAGGACGGCGACGCGGTGATCATCGATGTGCGCGGCAATCCCGGCGGCACCCACCAGGCGGTGCGCTACCTGGTCAGCCACTTCATGGACCCGGACGTCCTGGAACTGACCTTCCTGGAGGGCGGCCAGGCCCCCAAGCAGTCGTGGACCCTGGACCACCTGCCGGCCGGCCGGCTGAAGGGCAAGCCGCTGTATGTGCTGATCGACGGCAATACGGGCTCGGCCGCCGAGGCCTTCGCCTACGACGTCCAGCAGTTCAAGCTGGGCGAACTGATCGGCGCCAAGACGGCGGGCGCGGCCAACAACAACAAGTTCGTGCCCGTCGCGCCGGGCTTCATGCTCAGCGTGTCCTTCGGCCGTCCCGTCCACGCGGTCAGCCAGGCCAACTGGGACGGAACCGGCGTCGCGCCGACGATCGAAGTCCCGTCCGCCCGGGCCCTGGAGGCCGCCCAGTCCCTGGCCCTGACGCGCCTGGCGGCGGCGCCCGGCGCGTCGCCGGAAGCGCTGGCCGAGTACGCCTGGGCCCGCGTCACCGTCGAGGCGGCGTCGAAGCCGGTCTCGATCCCGCCGGCCCGGCTGAAGGCCTGGGCGGGACCCTATGGCGAGGTCACGATCAGCCTGCGCGACGGCAAGCTGTGGATGGCGCGGGCCGAACGGCCGCTGCGCGGCCTGACGCCCCTGACCACCGACGGCCTGTTCGCGGTCGACGGCTCGGACAGGCTGCGCGCCCGCTTCACCGACACCGGGATGGAAACCCTGTGGCGGGGCGATCCCGACGTCCGGGTCTATCCGCGGGGCGCGGCGGCGAAGCGCTAGGCTTCACAAAACGACGACCAGACTGTCATGGGGCTATCACGCTCCCCGTCGGGGCGCGTGATAGCCTTTTGGCGTTCGCGTGATCCGGTTTCCCCTCTGCAAGCGAGGAATCCCATGACCTCCCCCGTGACGCCCTATGAACGCATCGGCGGCGAAGCCGTCGCCCAGGCCGCCCTCGACGACTTCTTTCAGCGCGCCCAGCAGGACGACCTGCTGGCCCACCTGATCGGCGCCGTGATCACCCCCGGAGCGCGCGCCTTCGTGGCCGCCGCCCTCGACCTCGACAACCACGACGAGGCCGTGCTGTCGCCGGCCCTGGCCTGGCTGGCCGAGGAAGGGCTCGAGGACGACGACCTGGACCACATGGTCGGCCACCTGGTGCTGGCGCTCGAGGCGCGCGGCCTCGACGACGCCCTGGTCGCCGAGATCGCCGACCACGCCGAAGCCCTGCGCGACGCGGCGCTGGGGGTGTGGCCGGAAGACGAGGACGAAGACGAGGTCGCGGCCTAGACGCCCTCTCCCATAGGGAGAGGGAGGGGCCCAAGCGTAGCTTGGGAGGGTGAGGGGTTAAGACGCTCGACGGCGTGCCGCCCCCGCGATCGTCATCCCCCGCTTTATGCGGGGGACCCAAGCTGATTTTCAGAACGAGACCTGGCCAGCGCGGCTTGGGTCCCCCCGAACAAGTCGGGGGATGACGGTGTTTGGTGTTGCGAGAAATCGGTGAGGGCGTGACCCCTCCCCCTCCCACCGCTACGCGGCGGGCCCCTCCCTCTCCCCTCCGGGAGAGGGTCGCTGACGCCTAAGTCCCGAACTGCGTGAACGGGACCTTGTTGAACAGCTCGCGCTCGGCCCCGCGCGGGTCGTCCTCCATCCGTGAGGTGTTGTCGAACACCATCGTCTGGCGCCGGGGCAGGCCGTAGGGCTCCCACCTCGGCAGCGCCGGCGTATTCGGGTTTCCCGTCCGGGCGAAGGCGATGAAGGCGTCGGCCAGCCGTTCGTGCATCGCCACCGCCTCCGGTCCCGAGCCGGTGATCACCCCCGGCGCGTCGAAATTGCCGAACACCAGCTGCATGTCCAGCGTATGGGGCGCCCCCCAGATCCCGCCGTCCTTGGGCGCGCGCCAGTCCAGCTGGTAGGCGAAGGCCGGGGCCCCGGCCTGGGCCCGCTCCTCGTCCTGGATGATCGCCGCCTTCCACGAGCGGCCGGCCGTCGAGGCGGCGAAATAGACGTCGGCCGGGGTGTAGGCCGGATAGATCCGGCGATAGGCCGCCACCACGGTGGCCGGGTCGATGTCGACGCGGGCGTTGAACTGGGCCGGCAGCTTCTCGACCACCTGCTCCCAGGTCAGGTCCATCAGGCTCTTGTCGTAGCCGACGAAGCCGCGCGTCTCGTCATGGGTGTTGCCGCACATCATCGGCACGTCCAGGCTCTGCGGCGCGGCGTCGGGGAAGAACGGGTGGCGGGTCAGCGACCGCTCGTCCAGCACCGGGCCCATATAGACCCCGCCCGCGCCGGCGATCGGGTCGACGGCCTTCAGCCCGGCCAGGAACGGCTCGGCGGGCAAGGCGCGCAGGGCGGCCAGGTCCTTGATCCCCAGCTTGTCGACGAAGCCCCTGGCGCGCCTGGTGGCGTTGAACGGGCCGGCGGCGGTGACCTGCTGGCCGCTCATGGTGGCGGCGCGGTGGAACAGGCCCTTGGCGGCCGGCATGGCCATCAGGGTGGCGATCTTGGCCCCGCCGCCCGATTGGCCGAACAGCATGACGTTGCCGGGATCGCCGCCGAACGCGGCGATGTTGTCGCGCACCCATTTCAGGGCCAGCACCAGGTCCAGCTGGCCAACATTGCCGCTGTCGGCGACGCTGGGGTCGTCGAATAATCGGGAGAGATAGAGGTAGCCGAAGGCGTTGAGCCGGTGGTTGACCGTCACCACCACCACGTCGCCGCGTTTGGCCAGCTTGGTCCCGTCGTACCAGGGGCTGGTCCCCGAGCCGGTGTTGTAGGCGCCGCCGTGGATGTAGAACATCACCGGCCGCTTCCGGCCGTCAGCCTTCCTGTCGCCCCCTTTGTTGTCGAGGGGCGCCGGAGTCCAGATGTTGAGGAACAGGCAGTCCTCGCTCAGGGTCTCGCCGCTTTCGCCCTTGCCCTGCGGGCAGGCCGCGCCATAGGCCAGGGCGTCCTGGACGCCGGTCCACGGCTGGGGCGGCTGGGGTGGCATGAACCGCAGCGGCCCGGTGTCGGCCCCGTAGCGCAGGCCCTTGAAGACGCTGACGCCGCCCGTGCCGGCGCCGCGCACCTTGCCCGCCGTGGTGGTCACCACAGGACCGGGCCTGGCGGCCAGGGCGGGCGTCGAGGCCAGCGCCAGGGCCGCGCCCGCGCCGACGATCAGGCCGCGTCGGCCGACATTGGAATGGTCCATGAGTTTCCTCCGGCGCGGTTGGGCTCGCGCTCGGCGAAATCGCTACCACGGATCATGACACCGGTAACATCCACTTTTTGCGCACCAAAACCCTCTCCCATGGGGAGAGGGAGGGGGGCAAGCGAAGCTTGGGAGGGTGAGGGGGTAAGGCGTTGGACGGTGCGCCGGCAAGGCGAGAGCGCTCGCCCGGAGCGGACCTCTATCGGCCGGGCGTCGAACCGCCGGTGAAAACCGCCAACTGATCCTCGAAGGCGCGCTGGTAGGCGGGCCGTGCTTCGCCGCGGGCGATGTAGGCGCAGAGGTTCGGATAGTCCTCCAGCATGCCCGATCCGTTCAACCGGCGCAGCACGGTCACCATCAGCAGGTCGCCGGCGCTGAAGGCGCCGTCGAGCCAGTCGGCGTCGCCAAGCCGATTGGCAAGCTCGTCCAGCCGCCCACGGACGCGCTCGTCGAGCATCGGCAGGCGCTGCTCGTACCAGGCCTTGTCGCGCTCCGCGATCGTGGCCATGGCGCGCTCGAAGATCGGTGGCTCCACCGTGCCGAGCGCGGCGAACATCCAGCTGATCGCGCGCGCCCGGGCGTTCGCATCGTCCGGCAGCAGGCCCGCATGACGCTCGGCGATGTGGAGGACGATCGCCCCCGACTCGAACAGGACCAGATCGCCTTCCTCATAGGTCGGAATCTGCCCGAAGGGATGAAGCGCGCGATGGGCGGGCTCCTTCATCGCGGCGAACGAGAGAAGGCGGACATCGTAAGGCTGGCCCACCTCTTCGAGCGCCCAGCGCACGCGCATGTCGCGGGCCAGTCCCCGGCCGCGATCCGGGGAGCGTTCAAAGGCGGTGATGGTGATGGTCATGGGCTGGCTCCGGATGGATGACGGCACGACGCCTCGGCGGAGCGGCGCGACCGCCCGGCCTTCGATGCAAGAACGAATGGCCGAGCCGGGTTCCGACAAGATCATCCCGGAAAATTCGCCAATGCGCGGCCGTCGACTGCGGCCATCCAGAACTATCCCGTCCCTCCCCCTTGAGGGGAGGGTGGCCCGCGTAGCGGGTCGGGTGGGGGATCGGTGCAGAGAGCTTGGTGCGGCGGTGAAGCCCCACCCA
>NZ_AKKF01000193.1 GCF_000281955.1 Caulobacter sp. AP07 | reverse complement strand
GGCGGCCACCGCCGCCACCGCCTCGGGAACCGAGACCGGACGCTGGGAAAGCACGTCCGGATTCTCGCCGCCGCCCTCGAGCAGGGCCGCCAGCACGGCGGTCAGTTCGGTGGCGGACAGGCGGCCGAAGCGCTGCGGCAGCTGGCTCCAGTCGTCCAGCCGCAGCGCCGCCTCGATGCGGGCCAGGGCGCCCAGGGTCAGGCACAGGCGGCGCGGGGTCCCGGCCAGGGGGACGACGACCTCGCCGCGGGCGGGGTTGGGGGTGGGCATGGGGTTTCTCTAGATCGCCGTGAACGTCACCGCCCCGGCCGAGGCCAGGGACAGGGCGAACGCCGCCTCGCCGTCGTGCTCGCCGGCATATTCCAGGGCCGCCACCAGGAACGGCCCCTCCAGCTGCGCGAAGTCGGGGATCACCAGCCGCCAGGTGCGGGCGGTCTGGGCGAAGAAGCTGTCGCGCACGGCGGCGTCGGAGGCCGCATCGCGAAACACCCCCGCGCCCGAGACGGCGACCGAGCGCACGCCCGATCCGGCCAGCAGCTCGCGCCAGCGGCCCGTGCTGTCGCCGTCGGTGGCGTCGATGGTCGCGGCGTTGAGGCTGATGGCGCGGGCCCGCAGGCCGGCCACGGTGACGAAGGCCTGGGGCGCCCCGCCGTCGCCGATCTTCAGGAGGATGTCTTTGCCGGCTTGGGCGGCCATGGGGATTTCCTTTCTTCCTTCTCCCCTTGCGGGAGAAGGTGTCGGCCCCCCTGTTGAGGAATGGGCCGACGGATGAGGGGTCGTGCGGACGGATCGGGGAAACCCCTCATCCGACCGCCTTCGGCGGCCACCTTCTCCCGCAAGGGGAGAAGGAGATTCACATCGCTTCCGTCACCGCCCGCACCCGCAACACCCCGAGCGACAGCTCGCGGTCGGCGGCGCGGAAGACGTCGGCATAGGTGACGCGCAGGGTCACCAGCCGCCGGCCCTCGACCGGCGGCGCGGCGTTGTGCAGGGCGGCGCGGACGGCGGCGGTGACGGCTCGCGCCTCCTCCGGCCCGCCGAACTTCGAGGCGCAGGTCAGGGTGACCAGGTGCTCCAGGCCGTCAGCGTCCGGGCCGAACGGCCGGCTCTCCTGGCGGCTGACGATCACGCAGGGATAGGTCGGCCTGCGCGGCGGGTCGGCGTGGACGCGCTGGGCGACCAGGACGGCGACGGCCGGGGCGGCGCGCAGCGCGGCGACCACGGCGGCGGTCAGGGCCGCCTCGGGACCCAAATTCCCGGGGCCGCTCACAGCCGCGCCGTCCGGTAGGGGGCCAGCCAGGGTTCGACCAGGCCCGGCGGCGGCTCGGCGCCCGTCTCGGAAGACGGGCCGCGATGCTCGTAGGCGTGGGCGACCAGGGTCAGGACCGCCAGGCGCAGGGGCGCGGGACTGGCGGGGCTCAGGGCCAGGCCGACGGCCGCGGCGACCCGCGCCTCGGCGGCGTCGATCAGCAGGCCGACCAGGGCGTCCTCGGCGGCGTCGGCCACGCGCAGGAAGCCCTTGGCCTCGGCCAGGGTGACGGAGAGGGGCATGAGATTTTCCCGTTCCTTCTCCCCTTGCGGGAGAAGGTGTCGGCGCAGCCGACGGATGAGGGGTCGCGTGGCGTTTCGGGGCCGTTTGCGAAGCAGGTCGGACAGGTCTGAGAGACCCCTCATCCGACCTGCTTCGCAGGCCACCTTCTCCCGCAAGGGGAGAAGGAAAACCTAGCTCACCGCGAACTTCAGCAGCTTGATGGCGTCGAAATTCTGCACCCCGCCGCCGACCCGCTTGGTGGTGTAGAACAGCACGTGCGGCTTGGCCGAATAGGGGTCACGCAGCACCCGCACCCCGGCCCGGTCGACGATCAGGTAGCCCTTCTCGAAGTCGCCGAACGCCACGGCCAGGCCGTTGGCCGCGACGTCGGGCATGGCCTCGATCTCGGTGACCGGATAGCCCAGCAGCGACGCCGACTGCCCCGGCTGCAGGGCCGCGTTCCAGATGTAGTTGCCCTGGGCGTCCTTGAACTTGCGCACCGCGCTGACCGTGCGGCGGTTCATCACGAAGCGGCCGTTCTGGCGGTACTGGGTCTTGGCCGCGTAGATCAGGTCGATCAGCTTGTCGGTCGGGTTCGAGGCCGGCCAGGCGCCGGCCACGCCGGTGGCCAGGTAGCCGACCTGGCCCCAGGTGGCCGTCGCGTCGGCCGCGGCGGTGTAGGCCAGCAGGCCCTTGGGCTTGTTGACCCCGTCGCCGGCGACGAAGGCGGCGGTCTCCTGGGCGGCGAAGGCATCCTGCACCTCCTCGGCCAGCCACTCGTCGATGTTGACATAGGCGTCGTCGAGCAGGGCCTGGGTGGCGGCCGGGCTGGCGTAGAGCTCGCCGGCCGGGAAGTCGATCACGTCCAGGGTCGGCGGCGTGGTCTCCGGCCGGACGGCGGTCTCGGCCACCCAGCTGGCGGCCAGGCCGGCGGTCGACACCGGCTTGCGGAACGTGCCGGCCCCGATGGTCCGCACCTGGCAGATGTCGCGCATCGGGCTGGTGGCTTGAAGGCGGCGCAGGATCTGCCGCTCCAGCTCGGCCGGGGCGACATAGCCGCCGGCGCTGGCCACGCCTTCCGACAGGCCCTTGGCTTCGAGCAGGAGGGACGGCGTCTCGCCGGTCTTCATGTAGCGGTCGAAGGCGGCCTTGCGCTCGTCGACACGCGCCAGCGGCGTGTCACCGCCCAGCGTGGGTCGCCGGGCGTCGGCCAGCACCCGGTCCAGCCGCCCCTGCGCCTCGGAGACAGCCGCGTCGATGCGGGCGACCTTCTCCTCCAGCAGCACGTCGGCCCGCTTGGTCTCCAGCGCGGCCAGCCGCTGGTCGTTGGCGGCCTTGAAGCCCTCGAACGCCGCCAGCACCTCGTGCAAGGCGGCGCGGGCCTCCGGCGAGGCCGCGGCCTGTTTGGTTTCCTTCATGGGAATCTCCGAAAAAGCCCTTCCCCCTTGATGGGGGAAGGGTTGGGATGGGGGTGAACGCGAAGCGTTCGACCCGAGGCGGACGGGGATGAGGCGTCGGACGACCCGGGGTGTGGAACCGCCGTGGTCACCCCCATCCCCGACCCTTCCCCCATCAAGGGGGAAGGGAGATTGGTTCAGCCGGCGCGCCTGAGCCGCGCGCCCGGCAGCATCGGGAAGGTGACGATCGACACCTCCCACAGCTCGACCTCGCGCAGCACGCGCAGGCGGCCGGTCTCGTCGGGGCGAGCCTTCACGGCGCGGAAGCCGATCGACAGGCCGTCCAGCGCTCCGGCCTCGACCAGGGCGGCGACCAGGCGACCCCTTGGGGTCGTGCGGAGGATGCGGCCACGCACGTGGAGGCCCTTGGCGTCCTCGGTGATCGCGTCCCAGACGCCGACCGGCTCGGCGTCGTCGTGCTGGTGCAGCATCTTCACGCCGCCTGGGCCGGTGCGGGCCAGGCTGGTCTCGAAGGCGCCGGCGGCGGTGACGTCGTCGTTGAGGTCGCGGGTCCAGAACAGCGAGGCGTGGCCTTCGATGGGGAGGTCGGTTTCGGTCATGAAGGGACTCCTGCGGTGGCAAGTCGGGGCCCTACGGCCGGTCCAGCTTGGTCTCGATCCGGGCCAGCGAGGCCCGCGTGGCGTCGGCCTGGGTCTCCAGCCTGGCCAGCCGTTCGGCGACCGGGGCCTGGGCGTCGAGGCGCTGGCGCAGGTCGTCGATCCGCGCCGAGGCCCGCCCGGCCCACATCAGGGCGGCGGCGGCCTGCAGGGCGACGGCGATCAGCACGGCGACGGAGATCTGGCGATCGAGGCGCCAGCGGGTGGGTGAGGTTGTCATGGGTGTCTCCCTTCCCTCTCCCCTTGCGGGAGAGGGTGGCCCGCGCAGCGGGTCGGGTGAGGGGTCGATGGTGAGGTCAGCTGCTAGCGGCGTGGCGGTCGGGTCTGTGCGACCCCTCATCCGTCAGCTACGCTGACACCTTCTCCCGCAAGGGGAGAAGGAACAGATCAGCCCTCCAGCCCCGCCAGCCTTCTCCGCTCGTCGTCGGTCAGGAAGCTCGCCCCCTCCAGCCGCGCCCACAGGGCGTCGCGCTCGGCCGACAAGGCCGGCACGGCGTCCAGGTCGCAGCCGATCCGCGCGTCCGGGAACTTGGGCGCCAGCCACACCGACAGGGCCCGCGCCGCCCGCTCGGCCAGCGGGACCACGGTGTGGCGCCAGAACGCGCCGTTGGCCTCGCGATAGTTGGCGTAGGTCGCGTCGCCGGGCACGCCCAGCAGCTGCGGCGGCACGCCGAACGCCAGGGCGATCTCGCGGGCGGCGGCGTGCTTGCCGGCGATGAAGTCCATGTCGGCCGGGGTCAGCGACATCGGCCGCCAGTCCAGCCCGCCCTCCAGCAGCAGCGGCCGGCCGGCGTTGGCGGTCCCGGCGTGGGCGTCGCTGAGCTCGGCTTTCAGCCGCTCGAATTGCTCGACCGAGAGCCGGTCGCCCGCTTCGCGATTGGCGTAGACCAGGGCCCCGGACGGCCGGGCCGAATTGTCGAGCAGGGCCTTGTTCCAGGCCCCGGAGGCGTTGTGCACGTCGATGGCGAAGGCCGCCGCCTCCAGCGGCGAGAAGCCGTAGTGGTCGTCGGTGGGGTTGAACAGTTTCAGGTGCAGCACCGGCAGCCAGCCGGAGGGGTCGCGGCCGATCCGCGCCGTGCGGCCGGCGGCCTGGTAGTCGTAGGCCAGCGGCCAGCCGCGCGGGCCCGGGACCACGGTCATCCGGTCTGGGCGGAGGGCGTAGAGCTCGGAGGGGACGTCGGTTCCAGCGGCTTCCAGATAGCCGTTCCCCGCCACCTGCAGATGCCCGAAGAACGCCTCCATCAGGTCGGCCCCGCCCTGCTCGGGGTTGGGGGCCTGGAGCAGCTTGCGCAGCGGATGGTCGTCGGTGCGCCGGCCGCCGACGAACACCGCCAGCGGCACGGCCGCCGCGGCCTCGGCGATCATCCGCACGCAGCGATAGGCGATCGGGTTCTTGGCGAAGCCCTCCGACGCCAGGGCCGCATAGTCGCGCGGCGTCCAGCGCGGCCGGCCGGCCGTGGTGATGGCGATCAGCCGCGCGGCGCGGGAGTCCTTGGTCTCCGGCGCCATGGGGGACGGACGGCGGGGGCGGAACAGGGGCATGACGGGGCGCCTCGGAGGTTGAGAACGAATAGGGAACATGTTATGAGTGCGGGACGATCAACATCAGGTCCTCCCCCTGTGGGGGAGGCGGCCGAAGGCTGGTGGGGGGAGTGAAACGGCATGCGAGAACCCAAGGCGTTCATCACCAAGGCTCGCGAACTGAGGAAGGAAATGTCCGTGCCGGAACGGGTGCTGTGGTCGGCGCTGCGGGGTTCACGGCTCGACGGCCTGAGATTCCGCCGCCAACACCCGATGGGACCCTACGTGTTCGATTTCTTCTGTGCGTCTGCGCGGCTGGCGGTCGAGATCGACAGCTACGCCCATGAGGTCGGAGACCAGCCGCAACGGGACGCGGTGCGTGACGGCTGGATGGCGGAGCGAGGCGTTCGGACCCTGCGAATCCCGGCGCGATGGGTGCTGCAATCGGTAGACGGCGCGATCTCGGCCATCCGCGCCGATATTCAGGACCACTCCCCCCACCGGCCCTTTGGGCCGCCTCCCCCACAGGGGGAGGACCTATGGCTTCACGATCCTCCCCCTGTGGGGGAGGCGCCGGCGAAGCCGACGGAGGGGAGAGCAAGCTGACTCACAACACCGACAACCGCGGCCGCCTCCCCACCCCCAGCATCAACTCGCTCAGCGCCCAGACCAGGGCGTCGGCCCGGTCCGGGCTGTGGCCCAGGTCGCCCGAGCCCAGCGCCATCAGTTCCTCCTCCAGGGCCGGGAACGCCCCGCAGTGGACGACGCGGCCCTGTTCGTACAAGGCCGCCACCGGTTCGGCCCTGGCCCGCTTGCCGATCGAGGCCTTGACCAGCTTGACCGCGCAGGGCGGCGCGGCCTGGGCCAGGACGGCGCGGACCATGTCGCCGCCCTGGTTGGCCTCGGCCACCAGGGCGTCGGCGTTCCAGGCCACGGCGGCCTCGACGGCGCGGCGGGCCCAGCCGGCGGGCGACAGGCCGCGCGCCGTGCGGTCGGCCAGGACGAAGCCCCGGCCGTCGAACCGGCCGCAGACCACGATGCCGCAGGCGTCGCCGGTGGCGGTGGCCGGCGGGTCGACCGCCACCACCACCCGGTCGAAGGCGGCCGGCGGCGCGCCCCGACAGCGGGCCAGGTCCTGCGCCCGGAAGAGGCCGCCCTCGCCCTCGACGATCAGGCCGTCCAGCTCCTGGGCGGCCAGCCGCGTGCCGCCGTACAGGCCTTGCAGGGTGGCCAGGAAGGCCGGCGCCAGGTGGGCGGCGTTGGCCGCCGTCGGGGCGCGGGTCTGGGCCGTGCCCGGCTCGGCGATCAGGGTCCGCAGGGCGCGGATCGGCCGGGGCGTGGTGGTGACCACCAGGCGCGGGTCCTGGCCCAAGCGCAGGCCGAACCGCAGCATGGCCAGGGTCTCGGCCGGCTTGGGCCAGGCGCAGAACTCGTCGGCCCAGGCGGCGTGGAACTGCGGACCGCGCAGGCTGTCGGGATCCTCGGCCGAAAAGGCCTGGGCGACGGCGCCGTTCTTCCAAACCAGGCGCTTGCGGGTGGCTTCCCAACGCGGCCGCTCGCCGGTCGGGAACAGCGACTTGAGGCCCGAAGGCCCCTCGATCATCACCTCACGGACGTCGTGGAAGGTAGGGCCGACCAGGGCGAGGTTGCAGGGTCCCGTCGCCAGCCCGGCGATCCAGGAGGCCCCGGCGAAGGTCTTGCCCGCGCCGCGACCGCCGAGGAACAGCCAGGTGGTCCAGGGATCAGGCGGGGGCTTCTGGTGCAGCGCCGACGCCGGCCGCAAGGCCGCCTTCAGCGCCGCCAGCCGCGACATGACCGTCTCTTCCACGGCTTCCCTTAGCTTCCCGTTGCGCCGCAAGAGCAGCCAGTCGTCGATCGATCTCGTGATAGAGGGCATCGACGCGTTCGGGGGTGCGACCGGTGTCGTCATCCATTTCCATCTCCTCGGGGGCTTCGACGTCGTTCTCGTTGGCGGCGATGGTGGCCCGCGCCGACGCCTTGGCGACCTCGGCCTCCAGGATCGCCAGGCCGCCGAGCACTTTCTGGCCTTGAGCGTGGAAGGCGCTGACGCGACACCCTTCCAGCGACGCGCGGCCAAGGAGCTTCAGTTGCGCCTCGTCGCCGCGCTGGTCGGCGCTGTCGTCGATCTTGATGACCAGATCGGCGTAGCGTTCGACGATCAGGTGGGCGATCTTCGCCATCAGCGCTTCGGGCTTCATCTCGCTTCTCCCGGCCATGACACAAAGATACGGGAGCAGCGGGCGCCGCTGATAAGTTTGGGTCGAGAAAGTTTAGAGCTCTGATTTCGCTGGCGTTCGTGCGCTGGCCGCCGAGGACGGGCGGCGCTCTATCCCCGTGAAGGGGCGTCGCGGACGTCGAACGGACCAACCACTTTGGCTCGGCGCCTCAGTCTTTGAGCCAGAACGCCGTCTCCCTGGCGGCGGTGGCGCAGAAGCGAGGCGTGCGCTTGCCGTCCGGCCCGTCGCACCAAGCCGCCGTGGCGCGCGGCCCCTCATTGGATTGATAGCTCACCCTTGCCACGTCGATGATCGCGTAGCGGTCGGCGCCGGAGGCCGGCTCATTGATCCAGGTCAGGTTGAGGGCCGCCATGCCGTCGTCCAGCTTCGTGAAGGCATAGAGGGTGGTCATGAACCGCTGGTCCGCCTTCAGGGCCACGGCGCGATCCGCCACCGCCCCGACCACCTGGGCGGCGGTCCGGACGTGGACCAGCTCGTTCTCCTCCGGGCTCTGGCCCAGCGGGTAGGCGATCTTGTCGAACGGCGAGGGGCGTTGCTGGATTTCGCCCATGAACCCGTCGGACAGCATCCGCGACGCGGTGGCGAAGCGCCGGTAGTCGTCACGCGGCCCCCAGGGGCAGCCGACCACCGACCAGGACGCGCCTTCGGTAGTCATGATCAGCGACTTGATCAGCACCGCCGGGTGGGCCGGATGGCCAAAGCGGGTGAAGATGTAGAGCTCGCCGGAGCCCTCCAGGGCGTAGACCTTCACCTTGGCCCACAGCGTTGGCCGGGTTGGATCGGCGCCGACGGTCGTCGGTTGCACCGCCTCGTAGCCCGAAAGCCCCCACGCGTGCTGTTTGGCGTACGTCTCGAAGGCGGCATAGCCCGCCCCGCAGTTCGGCCGCGACATGTCGACCCAGCCAGATCCGGTCGGAAAGGGCTGGAACGGCTTATCCTGCTTCGGCTCGCAACTCGCCGCCAGCAGGCCGGAGGCGACGACGAGCATCAGACGGAAATAACGGAAATAGTTGAGACGCCCCATGCGTCCAGAAGACGCGACAGCAGCGCTTGGCGCAAGACCGAAGCGACCTCGCCCCCACGCCTTGGGGGCTGCTCTAGCGTCCAAACCCCTCACCCTCCCATGCTGCGCATGGGCCCTTCCCTCTCCCTCTGGACGGCGCTCTATCCCCGTGAAGGGCGCCGTGGGCGGAGTTGGGGACACACACTCACGGCCAGGCGCGGGCCAGGCTGGCGAAAGCCATGGGGTGAGTGTGTGTCCCCGGGGCGGCCCGCTGGCGGATGGCGGATGGCGGACCAGCGGGAAAACCGCCTAAGCTTGGCCATCGAAAGCTTCCGAGGGAATTTTCATGGGCAGCATGTCTTGGATCCACTGGCTCGTCGTCGGCCTTGCTCTGTTGGCCACGGGCTTCGTCCTGGGCTTCCCCGCCGCACGGATCCTCCGCCGCGCCGGCTTTTCGCCCTGGTGGTCGTTCCTGGTGCTGGTCCCCTACCTCAACGTCGTGGCGTTGTGGGTATTCGCCTTTGTCCGCTGGCCGCTCGAGACCGTGGCCGTAGCCAGCCCCCCTCAGTCCTCCGGGTCGTAGATCACGTCGCTCTTGTCGTACATCAGGTCCTCGGCCACGAAGTCCATGGCGTCCTCGGCGTCGACGAACGACAGCTCCGACACCGTCTGGTCGCGCACCGAGATCCCGGCCTTGTGGACGCTGTCGGGGTCGCCGGTGATCAGCGGGTGCCAGCTGGGCAAGGCCTTGCCCTCGTGCAGCCGGCGATAGGCGCAGGACGGCGGCATCCATTCCAGGTTCTCGATGTTGTGCGGCGTCAGCTTGATGCAGTCGGGCACGGTCTTGCGGCGGTTCGCATAGTCCTTGCAGGTGCAGCGGTGCTCGTCGAACAGCTGGCAATGCACCCGCGTGGGGATGATCTCGCCGGTGTCTTCGTCTTCGAAGCGAACCAGGCAGCAAAGGCCGCAGCCATCGCATAGGCTCTCCCACTCGGGGACAGTCATCTGGTTTAGGGACTTCGTCTCCCAGAAAGGTTTGCGCGCCATCATCGCGGCGTCCTAAACCCAATCGCCGCCAATACCAAACGGGACCATGGGGCCGACGTGAACGACTGGACGCTGCCGCCCTACCGGTTCGACGACAAGGACGGGCCCCCCAAGCCCCCGCCCCCGCCGCAATTCGGGGCCGTGCCGCCGCCTCCGCCGCCGCCCGAACCGCCGCCCCGGCCCTCTCGCGAGCCTGGGCCGGAGGAGCCGTTCCGCGCGGATTTGAAGCATGCCAAGGCCAAGAAAAGCCGGTGGATCTGGTGGACCCTGGCCGTCGTGGTGCTGCTGGGCCTGGCCAGCGCCGCCGGCGGGGTCGGCTATGTGTGGTGGAAGTACCTGCGCGACACCCCGACCCTGCCGTCGCGCGAGGCGCTGTTCGCCGTCAACCGCGCCCCGGGCATCCGCTTCGAGGACCGCAACGGCCAGGTGATCGCCAGCCGCGGCCCGCGCTACGGCCAGCGCATCACCCTGGCCGGGGTGCCCAACTACCTGCCGCTGGCCTTCATGGCCGCCGAGGACAAGCGCTTCTACAAGCACGGGGCCATCGACCCCTACGGCATCGTCCGCGCGGCCTGGGTCAACCACCGGGCCGGCCGCACCGTGCAGGGCGCTTCGACCCTGAGCCAGCAGCTGGCCAAGGGCCTGTTCCTGACCCCCGACCGCACCGTGAAGCGCAAGCTTCAGGAAATGCTGATGGCCCATCGGCTGGAGAAGGTGCTGACCAAGGACGAGGTGCTGGAGCTCTACCTGAACCGGGTGTTCTTCGGGGCCAACACCTTCGGGGTCGACGGGGCCAGCCGCACCTATTTCGGCAAGCCGGCCAGCGACCTGACCCTGTCGGAATCGGCCCTGCTGGCGTCGCTGCCCAAGGCCCCCTCGCGCCTGGCCCTGACCCGCGACATGAGCGGCGCCCTGGCCCGTTCGCGGCTGGTGCTGGCCAACATGCGCAAGGAGGGCTGGATCACCGCCGAGCAGGAGAGCCAGGCCCTGGACGACACCCCAAGGCTTTCTCCATTGGCCGTGGCCGACGAGGGCGATTACGGCTGGGTGCTGGACTACGCCACCACCGAGGCGGTGCGCATCGCCGGCCAGAACGCCCCCGACCTGGTGGTGCGGCTGACCATCGACCCGCGCCTGCAGCATGTGGGCGTCGAGACCGTCCGCGAGGCGATCCGGCTGGGCGGCGAGAGCGCCGGGGCCCGCCAGGCGGCCCTGCTGTCGCTGTCGTCCGACGGGGCCGTGCGGGCCATGGTCGGCGGCACGGACTATATCGAGAGCCCGTTCAACCGGGCCGTCCAGGCCCGCCGCCAGCCGGGCTCGACCTTCAAGCCGTTCGTCTACGCCGCCGCCCTGGAGAAGGGCGTGCTGCCCACCGACATCCGGGTCGACGAGCCGGTGCGGTTCGGCGACTGGGCGCCCGAGAACTACGCCGGCGGCTATCGCGGTCCGATGACCGTGCAGGCCGCCCTGGTCAATTCGATCAACACCATCGCCGTCAAGCTGGCCCAGGAGGCCGGCGGCCCGGCGATCGGCGACCTGGCCCGACGGTTCGGGATCACCAGCCTGCCGTCCAACCCCGACCTGTCGGTGGCGCTGGGGGCCTATGAGGTGAACCTGCTGCAGCTGACCTCGGGCTTCCAGGTGTTCCAGCAGGGCGGAAACCGCGTCGAGCCCTATGTCATCGAGAGCATCGCCACCCAGGACGGCACGCCGATCTTCAGCCACGCCGTCCCCGCCACGCCGGTCAGCGTCTACGACATCAGCAAGGCCAGCATGATGGTCAAGATGATGAAGAAGGTGGTCGAGGTCGGCACCGCCAAGCGGGCCGCGTTCGGCTGGCCGGCGGCCGGCAAGACCGGCACCAGCCAGAACTGGCGCGACGCCTGGTTCGTGGGCTTCACCGCCGACTACGTCACCGGCGTCTGGGTCGGCAACGACGACGACAAGCCGATGAACAAGGTGGTCGGCGGCGACATCCCGGCCAGCATCTGGCGGCGGTTCATGCTCAGCGCCCACGAGGGCCTGGCGATCAAGGACTTCCCCTGGCTGCTGCCCGACCCCGCGCCGCTGTCCTCGCCCGACCCGCGCAACGGCTTCTACGAGACCCTGTCGGCGGAGTTCGCCCGCGCGGCCTCGGAGCTGGAGCCGACCGCCGAGCCGGAAGCGCCCACCCCGGCCTCGCCGCCGGAACAGCTGCCCTACTAGGCTTCACCAGACCGCTGGGGACACACACTCCCCCTGCCGCCCGCGCCGGTTCGACAAGGGTGGTGGGGTGAGTGTGTCCCCGTCCGCACCCCAAGCGGGCGCGCGCCCTCGCGGCGGCTCGATTCATCGAGCTTCGCCGAAACCATATCGACTTTCGATGAAGGTATCCGTTCAAATACTTACCGATGCGCAATGGTATCGATAAGGTTACAGCGTTCCACGAACCAAGATACTACGGTCAAGCTTACATATCGCCGTTATTTTTGCCTTCACGTTTCCCACAGGAAACTAAAATGACTTAATCCCGCCCCATTCAAGCGGAGCCGTTGCTTGGATGTGACAGTTCAAGACATATTGATTACACGACTGTCTCGGCCGTTGACTGACAGCTTAAGCGGCCTATCCCAAACGCAACCGAAGCTCCCCAGGGGCTCTCGGGAAACCTGAAGCTGACAGGGCCGCGGACGGGCAGGTCGATCGACCCCAACCCCGCGCGCTCGGAGGGACCGGACATGAAATTCCAGATCACACGCGGGCGCCTGCTCGCGACGACGATGATGGTGGGGGTCGCCTTCGCCGGCTTCGCCGCCAACGCCCAGACCGCGCAACCCGCCCAAACCGCCCCGGTCGCCACCGCCCCGGCCGATAACGAAGTCGAAGCCGTGGTCGTCACCGGTTCGCTGCTGCGTCGCACCGACACCGCGACCCCGTCGCCGGTCACCATCCAAACCACCGACGCGCTGAAGGCCCAGGGCATCACCACGATCGCCGACGCGATCCGCAGCCTGTCGGCCGACAACTCGGGCTCGATCCCGGCCGCCTTCGGCAACGGCTTCGCCGCCGGCTCGACCGGCGTGTCGCTGCGCGGCCTGTCGGTCAACTCGACCCTGGTGATGATCGACGGCCTGCGCAACGCCAACTACCCGCTGGCCGACGACGGCCAGAAGGCGTTCGTCGACCTGAACAGCATCCCGTTCAACGCGGTCGAGCGCATCGAGACCCTGAAGGACGGAGCCTCGTCGCTGTACGGCGCCGACGCCATCGGCGGCGTCGTCAACATCATCATGAAGTCGAACTACCAGGGCATGAGCGCCGACGCCTCGATCGGCACCAGCGAGCACGGCGGCGGCGACCAGTACCGCTTCAACGCCGACATCGGCCACGGCGACCTGGATACCGACAAGTACAACCTGTACGCCGACTTCGAGTACCAGCTGGACAAGCGCATCCGCATCGACCAGCGCGGCTTCCCGTTCAACACCAACGACCTGACCTCGATCCCCGGCGGCCAGAACAACAACCCGCAGGCCGGCGGCAGCACCTTCTACGGCAACGTCAAGCCGGCCATCCTGACCGAAGCCGGCAACTTGGCCAGCGGCCAGGCGATCGGCGGCGTGGGCAACGAATGGCGCCCGCTGCGCGCCTGCGCCCCCAACGCCCCGCTGACCGTCGACGACCGCATCGACGACGCCACCGGCCAGTCGATCGGCTCCTACTGCGCCCAGAACATCGCCACCTTCGGCGACATTCAGCCCAAGCAGGAGCGCATCGCCACCTATGGTCGCTTCACGATCAAGCCGAACGACAACCTCGAGGCCTATCTCAGCGGCAGCTTTGTGCAGAGCAAGACCTCGGTCACCGGCACCCCGGTCACCATCTCGTCCAGCACCCCGCACAACCTGAGCAACCTGGTCCTGCCGATCACCCTGACCGACGGCACCCTGAACCCGAACAACCCGTTCGCGGCGGCCGGTCAGTACGCCCTGATCAAGTACCGCTTCAGCGACCTGCCGGCCAATGCCGAGTACACCAACCGCATGGCCCGCATGGTCGGCGGCGTGAAGGGTTCGGCCTATGACTGGAACTACCAGGCCAACCTGGTGATCGCCCACGGCTGGCTGGAAAGCGAGCAGAACGGCTTCGTCAGCTACAACAACCTGATGAAGGTGATCGCCGACGGCTCGTACAACTTCATCGACCCGTCCAAGAACAGCGCCGCCGCTCGCAAGGCCCTGTCGCCGGTCCTGGCCAAGACCTCGACCTCGGACCTCGACTCGATCAGCGTCCAGGCCTCGCGCAGCGTGTTCTCCCTGCCGGGCGGCGACGCCCAGCTGGGTCTCGGCGGCGAGTTCCGCTACGAGGCGACCAACGATCCGGCCCTGAACCCGGTCAACGACGCCCAGGGCCTGGGCAACGCCCGCACCATCGGCAACCGCACCGTCGCCTCGGCCTTCGCCGAGCTGGGCATGCCGATCGTCGACAAGCTGGAAGTCAACGTCTCGGGTCGCTACGACCACTATTCCGACTTCGGCGACAACTTCTCGCCGAAGCTGGGCGTGAAGTTCTCGCCCACCAAGGAAATCGCGCTGCGCGGCACGGTCTCCAAGGGCTTCCGCGCCCCCAGCTTCTCGGAATCGGGCGACTCCGCCGCCCAGGGCTTCACGACCTTCTCGTTCCAGGACGCGCAGTTCGACGCCTTCCGCGCCGCCCACGGCGACAACGAGTACACCAAGGACTACTCGCTCTCGCAGATCACCACGGCCAATCCGGACCTGAAGCCGGAAAAGTCGACCAGCTACACCTTCGGCGCGGTCTGGGCCCCGACCCGGAACTTCAGCGTCTCGCTGGACTACTACCACATCAAGAAGAAGGACGTGATCGCCCAGGCCGCCCCGGGCGCGGCGCTCGACGCCTACTACGCGGGCGAAGCCATCCCGGCCGGCTACACGATCGTCGCCGACGCGGTCGACCCCGATCACCCGACCGCCCAGCGCCGCGTGCTCTCGGTCGCCTCGCCCTACATCAACGCCGACTCGCTGGTGACCAGCGGTCTGGACCTCAACGTCCAGGCCAGCTTCTACCTGCCCTACGACGTGAAGTGGACGACCAACCTCGACGCCACCACCCTGTTCGACTTCAAGTACACGCAGGACGGCACGACCTATAACTACGTCGGCAAGGAAGCGCCGTACGCCCTGTCCTCGGGCGCCGGCACCCCGAAGAACCGCCTGTCGTGGAGCAACACCTTCGAGCACGGTCCCATCCACGTGACCGGCACGATGAACTATGTCAGCGGCATGCGGGAAGTCGACGACAGCGCCGCCAACGGCTGCCTGTACGGCGACGCCGACTTCTACTGCCGCGTGAAGTCGTTCACGACGGTGGACCTGTCCGGCGCCTACGACGTCACCGAAAAGGCCAGCGTCTACGCCGACGTCATGAACCTGTTCGACGCCGGCCCGATGTTCAACCCGGCCAACTACGCCGCGGTGAACTGGAACCCGACCTACTCGCAGTCGGGCATCGTGGGCCGCTACTTCCGGGTGGGCGTCCGCCTGAAGTACTAGGATCTCGCTTACGGGATCATCAGTGCGATCCCGATGAGATAGAGGGGCCGTCCACAAGGGCGGCCCCTTTTTCTTTGGGCGGGGGATCTGGGAAAGCTGACGGGGACACACACTCGCTCCTCGCCCCCAGCCATCGTTGCAGTGTGGTTTGAGGGAGTGTGTGTCCCCAACCAACCAACTCACATGTCCAATTGACATCGGGAGCAGAAAAGAACAAATATAGAACAAACCTGCATAGGACATCCCATGCCTAGAGCGGCGCGCGTGGTGTTTCCCGGAACGCCGCATCACGTCACCCAGCGCGGAAATCGCCGCCAAACGACGTTCTTCAACGCAGCGGACTACGCGACCTATCTCGACCTGGCTGCTGAAGCCTTCATCGAGGCCAAGGTCGAGGTTTGGGCCTATTGCCTGATGCCCAATCACGTCCACCTGATCGCAACACCGTCGACCGAGAAAGGTCTGGCCGAGGCTGTCGGGGCGACGCACCTCCGCTACACGCGCTACATCAACCGCCGCGAGGGTTGGAGCGGCTACTTATGGCAGGGCCGGTTCTCGTCGTTTCCCATGGACGAGCCATATCTGCGCTTGTGCGCCCGTTATGTCGGGCTCAATCCGGTCCGCGCCGGCCTCGCCGCCAGGGCGGTCGATTGGCCTTGGTCAAGCGTGCGAGCGCACTTGGCTGCTTGCCCCGACCCCGTACTCACACCGGCTCCGCTGTCTGATCTGCTGGGCAAGGACATGGCCAACTTCTTCGAGCTCGACGTTGGAGCGGAAGGTCGGTGGGTTTTACAGAACGCGACACGCACGGGACGCCCACTCGGCTCCAAGGCGTGGGTCGATGCGATAGGCCGCGGATAGGTTTGGGGACACACACTCACCCTCGACGCCCTGCCAACCGACCACCGATCGTGGTGTGAGTGTGTGTCCCCGCCCGCAATGTCCCCGTCACCATCCACTCACTCTCAAATCCCCGCCAGCAGGCCGAAGCCTTGCCGTGAGTGTATGTCCCCGCCTTTGGCCGCCCCTCCAAGAATTCCGCCCGCCCCCTCGCCTCGCCTGCTATAGGCCCCCATCTCCTCCCCTTTCCCGCCGACAGCAGACCCCACCGATCATGGCTTCCCCGACTCGCGCCCCTGTCCTCGCCCTCAAGGACGTCCGTCTCGCCGACGGCGCCAAGCCGCTGTTCGACGGCGTCGACCTGGCCCTGGAGCCGCGGATCCGCGCCTGCCTGGTGGGCCGCAACGGGGCCGGCAAGTCGACCCTGCTGAAGATCCTGGCCAACCAGGGCGTCGAGCCCGACAGCGGCGAGCGCTCGGCCCAGCCGGGGTCGAAGATCGTCTATGTCAGCCAGGAGCCGGAGATCACCGGCGAGACCCTGCTCGACTACTGCACGGCCGGCGGGGCCGAGGACTACGAGGCCCACGCCACCCTGGCCGACTTCGGCCTGGACTACGCCAAGAGCACCCAGGGCCTGTCGGGCGGCGAGCGCCGCCGCGCGGCCCTGGCCCGGGCGTTCGCCGAACAGCCCGACGTGCTGCTGCTGGACGAGCCGACCAACCACCTGGACATCTTCGCCATCCAGACCCTGGAAGAGGAACTGGCCGGCTCCAAGTGCGCGGCCCTGATCGTCAGCCACGACCGCGCCTTCCTCAACCGCGTCACCCAGCGGACCTTCTGGCTGGAGCACCGCAAGGTGCGCCGCCTGGACAAGGGCTTCCACGAGTTCGAGGTCTGGAGCGAGCAGGTGCTGGCCGCCGAGGCCGACGAGGAGCGCCGGCTCAACAAGCAGCTGGAGAAGGAAAACGCCTGGCTGGCGCGGGGCGTCCAGGGCCGCCGGGCCCGCAACGAGGGCCGCCGCCGCGCCCTGCTGGAGCTGCGCGGCCAGAAGAAGGACCTGCAGTCCGACAAGCGCGGCAGCATGACCATGGCCGTGGAGTCCTCGGGGACCTCGGGCAAGAAGGTGGTCGAGGCCAAGCACGTCACCAAGAAATTCGGCGATCGGGTGATCATCGAGGACTTCTCGACCCGCATCCTGCGCGGCGACCGCGTGGCCCTGGTCGGTCCCAACGGGGCGGGCAAGACCACCCTGGTGCGGATGCTGCTGGGCGAGATCCCGATCGACTCCGGCAGCGTCAAGCTGGGGACCAATCTCGAGATCTCCTATGTCGACCAGAACCGCATGGCGCTGTCGGAGAAGATGACCCTGTGGGACTTTCTCACCCCCGGCGGCGGCGACTCGATCCTGGTGCGCGGCCAGCCCAAGCACGTGGCCGGCTACGCCAAGGAGTTCCTGTTCACCGAGGCCCAGCTGCGCCAGCCGGTCACCAGCCTGTCGGGCGGCGAACGCAACCGCCTGCTGCTGGCCCGCGCCCTGGCGACGCCGACCAACCTGATGGTGCTGGACGAACCGACCAACGACCTGGACATGGACACCCTCGACCTGCTCGAGGAACTGCTGGCCGATTTCGAGGGAACCCTCATTCTCGTCAGCCACGACCGCGACTTCATCGACCGCCTGGCCACCTCGACCATCGCCATGAACGGCCACGGCAAGGTGCTGGAGACCCCGGGCGGCTGGACCGACCTGATCGACCAGAACCCGGACTTCTTCAAAGGCGCTCGTGGCGCAGCAGGCGACTTCGCCACCGGCACGGGCTCGAACAAGGCGGTGATCACCCCGTCGGCCCCGCCCGCCCCCAAGAAGACCGTCAAGCTGTCCTACAAGGACCAGCGCCGGCTCGAGGAATGCGAGGCCCTGGTGGCCGCCAGCCCGAAGATCATCGCCGACATCGAGGCCAAGCTGGCCGATCCGGGCTTCTACGCCCGCGACCCCAAGGGCTTCGACGCGGTGATGAAGTCCCTCGACAAGGCCCGCGCCGACCTGGCCCAGGCCGAGGAGGACTGGCTGGCGCTGGAGGAAAAGCGCGAGGCGATGGCCGTATAATCACCCTCTCCCAGCGGGAGAGGGAGGGGCCCGCCGCGTAGCGGTGGGAGGGTGAGGGATTACACCCTCACCGTTTTCACACCGCCGCAAAACCATCGTCATCCCCCGACTTGTTCGGGGGACCCAAGCCGCGCTGGCCAGTCGTCGTTCTGAGCATCAGCTTGGGTCCCCCGCATGAAGCGGGGGATGACGACCTTATTGGAATTGGGGACGGAACGGCGGGCGCCGCCGGCACGCCGTCGGACGCCTTACCCCCTCACCCTCCCATTGCTGCGCAATGGGCCCCTCCCTCTCCCCATGGGAGAGGGTCCGGAAACGCTAATCGTGCAGCGGCGCCTCTTGCCGCCGCCCTGACTGGTCCGACATCGTGGCGCCGACCGAGGCGGCGATGACGAAGGCGATGGCCAGCCACTGGCGGGCGACCAGTTGCTCGCCCAGGAGCAGCAGCCCGGCCATAGCGCCGACCGCCGGCTCCAGGCTCAGCATCACCCCGAAGCTGCGTTTCGAGATGCCGCGCATGGCGACCATCTCCAGCGAATAGGGCAAGGCGCTGGAGACCAGGGCCACCACCAGGCCCAGGCCGATGGCGGTGGGATCGAGCAGCCGGGCCCCGGCCGCGACGATCCCGAACGGGGCGATGATCAGGGCCGCCGTCAGCATGCCCAGGGCCACCGACTGGCCGCCGTGCAGGTGTCCGGTCCGCTGGCCCGCCACGATGTAGAGCGCCCAGAACACCGCCGCCGCCGCCGCGAACGCCACCCCGACCGGGTCGAGGTTGAGGCTGGAATCCCCCAGCGGCAGCAGCAGGGCCAGGCCCACCACGGCCAGGCCGATCCAGGCGAAGTGGCTGAGGCGGCGGGCGTGCAGCAGGGCCAGGCTCAGCGGCCCGGTGAACTCGATGGCGATGGCCAGGCCCAGCGGGATCGTGCGGATCGCCATGTAGAAGCACAGGTTCATCGCCCCCATCACCGCGCCGTAGAAGACCACGGCCAGCAGGTCCTTGCCGGCCAGCGGCGTGCGCCACGGCCGCCAGACCAGGCACAGCACCAGGGCGGAAAAGCCGACCCGATAGGCGCTGGTCCCCTGGGCTCCGACCAGCGGGAACAGCGACTTGGCCAGCGACGTCCCGGCGCACAGCGAGACCATCGCCCCCAGCAGGCACACATAGGGCAGGAAGGCGGCGAGCCGCGAAGGGGCGGTGCGGGACATGGTCGAGGTTCTAGCAGGAACCGGGCGGCGGGACATGCCCACGCCGCGCCCCGTCACTCGGCCCGGTCACTCGGGCTCGTCGGGCGCGCTGAGGTCGGCGGGGTCCAGGTCATAGTCCAGCAGGTCGCCGGGCCGGCACTCCAGCGCCGCGCAGAGCCGGGCCAGGGTGCGGAAGCGGATGCCCTTGATCTTGCCGGAGCGGAACAGCGACAGCTGGGTCTCGCTCAGCCCGACCGTCGCGGCCAGGTCACGCGCCTTCAGGCCCTTCCTCACGATCAGGGCGTCCAGGGTCACGCGAACGGGCATCAGATCATCTCGTCGAGTTCGGCCTGGACCCGACTGGCCTGGTCCGCGACCCGGCCCAACAGGAACAGGGCGCCGCCGATCATGCCCAAGGTCATGCCGGGCACGTCGAAGTGCAGATAGCCGCCCGTGCCGGGCTTGACCAGCCTGAGCAAGTTGACGACCAGGAACACGCTGGCCAGGCCGCCGAGGCCCAGGGCGATCCCGACCCGCCGCAGGGCCGAGGCCAGGGTCGGCTGGATCAGCCGCCCCTTCGACAATTGCCCCATCGCCCGGCCGATCGACCAGACGGCGAACAGGTAGAAGGCCGCCGGGAGGTTCCAGATGGTGTCGGCCAGCACCTCGAGGCCCGAGAACGCCATCCCATCCCGTCGCCACAGGATCAGCGGCCGCACCCAGCCGGCCAGCGCCAGCAGGGTCCCGACGCTGACGACCATGAACACCGCCAGCCCGCGGAACTGGCCGCACCTGCGGCGGAAACGGTCCATGTCGCTCTGGCTCACCTGGGTCCTCCGGTCACGCCGATCCTGTCAGATCTTTAATCTTGACTTAAAGACGCGCGGTTCGCAACTTTATCTCTAACTTAAACGAAACGAGCCCCGCGAGCATGTCCGCCGCCATCCAGACCCACGGACTGACCCGTCGCTTCGGCCGACGCCTGGCCGTCGACGCCGTGTCCATGACCGTGCCCGAGCGGGCCGTGTACGGCTTCCTGGGCCGCAACGGCGCGGGCAAGACCACGACCCTGAAGATGGTGCTGGGCCTGATCCGGCCCAGCGGCGGCGTGGCGCGGGTGTGCGGCGTCGGCGTCGCCCGCGACCGCATCGGGGCGGCCCGCCAGGTGGGGGCGCTGCTCGAGGCCCACGGCTTCTACGTCAACCTGACCGGGCGCGAGAACCTGGCGCTGACGGCCACCCTGCTCGGCGCGCCGGCCGGCGAGATCGACCGGGTGCTGGAGGTCGTCGAGATGCGGCGCGAGGCGGCGCGGCGGGTGTCGGACTATTCGCTGGGCATGCGCCAGCGCCTGGGCCTGGCCCGCGCCATGCTCGGCGCGCCGCCGGTGCTGGTGCTGGACGAGCCGACCAACGGCCTGGACCCGGACGGCATCGCCGACATGCGCCGCTTCCTGAGGAGCCTGCCCGAGCGGACGGGCGCGACCGTGCTGCTGTCCAGCCACCTGCTGGGCGAGATCGAGCAGACCGCCACCCATATCGGCATCGTCAGCCAGGGCCGGCTGGTGCTGGAGGGCGAGCTGACGCGGCTGAAGGCCGACCTGGCCCCCGAGATCGCCCTGCGCACCAGCGACAACCGGCGCGCCGCCCTGTTGCTGCGCGACCACCACCTGGCCCCGACCCAGGTCGGCGAGGACCTCTGGGCCCGCCTGCGGCCCGGCGACGACGTCGACCGCGCGGCCGCCGCCCTCAACCAGGCCCTGGTCCAGGCCGGGCTGTCGGTGTTCGCCATCGGCGCGCGCGACCCGTCCCTGGAGGACATCTATCGCCGGGTCGCGGCCCCCGTCCCCGCGCCCGCCCAACGCCGACCGGAGATCGCCTGATGCTCGCCGTCCTGTCCGTCGAAGCCCGCAAGCTCAACCGCTCGCTGGCCGTGTGGCTGGCCGTGGCCGCCCCGGCGCTGATCGCCGTCTTCATGTTCTTCAACCTGCTCAGGGGCCATGCCCCCCGGCCGTGGGCGGTGTGGATGCAGGCCTCGACCGGCGTCTGGGCGTTCTTCATGCTGCCGATGAGCGTCACGGCCCTGACCGCCCTGGTGGCCCACATGGAGCACGGGCCGCGGGCCTGGGACCACCTGCGGGCCCTGCCGGTGGCGCGCTGGAAGATCTACGCCGCCAAGGCGCTGTGCGTACTGGGCGTCGTCGCGGCGATGAGCGTCCTGAACCTGCTGCTGACCTGGGGCGCGGTGCGCGCCGCGGTCGCGGTCAAGCCGGTGCTGGCCCCGACCGGGGCGCCGGACCTGGCCGGCCAGATGGCGCTGGTCGGCAAGGTGGTGGCGGCCGCCACCCTGCTGACCGCCATCCAGCTGTGGACCGCCCTGCGCTATTCCAGCTTCGTGCCGGCCCTGGCCCTGGGCATCGGCGGGACGTTCTTCTCGGTGGTCGCCACGGCGGCCAAGCCCGGGGTGTTCTTCCCCTGGCAGATGCCGGTCAACATGCTGTCGTCCGAGCCCTGGCGTGTGAGCACGGCCCTCTGTCTCGGCGGCGGCCTGGGAACGCTGGCCCTGGTCCTGGCCGTCGCCCACCTGGCGCGGCGCGAGGTGCTCTAGGTCCGCCGCCGCCTCAGAACGCCTCGTCTTCCTCGACGCCCTCTTCCTCCTCGCCGCCCATGGCCGCTTCCAGGCTCTCGATGATGTCGTCCATCTGGGCCGGGGTGATCTCGACATAGAGGGCGTCGCCGCCGACCGCCGAGACCAGCAGGCGGTAGCCGTTCTCGGTCTCGTGCAGGCTGAAGGTTTCGAGGGACTGCAGCTTGGCCATGGCGGGTTCCGGGCGTTCGGGAATGGGAAGGCGGGGATATAGGCGCGTCCGGGCGATTTCGCCATGGAGGGTGGGCGGATGGCGGGCGGATGGCGGGCGGATGGCGGGCGGATGGCGGGCGGACGCCCTACCTCTCGCACTCTACATCCGTCATCCCCCGCTTTATGCGGGGGACCCAAACGGGGTCGGCCGCATCGTCGAGCCCGGCTTGGGTCCCCCGAACAAGTCGGGGGATGACGGGGAAAGGGGGCGTGGGATTGGCGATTGAAGCCCAGCCCCCTACCGCCGGTACAGATAATCCGCCGGCAGGCCCATCCGCTGGCAGGCCTCGACCGCCGGCGTGCCGCGCACCGGCAGGCGGTCGGCGGCC
>NZ_AKKF01000192.1 GCF_000281955.1 Caulobacter sp. AP07 | reverse complement strand
GGGTCGCCGGCCTGTCGCGGCGGTCGGGCCTGGTCGGGCTGCGGCCGATGCTGCAGGACCTGGAGGACCGCGCCTGGATCCTGGGCCGCGCCGTCGCGCCGGGCCTCGAGGCCATGACGCGGCATGGCCTGGTTCTCGACGCCCTGGTGCGGGACGACCAACTGGACGTGGTCGCCGAACTGGCCGAGCGCCATCCGCGCCTGAGCATCGTCCTCGACCATGCCGGCAAGCCCACCTTCACGCCGGCCGGACTGCGGGCCTGGGAGGCGGAGATCCGCGCCGTCGCCGCCGCGCCGAACGCCAGCGTCAAGCTGTCGGGCCTGCTGACGCAGGCGCCCCCCGGCGCGGACATTTCGGTCCTGCGGCCGGTCGTATCGGTGCTGCTCGACGCCTTCGGCGCCGAGCGGATCGTCTGGGGCAGCGACTGGCCGGTCCTGACCCTGGCCGGCGACTACGCGGCGTGGCTGGACATCACCTCAAGCCTGCTGGCGCCGCTGGACGAGACGCAGCGCGCGGCGATCATGGGCGGCAACGCCGCCCGGCTCTACGGACTCAAGGACCACTATTATGACTGACCCAACGCAGGCGGCCGTCTTGGGCTCGCTGGCCGGCAAGACCGCGCTGATCACCGCCGCCGGCCAGGGCATCGGCCGGGCCACCGCCGAACTGTTCGCGGCCCAGGGCGCGACCGTCTGGGCCACCGACGTCAATCTCGACGCCCTGTCCGACCTGGACGGCTGCCGCATCGCCCGACTGGACGTGCGCGATGACGCGATGGTGCGCGAGGTGATCGGCCAGGCTGGCGACCTCGACATCCTGTTCAACTGCGCGGGCGTGGTGTCGGGCGGCACGATCCTCGACTGCTCGCCCGAGGAGTGGGCGTTCGCCAACGACCTCAACGTCACGGCGATGTACCGCACGATCCGCGCCGTCCTGCCGGGGATGATCGCCAAGGGCGGCGGCAGCATCGTCAACATGTCGTCGGTGGCCAGTTCGATCAAAGGCGTGCCCAACCGCTTCGCCTATTGCGCCACCAAGGCCGCGGTCATCGGCCTGACCAAGGCCGTCGCCGCCGACTTCGTCACCCAGGGGGTGCGCTGCAACGCTATCTGCCCGGGAACCGTCGAGACGCCGTCGCTGCACGAGCGCCTGCGCGCGACCGGCGACTACGACGCCGCCTGGAGCGCCTTCGTCGCGCGCCAGCCCATGGGACGGGTCGGCAAGGCCGAGGAGGTCGCCGGCCTGGCGCTCTACCTGGCCTCCGACGTTTCCGCCTTCACCACCGGCCAGACGCACGTCATCGACGGCGGCTGGGTGATGTAGCTTCCTCGAAACTCGGAGACCTCTGATGAAACTGCTACGCTTTGGGGAAGAGGGCCGTGAGCGGCCCGGCCTGCTCGACGCCGATGGCGTGATCCGCGACCTGAGCGGCGTGATCGCCGACGTCGACGGGGCCACGCTGGCGCCGGAGAGCCTGGACCGCCTGCGCGCCATCGACCCGGCCAGCCTGCCGGCGGTGGCCGCCGATACGCGGCTGGGACCCTGCGTCGCCCGGCCCGGCAAGTTCATCTGCATCGGCCTGAACTACGCCGACCACGCCGCCGAATCCGGCGCGGCCATCCCGGACGAGCCGGTGGTCTTCATGAAGGCCACCAGCGCCCTGTCGGGCCCCAACGACCCCATCCTCAAGCCGCGCGGCTCGACGCAACTGGACTGGGAGGTCGAGCTGGCCTTCGTGGTCGGCGCCCACTGCGCCTATGTGTCGGAAGAAGAGGCGGCGAGGGCGATCGCCGGCTACTGCGTCTGCAACGACGTCTCCGAGCGCGCCTTCCAGATGCAGTCGTCGCAATGGGACAAGGGCAAGGGTTGCGACAGTTTCGGACCCCTGGGTCCCTGGTTGGTCACGCCCGACGAACTGCCGGACGTCCACGACCTGCACATGTGGCTGGAGGTCAACGGCAAGCGTTATCAGAACGGGTCGACGTCGACGATGATCTTCCGGCCGGCCTTCATCCTGTCCTATCTCAGCCGGTTCATGAGCCTGCAGCCGGGCGACGTGGTCACCACCGGCACCCCGCCGGGCGTGGGTCTGGGGCAGAAGCCGCCGGTCTGGCTCGATGTCGGCGACCGCGTTTCGCTGGGCATCGCGGGTCTTGGCCAGCAGGACCAGGTCGTGGTGGCGGGCTGATCGCGGAGGGCGTCGGCCGCTGGCCGGCGCCCATCACCGGGCGGTCAGACCCGCACGTCGCTCGAGGCCAGTTCGGACGAGATCACGCGCGCGGCTTCCCGCACCATCTGCAGGGCGTGGCCCTGTTCGACGTTGAGCGGCACCTTGCGCACGAAGGGCATGGTCAGGGCGGCGGCGGCGACGTCGCCGCGCAGGACCGGCGCGGCCAGGTCGACGATGCCGGGCACGACGTCGCTGGGATGCTCGTCATAGCCGTTGGCCTGGACGCGGTCGGCGCGGGCCCGGAAGGCCGCCAGTTTTTCCGCCGGCAGGTCGGGATCGAACGCGGCCTCCCAGCGCGCCCGGGTGGCCGGCGACTGGAACGCGTAGAGCACCGTGCCCGAGCCGGTCAGCACCAGGGGCTGGCGATAGCCGATGCGCACCGAGAAGCCGATCAGCCCGGCCGACTCCATCCGCGCGGCGACGACGATGTCGCCGTCGGCCCGCAGCGCCAGGTGGCAGCTCTGTTCGGCGTCCTCGGCCAGCTTGCGCATGACCGGCAACGCCACTTCCAGGATCGACTTGACGGGGGCCTGCTCCATGCCCAGCGCGAACAGCCGCGCCGTGGGCACATAGCCGGCGCCGCTCTGCTCGATGAAGCCGCGATATTCCAGCACCTGGATCATCCGGAACAGCTCGCCGGTCGAGCGGCCCAGCGCCTGGGTGATCATGCCGATCGACATGGGCTCGGACGCCCGCGAGATCAGCTCCAGGATGTCCAGGCCCTTTTCGAGGGCCGGCGCCCGGTAGCGCTGCTCGTCGTCGCCGTCGATCCCGCCCTTGCTCAATACGCCCGCCACCGGCTTCTCCCGTGTCATGGGCAAAGGGATAGCCGATCGGCGGGGGCGAACGGAAGGGACCTTCATCATCGTTCCAGTTGCAAATCGAAAACGTGCACCGGCGCGTCGCCGCCTTCGATGGACAGCGTCAGGTCGGCCAGGCCTCCGGCCCCCAGCGGCAGCACGCCCAGATCCAGGCGCCGCAGGTCGGTGGGCGAGGCCGTCGCGGTGATCGGCGCCGACAGGGTCGTGGCGCCGTAGCGCAGCACGAAGCGGGCGTTCGGACCCACCGGGCCCGGCGTGCTGTAGCGCAGGCTGGCCTTGACCGGGGCGGCCTGCGTGGCCCGGACCGGCCAGGCCAGGCTGTTGCCGGCCCGTTCCAGCCCGTCGACATAGAAGCGCGCGGTCTTGCCGTCGCCATAGGTGAAGCCCGCGCCGCGGGCCTGGGCGTCGAAGGCCAGAAGCTGGTTGCCGCCCCAGCGGGTCTCGATCAGGCGTCCGGCCTCGCCCCGCACCGGGCCGTCGGTCTTGACGACGATGACACTGTCGGCGGCGTCGGGCGCCTGTTTGGGCAGGCTGAACTCGTAGTCGCTGGCGCCCACGCGGCGGAACGTGACCGGCGTCTTGTCCGCCATCAGGTAGGCGCTCTTGGGCGGGCTCAGCAGGCCGCCCAGCCGCAGGGTTCCGCCCTTGGGCCAGTCGAAGACGTGGAGATACAGCTGGTCGCCCTTGACCGTGCTGTCGCCCCAGGCCTGGCGGTCCAGCGGCGTGCGCGTCGAGCCGTGGATGCTGTCGCCGTTGACGGCCATCCAGCGGCCGACGCCCTCCAGGATCGCCGCGTCGGGCGCGTCGATCGTCCCGTCGCCCTTCGGGCCGATGTTGAGCAGGATGTTGCCGCCCTTGGCCGCCGCCTTGGCGATCAGCTGCACGAAGTGCGCCACGCTCTTATGGCTGTGGTCCAGGGCGTTGTAGCCGTACGACTCGTTGGTCGTGGGAATGGCTTCCCAGTCGCCCGGCGTGGGACGCAGCTCGGCCGGCCGGTCGGCGGTGTCGAGGAAGTCGCCGAGATTGGCCTCGGCGGTGCGCGCGGCCCGGCCGTTGATGACGACGTTCGGATCGAGCCTGCGCACCGCCTCTACGACCTGGGCCTGCTGGAAGAACGGCAGCTTGCCGGGGGTGTCGAACCACAGGATGTCGGGGTGGTAGCGGCCGATCAATTCGGTCAGCTGCGGGATGACCTTGTGGTCGACATAGCGCTGGGTGTTGACCAGGAACTTCGGGTCGTTGTTCCACCAGTCGACGCCGTTCAGCTTCTTGTCGCCGCCGGGATTGGCGTAGTCCCAGTCGTTGCCGGGGGCGTCGGGGTCTTCCCAGTCGAAGGCGTGCGAGTAGTAGAAGCCGACCTTCAGGCCCTCGGCCCGCGCCGCCGCGACCAGTTCGGCCAGGGGATCGCGCTGGAAGCCCGACACCTTGGCGATGTTGTAGTCGCTGGCGTCGGACGGCCACAGGGCGAAGCCGTCGTGGTGCTTGGCGGTCAGGATGACGTAGCCGGCTCCGGCCTGCTTCATCAGCTTGACCCAGGCCCGGGCGTCATAGGCGTCGGGCCGGAACTTGGCGGCGACCTGGCTCTTGTAGGTCTCGCGGGGGATGCGCGCCACGCGCATGATGTGCTCGGAATAGCCGGGATTGGGCCGGCCTTCCCATTGGCCGCCGAGCACGGAGTAGGGGCCCCAGTGCACGAAGACGCCGAAGCGGGCGTCGCGGAACCATTGCAGCCGCTGGTCGCGGGTCTGCTGGGCCTGGGTCCACCATCCGTCCCGCGCGCGGGTCAGGGCCTGGGCGTCGCGCGCGGCCGGCGCGCCGATCCCGGTGGGCTCGTTGGCCTCGGCGCTTCGGCGCTGGTCGGCGGTCGGGTCCGGCGTCTGGGCGAGGGCGAGGGTGGGCGCGACCAGCAAGGCTAGCGCCGCGATGCGAAGGTTCTTCATCCGACCTTTTCCTCAATTTTCGAAGTGGCGACCGCCGAACGGGTCTTGGCCCGCCGGGTGGCCCGAGTCGCCGTCACCGGGTCCGTTCAGCCGGTCCCCCCAAAGGCCGCGACCCTAGATAGGCAGTATGAATTTATATGTGCAAGTCGAATTTCATATTGTTGCGCCCGAATTCTCGCCGACGAGTTGACAGCAATTTTAAATACGAACATAAAATCCATATGCAAAATGCGCGGCAAGCGCTGATGGGGAGGATATGACGTTGGAAAAGAGTTCGCTCATTGGAGGGGTCTCGGCGCTGGCCTTGATGGCCCTGCTTCCGGGGCTGGCCCACGCTCAAGCCGCCGAAGCCCCGCCACCGCCCGCCGCCGCCGACAGCACGGTCGACGAGGTCATCGTCACCGGCTTTCGCCAAAGCCTGGCCAAGGCCGCGACCATCAAGCGCAACGCCGCGGTGATCAGCGACGTCATCTCGGCCGAGGACATCGGCAAGTTTCCCGATCAGAACCTGGCCGATTCCCTGCAGCGCATCACCGGCGTGCAGATCACCCGCACCAACGGCGAGGGTTCGCGGATCAGCGTCCGCGGCCTCAGCCCGGACTTCACCCAGACCCTATACAACGGCCGCGTGCTGACCACCCCGAGCGGCGGTCGCAGCTTCGAATTCGCCACCCTGGCCTCCGACTTCGTCAGTTCGGTCGAGGTCTACAAGACCCCTTCGGCCGATCAGCTCAGCGGCGGCCTGGCCGCGACGGTCAACATCAACACCGCCCGGCCGCTGGACCTGGGTCGCGACCGCATCGCGATCAGCGCCGAAGGCCTGTACGAGCAGAAGTCGCAGAAGATCGAGCCGCAGGTGGCCGTCCTGGTCAATCACCTGTTCTCCGACAAGTTCGGGGTCAGCCTGGGCGTCAACTACCAGCGCCGCGACTTCCGGTCCGACACCTTCCGCGGCTTCGGCTTCGAGAACGGCGTCGAGAACACCCGCACGCCCAAGCTCGACTACAACCGGGATGGCGATTTCAACGACAGCATACGCTTCAACCATGAGGCCGGCACCCGGATCATCCTGGGCAATTCGAAGCGCGTGACCGCGATCGGTGGGTTCCAGGCGCGGCCGACCGACCGCATCGAGCTGTATGGCGACTTCCTCTATTCGAAGTACGAGACCAAGCTCAGCCAGCCGATCAACACCCTGCGGTTCACCAGCATCATCTGCCCGACCGCCCAGCAGGGCGTGGGGCCGGGCGGGTGCATCCGCGACAGCGTGCTCGACGCCAACGGCCGGGTCATCTACCTCGACGCCGACGGCGTCGACTATCGCAACACCAACACCGTCTCCAACACCTACAACACGCTGAAATCGGCAGGGACCGGCTTCAAGCTGGACTTCGGCCGCCTGACAGTGAACGGCGAAGGCTCCTATTCGAAGGCCGAGCAACTGTTCGACAGCTTCGTGCCGACGGTGCTGGGGCGCGCCAGCGCCTCCTACGACTTCCGCCAGGATCCGAAGAACCTCCCACAGTTCAGCTTCACCCGCGGCTATGACCCGCTGAACCCGGGCAACTTCAAGGGCATCGGGCTGTCGGGCGACTATCGCCGGCCGATCGACGACCGCAACTGGGACACCAAGCTCGACCTGGCCTACGACACCGGCCAGGGCTTCCTGCGGGGCGTGAAGGCCGGCGCGCGCTACTCGGATCGCAAGCAGGAGTTCGGCACCAGCCAGATCAAGGTCACCGCCACGCAATTGGCCGGCCTGCTGGGCCTGCCGGTCGTCGCCTCGGTCGACGGTCCGTCGTTCGACGCCTCCAGCCTGATGCGGCTCTACTCGTTCGACCACTTCTTCAACGGCTATGACGGCCCGGTGAAATATCCGAGCACCTTCCTGTCGGCCGATCCGGCGCTGCTGTTCGCCAAGGCGCCGCTCGACGCCATCCTGAAGGTCGCGCCGACGGTCCGCGCTCTGGCCAACGAGTATGCGGTGGGCGAGAAGGAGGCTTCGGCCTACCTCCGCGCCGATTTCGCGACGAGCGACGACCGGCTGACCGGCAATGTCGGCCTGCGCTACGTGCACACCGACCAGGACTCGGCCGGCTACGCCCCGGACCTGACGCAGATCCGCTTCTCGCTGGGCTCGTCGACCACCACCCTGCCCAGCGTCACGCCGGTGTCGATCAAGCGCGCCTACCACGACTGGCTGCCCAGCCTGAACCTTCGCTACAACCTGCGGGAAGACCTGGTGCTGCGCGCCGCCGTGGCCAAGGTGATGTCGCGTCCGACGATGTCGACCCTGTCGCCGTCGACGACGGTGAACGCCAACACCAGCTTCATCACCATCAACAACCCCAACGTCGACCCGTACCGGGCCAAGCAGCTGGACGTGTCGGTGGAATACTATTTCGGCCAGGGCGGCCTGGTCAGCGCCGCGCTGTTCTACAAGGACGTCCAGAACTTCGTCGTCTCGACCAGTCGCACCCAGGACATCAACGTCACCCTGACCGAGACCGGGGCGCTGGTGCCGCGGACCTTCACGATCTCGCAGCCCGACAACGGCGCCGGCGGCAAGCTGAAGGGCGTGGAACTGGGCGTCCAGGCCCCGCTGACCTTCCTGCCGGGTCCGTTCGACGACTTCGGGGTCATCGCCAACTTCACCTATATCGACGCCGACGACGTCTCCACGGTGAAGGGCGGGCCGCCGCTGCCGCTGCCCGGCGTCTCGAAGTACAGCTACAACCTGGTCGGCTACTACGAGAACGGCCGTCTCAGCGCCCGCCTCGCCTACAACTTCCGCAGCAAGTTCGTGAACAGCACGACCTCGACCTTCGGCGACGGCAGCTATGGCCAGTCCTACGGGCAGGTGGACTTCTCGGCCAGCTACGACCTGACCAAGAGCATCAGCCTGACCCTCGACGGTCAGAACCTGACCGACAGCGCCCGGATCGACCAGAACGCCTACGGCTACAGCCGCGGCTACGAGAATGTCGGCCGCAGGTTCACGGCCGGCGTGCGCGCGAAGTTCTAAGCGTCCGGCGCGGCCTCCCCGGGGGCCGCGCCGTCACGTCTTTCGAAGGGGTGGCCGGGTCTCCCGGCCTGGGCCGGCCGGCCGTCCTTGCGCCGTTCGCCCGCGAAGCGCCGAGCTCCATCTTGGTTCATTGGTAAAAGTAGAATGCAAATGCGCTTGCATTTGTCGTAACAATCCGCGACGATGTTATCGCTACCTTTTCGGGGATTGGTCTTTGATTTTAGCCCCGAAAGCGCGTCGTCGGGTGGTTGGCGTCGCGGTACAGGTCCGTGCTCACCGTTCGCAAGGGTGTTGACTGTATTTCAAATGCGAATGTATGTTCCATATACGAAATCATCGTTGAATCGTCGTCCTCCGCGTGCGCCACGACCCCGAACGCGACCCTTGGAGATCACCGCCTTGACCTGCGTCCATAGCCCGAGAGGGGCCCAGTCCTGATGGCTCGAATTACTGGTTTGCGGACGGTCGACGTGCGTTTCCCCACCAGCCTGGCGTTGGACGGCTCGGACGCGATGAATCCCGATCCGGACTATTCGGCGGCCTATGTCGTGCTGGAGACCGATCAGGATGGGCTGGAAGGCCATGGCCTGACCTTCACGATCGGGCGCGGCAACGAGATCTGCATCGCGGCGATCGAGGCCATGCGCCATCTGGTGGTGGGCGTCGACCTGGACTGGGTGAAGCAGGACCCGGCCCGCTTCTGGCGTCACCTGACCGGCGACAGCCAGCTGCGCTGGATCGGCCCCGACAAGGGCGCCATGCACTTGGCGACCGGCGCGGTCGTCAACGCGGTCTGGGACCTGTGGGCCCGCGCCGAGGGCAAGCCGGTCTGGCGACTGGTGGCCGACATGTCGCCCGCCGAGCTGGTCCGCGCCATCGACTTCCGCTACCTGACCGACTGCATCAAGCCCGCCGAGGCGCTGGCGCTGCTGGAAGCCCGCGCCGAGGGCAAGGCCCAGCGCGTCGAGATCCTCGAGGCCGAAGGCTTCCCCTGCTACACCACCTCGGCCGGCTGGCTGGGCTATGACGACGCCAAGCTGCGACGCCTGGCCCAGGAAGCCGTCGACGCGGGCTTTCGCCACATCAAGCTCAAGGTCGGCGCCAACCGCGCCGACGACATCCGCCGCGTCAGCATCGCGCGCGAGGTGCTGGGCCCCGACCGCACCCTGATGATCGACGCCAACCAGGTGTGGGACGTCGAGGAGGCCATCGACTGGGTCAACGCCCTGGCCTTCGCCAAGCCGTGGTTCATCGAGGAGCCGACCAGCCCGGACGACGTCTACGGCCACGCCCGGATCCGCGCCGGCATCGGCGAGGTCAAGATCGCGACCGGCGAGATGTGCCAGAACCGCATCCTGTTCAAGCAGTTCATCATGAACGGCGCGATCGACGTGGTGCAGATCGACGCCTGCCGGCTGGGCGGCGTCAACGAGGTCCTGGCCGTGCTGCTGATGGCGGCGAAGTATGAGCTGCCGGTGTGCCCGCACGCCGGCGGGGTGGGATTGTGCGAATACGTCCAGCACCTGTCGATGATCGACTACCTGTGCTTCTCGGGAACGCGCGAGGGGCGGGTCATCGAATATGTCGATCACCTGCACGAACACTTCGTCGAGCCCTGCGTCATCCGCGACGCCGCCTACATGCCGCCGGAGGCCCCCGGCTTCTCGATCGAGATGAAG
>NZ_AKKF01000191.1 GCF_000281955.1 Caulobacter sp. AP07 | reverse complement strand
CCCCCCCAGCCGCTACGGCGGGGCCTTGATGCTGGGCGGCGCGCCCGTGCCGCGCCTGATGCTGCACGCCGCCAGCCTGGTCTTCCCGCACCCGGAGGGCGGCGAGCGGCGGATCAGCGCGCCGATCCCGGACGACATGCGCGCGATTCTGGATAAGCTGGGCCTTGCCGTTCCAGATCGGCAGGGGCCGGAACGCGAGCGGCCGGACGCCCGTTAAGCCTGGCAGGAGATGTTGTCATGAAGCCGCTGATCGCCCTGGCCTTTTCCGCCGCCCTGTTGAGCGCCTGCGCCACCGCCGCCCCGACCCTCTACGGCCCGCAGACCGCGCCGCGCGCGGCGGGCTATTCCGAATACCGGTTGGAGAGCGGCCGCTACCGCGTGACCTTCCAGGGCAATCCCGGCGCGCCGGTCAACCAGGTGTCGGACTACGCGCTGCTGCGCTCGGCCGAGCTGGCGCTGCGCGACGGCTACGACTGGTTCCGCGTCGCCGACCGGGTGACCCAGTCGACCGGCCAGGGCCGGGGTTCGACCCTGTCGATCGGCGGCGGTTCGGGCAGCTACGGCCGCAGGAGCTCTGTCGGGGTGGGGCTGGGCACCAGCTTCAACCTCGGTCCCGGTCCCGCCGTCAGCAGCTCGATGGAAGTGGTGTTCGGCAAGGGCGCCAAGCCGAACGACCGCGACGTCTACGACGCCCGCGACATCGTCCGGACCGTGGGACACGGCCGGGCGGCGATCTGAACCTTCCGAGCTACCCGACCGCCTTCTTGGCGGCGGTCGCCGGGATCGGGTGCGAAGCCCGCAGCGCCGCGTGGGTCAGGCCCGCCGTCTCGGCGGCGGCGAAATAGCCCTCGGCGGGCAGGCCCTGCAGGGCGACCATCGGGGCCAGGCCCTTGGCGTCGCGGCCGAAGGCCATGATCTCGGCGGCGATTTTCTCGGCCGGGCCGGACAGGTCGCTGGCGTCGAGGGTCAGGCCGGCCAGGCGGGCGTCGCGCAGCACCCGCAGCGCTTCCTTCTCGGGCGGCACCCGGGCGATGACGCCGCGCGTCAGGGCCTTGAGCAGGCCGACCACTTCCAGCAGGCGGCCGGCGGGCGTGCCGCGCGTGACGTCGACCAGCTCCATCATCACCCCGCCGCGCAACAGGGCCAGGGACAGGCCGCTGGTGCCGGTCAGCATGTCGCGGCCGCGCTGGGTGCCCAGGGTGCGGAACGAGGCCGGCACGATCAGGTCGGGACGGTCATGGCCCTGCGAGGCGCGGGCGAAGACGGCGGCGAACTTCAGGGCCGCCTCGTCGATGAAGGCGGCGTCGCGGTCGGGCAGGCGCGAGACGGCGCGGGCGCTGATCTGCTTGCCCGAGCCCAGGTGGGTGACGACCGGCTCGATGCGCACGGCCGTGGCCACGTTGCGGCGCAGGCTGATCATGTGCTCGAGGGTGAAGTCGACGCGCAGGGCCGCGCCGCCGCCGGTGGTGAAGGCCACCGGGGTGCGGCGGGTCTCTTCCAGCGGATCGATGTCGAAACGGATGGGCGAGCGCATCGAGTCGCGGCGGGCCCGGGCGGCCAGGACCACCGCGGCGTCGATGGGGCGGCAGACGACGCCGGTCGCCTCGACGCCGATCACGGCGCGCACGCCCAGGTCGGACGGCTCGGCCGCGCCCAGCAGGTGGGTCAGCACGTCTTCGAGAATGCGCACGCTGGTGGCCTGGGCCGCCAGGCCCTGGTCGTTGTTCATCGCGATCAGGAAGTCGTCCTCGCCGATCCGGGCGCGCAGGTCGGCGCGGTCCAGGTGTTCGGCCAGCTTGCGCTCGACATAGGTCCAGACATCGACACGCTTCTTGTCCCACCAGTCGCCGGCCCAGCGGCGGATCGCCTTGGTGCTGATGATGTTGACCGAGCCACGGGCGATCAAATCCGACCCCGCCAGCCTTTGGAGCACGGGGGCGCTGAGCGCCAGGCGCTCGTTGCGGTCGTCGTTCTGGCTCGTATCGAAGGGCATGTTCGCCTTGGCGCGTGAGGAGACTCGAACATGCCCTTCATACGCTTAACGGTCGGTGCAAGAATACAGTTTCCAAACGCGGTTACCGCAAGTCGCTCAAGGCTTAAGCACGCCTCTACAGTACAGCTTAGTCTGCGGTTTACTTGGGCGCGGGGAGAGTTCGGGCGGAGTATAGAGCGCGAAAATCAGTCAATCCGGCGGGTCCGAGGCCTGACGCCGGGCCTGGGCCGTTAAGGGTGTTGTCGGCGATTCCGCTGAAGGCGCCGACGGGCCACGCCGATGTGACCGGAGTGGCGGCGATCCGACCGACTTGGCGTTCGGGCCCGCGCGGCGCATAAGGGGCCCAATGACCAAACTCTTCCTCGTAGCCGCCGGTGGCGCCCTCGGCGCCGTCGCCCGATATCTGGTGGGCGTGCAAAGCCTCCGCCTGTTCGGGTTCAACTGGCCCTACGGCACCTTCATCGTCAATCTGACGGGCGGGTTGCTGATGGGAGCGTTGGTTTCCTGGCTCGCCCACCGCGGCGACGCCAATCAGGAGCAATGGCGCATCCTGCTTGGGGTCGGCGTGTTGGGCGGCTTCACCACCTTTTCGGCCTTTTCGCTGGAGACCGCGCTGATGATCGAGAAGCGCGCCTACGCCCAGGCCTTTACCTATACGACCGCCAGCGTGATCCTGTCCGTGGCGGCTGTTTTCGCGGGCCTCTTGATCGCCCGCAGGATTTTCGCGGCATGAAAGAAGTACGTACGCTCTATGTGGACAACGGCGAGGACGGCGTCCGCCTGGACCGCTGGTTCAAGCGCCGCTGGCCGCATCTGAACCACATCCAGCTCAACAAGCTGTTCCGCTCTGGCCAGGTGCGGGTCGACGGCTCGCGGGCCAAGGCCGACACCAAGCTGGCGGCTGGGGCGCAGATCCGCGTGCCGCCGCTGCCCGACGCCCCCGACCCGAACGAGAAGCTGGCCCTGTCCAAGCGCGACATCGCCTTCGCCAAGTCGCTGGTGCTGTACGAGGACGAGGAAGTCCTGGCGCTGAACAAGCCCGCCGGCCTGGCCGTGCAGGGCGGCACCAAGACCACCCACCACATCGACAAGCTGCTCAGCGCCTGGGGCGAGGGCGTCAACCGGCCCAAGCTGGTCCACCGCCTGGACCGCGACACCTCCGGCGTGCTGCTGCTGGGCAAGACCCCCGGCGCGGCGGCCAAGTTGTCGGGCGCCTTCGCCCGGCGTCGCGCCCAGAAGACCTACTGGGCCATCGTCGCCGGCAACCCGCACCCGACCGAGGGCGTGATCGAGCTGCACCTTGCGAAGCGGGGCGTCGGCGACCGCGAACTGGTCGTGCCGGCCGAACCCAAGGATCCGGACGCCCAGCCGGCCGAGACCGAATTCGTCTCGATCAGCCGGGCCGGCCCACGCGTCACCTGGATGGCCCTGCGCCCGCACACCGGCCGCACTCACCAGCTGCGCGCCCACATGAAGGCCATCGGCCACCCGATCCTCGGCGACCCCAAATATAGCGACGAGAAGGCGCTGCAATTGTCGGAGGGCCTGAAGCTGCAACTTCACGCCCGCTCGATCCTGCTGCCTCACCCGACGGTCGGCACCCTGGCCATCGAGGCGCCGCTGAGCCCCGAGATGAAGGCCGGCTTCGCCAAGTTCGGCTTCTCGGAAGACGAGGCCGAGTACGACCCGTTCGCGCGGCGGCAGGTGAAGCGGCGGTAGGGCGGCGACCCACTTGCCCCCTACGGGCCTTCGGCCGTCTTCCCCCATAGGGGGAAGAGCCTAGAGCGCGAGGCTCCGCCCCCTATGGGGGCGGACAGACCGCGAAGCGGTCAGGTGGGGGCAAGGGCGAGCTAAACCAACCCCGTCACCATCTCCGCCGCCGCGCTGTCGGGAAACACCGTCCCCTCCAGCGCCGCGCGCTCGACGCCCATGTGCTCGCCCAGCACGCCCTTGAACAGGCCGCGCAGGTCCAGGCTGGGCGTCACGTCGCGGTTCTCGAACAGCGCCGTCTGTTTCAGGGTCGGCCAGTCGCCGATGATGCCGCCTTTCTTCAGCCCGCCGCCCAGCACCAGGGCGGTCGAGCCCGTGCCGTGGTCGGTGCCGCCGGTGCCGTTGACGCGGGCGGTGCGGCCGAACTCGGTGGCGACCACCACCACGGTGTCGCTCCATTCCGCGCCCAGCCCGCTGTTCAGCCCGTCGAGCATGGCGTCGAGATAGGACAGGCGGGTGTTGAGCTGGCCGACCTGGCCGGCGTGGGTGTCCCAGCCGTCCAGCGAGATGGCCGCGATGCGCGGGCCGCTGGGTTGGATCATGAAGCCGCCCAAGGTCGCGCCCAGGGTTCGCGCGGTCTCGCGGCCTTGCTTGGGGTTGGCGGCGACCGGGGCCATGGACGCCTTGTCGGTCGAGGCCGGAATGATCTTGGAAGCCGGGGGCGGCGTCGCCGCCTGGGCCATGGCCTCGGTCTCCAGGCCGCGCGCGAAGGCCGGGCCCATCAGCGGGTCGGTTCGGTAGAGGTCCTGCAACAGGGTCGGCAGGCGGGCAGTCTCGTCGACGCCTGGACCGGGCGACCAACTGGCCGCCTGGACCTTGCCGCGCAGGATCAACGGGGCGGTGGCGCCGACCGACAGGCCCTCGATCTTCCGGGGTCCCATCACCTCCAGCGTCCGGTTCAGCCAGCCGGAACCGACGCCGTAGACCTGGGCGGCGCCGGTCTCCAGAACGTCCTGGGCCTCGAAGTGCGAGCGGGCCCGGTCGGGGCTGGCGATGGCCGGGGCGATACGGGCCTGACCCTTCAGCGCCAGGGCGTGCACCGAGGTCAGGGCCGGATGCAGGGCGAAGGTTCCGTCCAGATTCAGCGCCTGGTCGGCGGGCACGGCCACATCGCCGCGCAGGGCGGCGTAGTCGGGATCGCCGATCGGCGGGCTGACGGTCAGGCCGTCCATGCCGCCCCGGCAGATCACCACCACCATCTTGCGTTTCGACAGCGGGCCGTCGGCGGCGGCGAAGGCCGATCCGCCCAGGAAGCTGACCGAAAGACCGATGCCGGCCAGCAGGGACCGGCGAGAGGGGCGCGCGTTCATCGGCGTTGGAACTCCGGACTCATCAGCAACAGGGCCATGGCCTCGCGGCGGGTCTCGGCCCGGGCCACGGCCTTGGCGACGGGCGGGGTGAGACGGGCGCCCAGGGTCGACTGGGCGAAGTCGACGGGGTCGAGGCGGTCGGCCGCCTGGGCCGCGAAGGCCTCGCTGAACCGCAGGCGCTTGATCAGGGCGTCGGGCGCGCACCAGACCTGGGCCTCCTCCGGCCAGCCCTTGGGCGAGGGGGCCGAGAACGGCTTCTGACCCAGGCCGGTCAACACCGGCGCCAGCTTGCCGATCGCCTGGGGCTGGCCGCCGACCGAGCGCCAGGTCGAGATCGCGAACTCGTACGGCGTCTTGAACTTGGCGGGGGCGGGGTCCCAGGCCTCGGGCGCGGTGACCAGCGTGCGGGCCAGATCGTCGAGCCGGCCGCCGCTGTCGCTGAAGCTGCGCTCCAGTCGGGCCACCAGGGCCGGGGGCGGGTCATCGCCGACGAAATGGACGGCCAGCTTGGTCGCGACGTGGCGGGCGGTCTGGGAACCGGCGGCCAGGTCGCGCATCACGGCCAGGGCCTGGGCCTGGCCGCCCTGGCCGTAGCGCCGACCCATCACCGTCCGCGCGCCGGGTTCGTGGGCGTTGTCGCGGAACAGGAACTGGAAGGCGTGTTCCTCCTGCGGCCGGCCGATGCTGAAGCCGGTCATGGCCCGGGCGAACTCGGTGACGTCGGTCTGGCTGTAGCCGGCCTCGACGCCGACCGTGTGCAGTTCCATGATCTCGCGGGCCAGGTTCTCGTTGAGGCCGGCTCCCTTCGCCCGCAGCTTCGTGGAGGCGCCCGCCCTGCTGTCGGGACCGATGGATTGGGCCTGGTCCAGATAGAGCAGCATGGCCGGGTGGGTGGACGAGGCGACCAGCAGGTCCTCGAAGCGGCCGAACACGTGCGGGCGGATGGCCTCCTGCTCGAACGGCCCGATCACCGTGCCGGTGACCTGCTTGGTGGCCGAGACGGTGAAGTGGTTGGCCCAGAACAGCGCCCAGCGCTCGCGAAACGCGGCGTCCGTGGTCGAGGCCAACTGGGCGCGGGCCAGGAAGTCGCCGCCCGTGTCGTCGCGCAGCATCTTCCTGGCGTCCTTGATCGGATCGGACTTGGGGTCGCCGCCCGTCACGCTCGCGGCGGCCTTCGCGTCGCGCTTCTGCATCTGGTAGTCCCGGAAGTCGGACAGCCGCTGGGCCGAGCTTTCGGCGTCGGCCTGCGGCTGGTCGGCGCCCTGGGGGCGGATCTGAGCGGTCAGGAAGCCGCGCGGGTCGCTTCGCGCCGCCGCGATCTCGCCGGGCCGCGCGCCGAGGCCAAAGCGGGTGACGGCGATGGCGGCCATCATGTCGGTCGGAGGCAGGCTCAAGCCGTCTCTCCCTTGCGTCGTGGGCGTTGTTTGCCCATTCAACGCGTTGGACGCGTTTCTTTGATGTCCGGATTGAAAAGAAGATCACGCCTTGGCCGACAAGCCCGACCTGCTGCATCGCCCCCGCCGGTTCTACAAGGCCGCGACCACCGCGCCTCACGAGGGTGGTTTCGCCGTGCTGCTGGACGGCCGCACGCCCAAGTCGCCGGCCAAGGCGCCGCTGGTCCTGCCCACCCAGGCCCTGGCCCAGCTGGTCGCCGACGAGTGGGAAGCCCAGGTCGAGGTCATCGACTCCACGGCGATGCCGGCCACCCGCCTGGCCTTCACCGCCATCGACCGCATCCGCGAGACCCGCGCCGAAGTCGCCGCCGAGGTCGCGGCTTATGCCGGTTCCGACTTGCTCTGTTACTGGGCCGATCACCCGACCCCGCTGGTCGAGCGCCAGAAGCGCGACTGGGGCGGCATGCTGGACTGGGCCCGGGTCGAGCTGGGCCTGAACCTGCAGCCGGTCAGCGGCGTCATCCACACGGCCCAGCCGCCGGCCGCCCTGGCGTCCGTCGAGGCCCTGGCCCTGACCATGGACGACTTCACCCTGGCCGGCGTGGCCTATGGCGCGGGCCTGCTGGGCTCGACCGTACTGTCGCTGGCGCTGCGGGCCGGGACGGTGACCGGCCAACGGGCCCTGGACCTGTCGCGGCTGGAGGAGACCTTCCAGGCCGAGACCTGGGGCCAGGACGCCGAGGCTGTCGCCCGCGCCCAGGCCCTGGCCGTCGAGGCCGGGGTGCTGGAGCAATGGTTCGCGGCGCTACGGCGCTGAGAACCATCGCCGTTTACGTCCCGGCGGACCTGGCCTGGCGTGTTGCTGCACTGCCGCAACGGATGCCTTGCCACGGAGGGCTCGCGCCATTAGGCGTCGGTCCATAAGGTAGGGAATTCTACCCAGTAGAAGAGCAGGGGAGCGTCCGCGTGCAGCACATTCTCGAGGAACTGGATCGTCGTCGCGCGCAGGCGCGGGCCGGCGGCGGCGAGAAGCGGGTGGCCGCCCAGCACGCCAAGGGCAAGCTGACGGCGCGCGAGCGCATCGACCTGCTGCTGGACGAAGGCTCGTTCGAGGAGTTCGACATGTTCGTCGAGCATCGCGGCGTCGAGTTCGGCATGGCCGAGCAGAAGGTGCCCGGCGACGGCGTCGTCACCGGCTGGGGCACCATCAACGGCAAGGTGGTCTACGTCTTCTCCAAGGACTTCACGGTGTTCGGCGGCTCGCTGTCGGGCGCCCACGCGGCCAAGATCGTCAAGGTCCAGCGCCAGGCGATGAAGGTCGGGGCGCCGATCATTGGCCTGTTCGACGCCGGCGGGGCGCGCATCCAGGAGGGCGTCGACAGCCTGGCCGGCTATGCCGACATCTTCCTCGAGAACGTCATGGCCTCGGGGGTGGTGCCGCAGATCAGCGTGATCATGGGCCCGTGCGCCGGCGGCGACGTCTATTCGCCGGCCATGACCGACTTCATCTTCATGGTGAAGGACACCAGCTATATGTTCGTGACCGGTCCCGACGTGGTCAAGACCGTCACCAACGAGGTGGTCACCGCCGAGGAGCTGGGCGGGGCCCGGGTGCACGCCAGCAAGTCGGGCGTCGCCGAGGGGGCGTTCGAGAACGACCTGGAAGCCCTGACCCAGGTGCGGCGCCTGATCGACTTCCTGCCGTCGTCCAACCGCGAGACCGCCCCCGAGCGCGAGAGCTTCGATGAGGCCTATCGCGAGGAGCCCAGCCTCGACAGCCTGATCCCCAGCGATCCGGGCAAGCCCTACGACATGAAGGAGCTGATCCTCAAGATCGTAGACGAGGCCGATTTCTTCGAGATCAGCAGCGAATGGGCCAAGAACATCGTCTGCGGCTTCGCCCGCATGGACGGCGAGAGCGTCGGCATCGTCGCCAACCAGCCTCAGGTGCTGGCCGGCGTGCTGGACATCGACAGCAGCCGCAAGGCGGCCCGCTTCGTGCGGTTCTGCGACGCCTTCAACATCCCGATCATCACCCTGGTGGATGTGCCCGGCTTCATGCCCGGCACCAAGCAGGAGTACGGCGGCCTGATCAAGCACGGCGCCAAGCTGCTGTTCGCCTATGCCGAGGCCACGGTGCCGAAGATCACCCTCATCACCCGCAAGGCCTATGGCGGGGCCTATGACGTGATGAGCTCCAAGCACCTGCGCGGCGATTTCAACTACGCCTGGCCGACCGCCGAGATCGCGGTGATGGGGGCCAAGGGCGCGGTCGAGATCATTTTCCGCCAGGAGGCCAAGGACCCGGTCGCCCTGGCCGCCCGCGAGGCCGAGTACAAGGCGCGCTTCGCCAACCCGTTCGTGGCCGCCAGCCGTGGCTATATCGACGACGTGATCATGCCGCACGGCACCCGCCGCCGCATCGTCCGGGCGCTGAAGAGCCTAAGGGGCAAGGAACTGACCAACCCCTGGAAGAAGCACGACAACATCCCGTTGTAGGACCATGTCCATGAAGCCGAGGCCCTGGTTCCTCGCGGTCGCTGGGTTGTCGATGCTCGGCGGGTGCGCGACGCGGGTCGGACCAGCGAGCCCGCCGATGAGCTGGGCCTATATCGCGCCTTCCAACGAGGAACCGGCACGGCTGGCCTATGGTGTCGACGACTCGGATGAAATCGGGATCGTCTTCATCTGCGACCGCGCCAAGGATCGGGTCGAGTTCATGATCCCGGCGGTCGAAGGTCCTGACGTCCCGGCGATGGAACTGCGCAGCGGTGGAGCTTCTCGGCGTTTCGAGGCGCTCGTGCCGGAAGAGCTCGATTTCGACGATTTCGTGCATTTCCGGGCCGACCGGCGAGATCCCGTGCTCGCGGCTTTCTCGGCGACGGGGAAGATCGCCTTGAATCCTTACGGAGGGTTCGTTTCACACGACGCTCGGACGTCCGCCGAGCAGGCCGCCGTCGCGATCTTCGCCAAGGTTTGCGGCCTGGGGTGATGCGAGCCGCTACTTCACCACATCCATGGTCACGCTCAGCGTCCCGTCCGGATTGCCCATCGACTTCGGCGCGCCACTGAACGCGCCGGCATAGGCCGGGGCCAGCAGGCCCTGGAAGGCCGAGACCGGGACGGTGACCTCGTAGTCGCCCTCGGCATAGGGGCCGACCACGTAGGGGTCGATGATCGCGGTCAGGCCGCCGACCTTGCCCGGCGTGGTCGAGGGGGCCAGGACCAGCACGGTTTCGGACCATTTGGGGCAGGCGAACATGTCGTTCAGCGGCACGGCGCCGTCGCGATGCGACTTGGCGGCGCCGACCGCGTCGCAGATCGCCTTGTCCAGCACCTTCATGTCGGCGTCGGGACGGAACAGGGCCTTGGTCTGGATCTCGCGGTTGCTGGCGGTGTCCCAGAGAAGGGCGGCGCCGCCATGGTTGGGATGGGCGCCGCCGGTGTCCTCGAACCACAGGGCGCGCAAGGCCACCAGCGGCGCGGCGTCGGCGCTCAGGAACCATTGGCTCTGCCGGCCATAGGCCCGCCAGGGATAGGAGCCGTCCGAGGCCTTGCGGTCGGTCTGGGCCTTGGCCGCGAAGGCCTTCAGGCCCGCGACCTCGCGGTCGTAGAGCAGGGCGTGCAGGGCGGGGAACCGGGCGATCTCGGCCGGCAGGCGCAGGGCGACCTTGGCGGCGTCGTCGGACTGGTCGAAGGTCAGGGGCCGCGCGGCCGCGGCCGGGGCTGGCGCGGCGGGCGCCGCCGGGGCGGCCGGAGCCTCGGGCGCCTTGGCCGGCTTGCGGTCGCAGGCGCCGAGCGCGGCGACCAGGGCGAGGACGGCGAGGGTAGGGGTCTTCATCAGGTTTCTCCAGGCAGCGCGTCACCCCGAACGCACAACCTGCCTTGCGCCGTCCGGATCGTCCATGGGGTGTGAAGCGTCGCCATTCGCGTCGAACGCGGCTACAGGGGCGTTGGACTGGATTTGAGGGACGGACGATGAAGCGCTGGGGACTTTGGCTGGTGCTGGGCGCGAGCGGCGCGGTGTTGGGGGCGTGCTCGACCGCGCCGCCGCCGATGGGCTTGACCGCCGGTCGGGCCGAGGGCGCGGCCCCGTCGCCGCCGGCCAACATGGTCTGGAACTATCGCGAGGGCCTCGGCGGCAAGGTCCGCCTGAGCTACGGCGTGCCCGACAGCGACATCGTCGGGATCATGTTCGACTGCCGCCGCCAGGCGCCGGCCGTCGGCTTCGTCACCGACCTTGAGAAGGGCAAGCCTGGCCCCGGCGCGGTGCGGTTCCGGTCCGCCAAGGCCGAGGGGCGCTACGTGGCGCGGCTGCAGCGCTCGGAGCTGACCGGCGGGTGGGACGCGATGGGCGAGATCCCGCTGGCCGACCCGGTGCTGGCCAGTTTCGAGAAGACCGGCGCGATCGCCCAGGTCGAGGATCAGGTCTACCCCCAGAACGCTCGCTCGGAGGCCGAGCGGGCCAACATCAAGCGGTTCTTCGGCTTCTGCCGGGGGTGAAGCCTCCCGGGAGAGGACCTTTGAGTTGACGCCCGTCGAGGGCGCCTTCAAATGAGCGGGCCCGCGTCGGGGCGAGAAGAACACGGTCGCAACTCGCGAGATGGACGACCACGCCGCTTTTCCGCAGAGATTTGAAGCCCTGCGCGTCGGCGTCGATCGGCGGCTGGCCGAACTCGCGCCACCCGTCGGCTCGGCGCCGGACCGCCTGGTCGAAGCGGTGCGCTACGCCCTGCTGGCGCCGGGAAAACGCTTTCGCCCGATGGTCACCCTGCTGGCCGCCGCCGAGTTCGGCGCGCCGGAGGGGGCGGCCCTGGACGCGGCCTGCGCCTTCGAGATGATCCACGCCGCCTCGCTGATCCTCGACGACCTGCCGTCGATGGACGACGCCGGCCTGCGCCGGGGCCTGCCGACCATCCACCGGGCCTTCGACGAGGCCACGGCGATCCTGGCCGGCGTCGGACTGCTGAACCAGGCCTATGCGGTGATCGCCGCCGACGCTGGCCTGCCGGGCCCGCTGCGCGCCGACCTGACCGCCCGCGCCGCCCAGGCGGTGGGGTTCTCCGGCCTGATCGCCGGCCAGGCCCGCGACCTGTTCGACCGCGACCGGTTGCGCGACCAGGCCACGCTGGACCGGTTGAACCACGAGAAGACCGGCGTCCTGATCATCGCCGCCGCCCAGGGCGGGGCGGCGATCGCCGGGGCGTCAGAGGCGGCGGTCGAGGCCGTCGGCCTGTTCGCCCGCCACATCGGCCTGGCCTTCCAGATCCGCGACGACCTGATCGACGCCCAGGGCTCGACCGAGGCGGCCGGCAAGGATGTCGGCAAGGACGCGGCCATGACCACGGTGGTTTCGACCCTGGGCCCGGCCGGCGCCCGCCAGGCGATGGAGGGTCACCTGGCCAGCGCCTCGAACGCCCTGGCCGGCGTCGGCCGCGGCGACTTGCTGGGCGCCTATGTCGGCGGCCTGTTCGCGGGGCGCAAGGCGGCGGCGTGAGTCCAGATCCCATTCTGACGGTAAGGGGCGCGGTCCACGCCTATGGCGGCAAGCCCGTGCTGCGCGACGTCGACCTGACCCTGCGTCCCGGCGAGATCTACGCCCTGCTGGGACCCAACGGGGCGGGCAAGACCACCCTGATCCGCACCATCTGCGGCCGCATCCGGCCCGACGGCGGGACGGTGCTGCTGAACGGCCGCGACCCGGCGCGGGTCCCGGCCGCCCGCGCCGGCCTGGGCCTGGTCCCGCAGGAGATCGCCCTCTATCCGAACCTGACGGTGGCCGAGAACCTCCAGACCTTCGCCGCCCTGGCCGGCACGCCGCGCAAGGCTGTGGCCGCCGCCGTGCGGCGCGCCCTGGAACTGACCCGCACGGTCGATCGCGCCCATGTGCCGATCAAGCAGCTGTCGGGCGGCTACCAGCGCCGCGCCAACATCGCCGCCGCGATCGTCCATGAACCATCCCTGCTGATCCTCGACGAGCCGACCGTCGGCGTCGACATCGACGCCCGCGAGGCGGTCGACGCGGTGATCCGGGGCCTGCGCGACCTGGGCGTCGCCGTGCTGATGACCACCCACGACCTGGAGCAGGCCGGGGCCTTGGCCGATCGGGTCGGGTTCCTGCGCGAAGGTCGGATGGTGCTGGAAGGCGAGCCCAAGGCGCTGGTCGCCGAAGCGTTCGGCGCCCAGATGGAGATCCTGGTCCACTTGGCCGCGGAGGCCGACCCCGCCGGCGAGGCCCGCCTGGCCGGGGAGGGGCTGGAGCGCACGCCCCGGTCGCTGGTCTGGTCGCGGCTCGACGCCGACGGCTACGCGGCCGCCGAGCGGCTGGACAAGCGCCTGCGCGCGGCCGGGCTGGCGCCGAACGAGATCCGGGTGCGCGAGCCGTCGCTGGCCAACCTGTTCACCCTGCTGGCCGAGCGGAAGCAGGCGGCATGAGCGCTCGCCTGCTGATGATCGTCGCCATGGTGCGGGTCATGGCGCTGGAGCTGTGGCGCGACCGCGGCGCGCTGGTCATGACCTTTCTGTTGCCGCCCCTGGTGTTCCTGATCTTCTCGTCGGTGTTCGCCGGCACGACGGGCGAGAACATCCAGCTGAAGCTGGCCGTGGCCGATGTGGCCCGGACCGAGGCCTCCGCCCGGCTGACGACGGCGCTGGTCAAGTCGCCCGACATCCGCGCCGAGCTCGTTTCTCCGTCCACGGACAGTGAGGTGCGCCGCCGGGTCAAGGCGGGACAGGCCGACGCCGGGCTGGTGATCCGCGCCGACCCGGCCGGGGCGGGCAAGCCGTTCCTGATCGTCGCCGATTCCAGCCGCGCCGTGGCCGCGCCCCTGACCCGGGCCAGGGTCCAGCAGGTGCTGGCCGCCGCCTTGCCCGATGTCGCCCTGCGCCGCACGGTCGACCAGGTCGCGCCGGCGCTGGGCCCGTTGACGCCCGCCCAGACCGCCCGGGTCGACGCCGCGGCGCGGGCCCTGCGCGAGGCTCCGCCCAGGACCGACACCGGCCTGTTCGTCCGCGAGGAGGTCAAGGACGTCAAGACCGGCGGCGGGGTGATCGCCTACTATGCCGGGGCGGTGATGATCCTGTTCGCTCTGTTCTCCGCCATGCAGGGCGCGCTGGGCCTGATGGAGGAGCGGCGCACCGGCGTCGCCGACCGCCTGCTGGCTGGGGTGGCGGGCATGGGGCCGGTGGTGACCGGCAAGTTCCTGTTCCTGGTCGGCCAGGGCGTCGTCCAGGCCGTGGCGATCTTCGCCACCGCCCAGTTCGTCTACGGCGTGGCGGTGGTCCAGCACGCGGCTCTGTGGCTGCCGACCACCCTGGCGGCCTGCGCCTGCGCGGCGGGTCTGGCGCTGGGCCTGGTGTCGATCTGCCGGACGCGTGACCAGGCCCAGATGCTGTCGACCTTCGTGATCCTGGTGCTGGCGGCGATCGGCGGAAGCATGGTGCCACGCTTCCTGATGCCGCCCTGGCTGCAACAGGTGGGCTGGTTCACCCCGCACGCCTGGGCCATCGAGGCCTATCAGGCCATCCTCTGGCGCGACGCCGGGGTCGGCGCGGTGTATAAGGCCTGGGGCGTGTTGGCGGCCATCGGCCTGGTCGGGCTTGGCCTGGCCCACGTGCTGGCCCGCCGGTTGCGACGGTAGGAGAACGATGCAGATCCTTGGCCTCGACCTGGCCCTGTTCCTGGCGGCCCTGGCCTTCATGGAAGGCTTCGCCTGGTTCACGCATCGCTACGTGATGCACGGCTTTCTGTGGGTATGGCACCGCTCGCACCACGAGCCGCGCACCGGGATGTTCGAGCTCAACGACCTGTTCGCGGTGGTGTTCGCCGCCCCGGCCATCGTGGCGATCTATTTCGGCGTGCATGGCATTCCGTGGCTGCTGCCGATCGGGCTGGGCGTCACGGCCTATGGGGCGATCTACGCGGTGTTCCACGACGGCATGGTGCACCAGCGGTTCAAGGTGCCGCTGGGCAAGTCGCGGTACTGGCGGCAGCTGATCCAGGCCCACCGGATTCATCACGCGGTGCATACGAAGGACGGGGCGGTGTCGTTCGGGTTCCTGCTGGCCCGGCCGGTGCGGGAGCTGAAGGCGAAGCTTAGGGAGCGGGGTGTGGGGGTTTAGGGCCACATCTTTTAAACCCGTCATCCCCCGCTTTATGCGGGGGACCCAAGCCGAGCTAACCGCGCGCGCTCTTCAACGTCGCTTGGGTCCCCCGAACAAGTCGGGGGATGACGACCTTGTTTTGAGCGAAAGCATCAAATCCTCGACCACATCCTTGGCCGTTCCGGCGCCGTCCCCCACCGATCCAAGGTCGCCGAGCGCAGCGCCACGACGCCGCCCTCCAGCGCCCGCCAGGCCTTCATCCGGCCGCTGACCACCACGCGCTCGTTCCAGGCCGTGTCGCCAGCCTTCACCACGTCCAGCCCGATCTGCCGATAGACCCCGCGCGCCGCGGCGATCGCCCAGGCCGAGCGGACCGGCAGGTCGCGCAGGCCCCAGCGGGCGGAGGCGTAGTAGGGCTCGGCGGCGTCCACCAGTCTCTTCGCGAGGATCGCCACGGCGCCGCGATGGGCCGGATCGGCCACCGCATCCTCTGGCACGCCCAGTTCGGCCAGCCAGTCGCCGGGCACATAGACCCGGCCGTTGCGGGCGTCCTCGACGATGTCGCGGGCGATGTTGGTCAGCTGGAAGCCCAGGCCCAGGTCCTGGGCGCGGCGCAGGGTGGGCAGGTCGTCCGGGCGGACGCCCATGACCAGGGCCATCATCGTCCCGACCACCCCGGCCACGCCCCAGCAGTATTCGAGCAGGTCTTCGAGCGTCCCGTATCGTCGCCCCGCCACGTCCATGGCGAAGCCGTCGATCATGTCCAGGGCGTAGCGCTCGGGGATGCCCCGGCGCAGGGCCACGGTCTGGAAGGCGGCGAACACCGGGTCGGTGGGCGTCTCGCCCGCCATCGCGGCGCGGGTCTGGGCGTAGAGCGCCTCCAGGCGCGCCGGGCCGTCGGCGACCGGGCTCATGCCGTGGCCCAGGGTCTGGCCATCGATCACGTCGTCGCAGTGGCGGCACCAGGCGTAGAGCATCTCGGCGTCGGCCCGGGTTTCGGCGTCGAACAGGGCGGCAGCGGCGGCGAAGCTCTTGCTGCCTTTCTGGATCGCCTCGCGGCTCTGGATTTCCAGCGTGTCGGTCATTCAGCCGCTCTCGTCGCCGCCGTCGATGAAGTCGTGGAACATCAGCCCGGCCGTCGCCTTGGCCGAACCGACCACGCCCGGAATGCCCGCGCCCGGGTGCGTGCCGGCCCCGACAAAATAGAGGTTTGGAATGACGTCGTCGCGGTTGTGGGTGCGGAAGAAGGCGCTCTGGGTCAGGATCGGCTCCAGCGAGAAGGCCGCGCCCTTCCAGGCGTTGAGGTCGGTCACGAAGTCGTCCGGGGTGATGAACCGGCAGGTGACCATGTCGGCGGTCAGGCCGGGGATGTAGTGCTTCTCCAGATAGGCCAGCACCTTGTCGCGATACCTGGGTCCCTCGACCGACCAGTCGATGCCGGCGGTCTTCAGGTTGGGCACCGGCGACAGGGCGTAGAAGGCCGAGCAGCCGTCCGGAGCCATCGACGGGTCGCTGGCGGTCGGATGGTGCAGGTACAGCGAGAAGTCGTCGGCCAGGCCGTCCTTGCCGTAGATCTCGCCGATCAGCTCGCGATAGCGATTGCCGAAGCAGATGGTGTGGTGGCGGATCTCGGGGTGGGTGGTCTTCAGGCCGAAATAGACCACGAACAGCGACGGGCTCCAGCGCTTGGCCTCCAGCGCCCTGCCGACCTTCTTGCCGCGCGGGTCATCGGCCAGCAGCGCCTTGTAGGTGTGCATGACGTCGGCGTTGGAGGCGACGGTGTCGAAGGCCTCGAACAGGCCGTCGTGGCGGACCACGCCGGTGACGCGGTCGGCCTTGGTGGTGATCTTCTGGATCGGCTGGCCCAGGTGGACCTGGCCGCCGAGGTCTTCGAACAGTTTCACCAGCGCCCGGACCAGGGCGTGGGTGCCGCCGCGCGGGAACCAGACGCCGCCGCGCCGCTCCAGGGCGTGGATCAGGGCGTAGATCGACGAGGTGGCGAACGGGCTGCCGCCGACCAGCAGGCTGTGGAACGACAGCGCCTGGCGCACGTGCTCGTCCTTCACGAAGCCGGCGACCTTGTCATAGACGCTGCGCCAGGCCTGCAGCTTCATCAGGGCCGGGGCGTTGGCGAGCATGGCGCCGAAATCGAGGAACGGCACGGCGCCCAGCTCGACATAGCCCTTCTGGTACAGCTCCTCGGAATAGGCGTGGAAGCGGCGGTAGCCCTCGACGTCGGCCGGGTTGCGGGCGGCGATCTGGCGGTCGAGGCCCTCCTGGTCGTTGACGTAGTCGAAGACGTCGCCGTCCTCCCAGACCAGGCGGTAGAAGGGATCGACCGGCAGCAGCTCGACATAGTCCTCGATCCGGCGGCCGCTGAGTTCGAACAGCTCCTTCAGGCAGTCGGGATCGGTGATCACCGTCGGGCCGGCGTCGAAGGTGAAGCCGTCGTCGTGCCAGACATAGGCCCGGCCGCCCGGCTTCTCGCGGCTTTCGAACACGGTGACGTCGAAGCCGCTGGATTGCAGACGGATGGCCAGGGCCAGGCCGCCGAACCCGGCGCCGATCACGGCGGCCTTGGGCTTGGGGGGCGTCGTGCTGGTCATGCGTCTTGTCCTCCGAACACCGAGCTCTCGCCGATGCATTTGATGGCCGCCGAGATCGGCACCGGCGGCTTGCCGATCAGGATCCGGACCTTGTCCCAGCGGGTCAGGCGGGCGGCGTAGAAGCGTTGGATCAGGCCGGGTGACAGGCGGTAGAACCGCTCCAGCACCCGGTAGCGCTGGTCGGGCGCGCAGGCCTTGAACAGCATGCGATTGAGCAGCCGCAGGAACCGCCGCCGCCGCCAGGTGGTCTTGGACCGCGCCTCGACGCAGGCCCGGACCGTGGCGCTGGTGATCTTGGGCAGGCCGGCGATGGCCTCGGCCATGCGGGCCGCGTCGGGCAGGGAATAGCCGGTGGTCGGCTGGAACAGGGCGGCGCGCAGGCCCACCTCGGCCACCTGCGAGCGGGCCCCTTTCCAGTAGGCGTCGATGTCGCCGCCCAGGGCGATGGGCAGGATGCCGTCCTCCTCACGCTCGACCTGCGCGATGGTCCAGCCCTGGGCCTTGGCGTAGGCGCCGATCGCCCGGCGCAGGCCGACGCGGTCGAGGGCGGGGCCGTCGCTGTAGCGGGTGTCCTCGATCAACAGGCGTGTCGGATCCAGCGGCAGGACATAGACGAAGCGGTAGCCGTCCTCCTGCGAGACCGTGGCGTCCATGATGATCGGTCGGGTCAGGCCGTGCGGCGCGGTCAGGCGCACGCCCTGGCCGACGAACTTCTGGTAGCCGAGGGCCAGGCTGCGGCTCTTGCGCGGGCCGCGGCCGTCGATCACCGCCCCGGCGACCAGGATCCGGCCGTCGGCCAGGGTGACCTGGTGCGGATTGACGTCGGTGACCGAGGCGCCCAGCCAGGCGTCGGCCCCCAGGGCGGCGCTGACCACCTGGTGCAGGCGTTGCGAGGTGATGGCCAGGTAGTCGGTGGCCAGTTCGCGCCGATGGCCCGGAAACCGCACCTCGTAGCCCGACCAGCGATGGACGATCAGCGGTCGCAGCCAGCCGGCCACGGCGGCGTCGACGTCGGTGGCGAAGTGGCACCAGGTGTGCTCGCCGCCGATCGTCGGGCCTTGCTCCAGCAGCACCACGCGCAGCGTCGGCCGCAGGCTTTTCAGCCGCAGGGCGATCAGGCCGTTGGCCAGTCCGCCGCCCACCAGGACGACGTCGGCGCGTTGGGATGCGGACGCGGAGACCATGGTTCGGCTCTAGCATGATTGGCGGACGGTAAAGCGACTTCCTGCGGCGGTTGGCGGATATTGCGTGCGGTCGATCCAGGGGCTAGGCACGCGCAAACAGGAGACGGCGATGTCGCAAGCCAGAATCATCGACGGCAAGGCCTTCGCGGCCCAGCTTCGCGAGAAGATCGCCGCCGAGGTCGCGGTGCTGAAGGCCGAGCATGGCCTGACGCCGGGCCTGGCCGTGGTGCTGGTCGGCGAGGACCCCGCCAGCCAGGTCTATGTGCGCAGCAAGGGCGAGCAGACCCTGGCCGCCGGCATGCATTCCGAAACTCACCGCCTGCCGGCCGACACCAGCCAGGCCGAGCTGCTGTCGCTGGTCGAGCGCCTCAACGACGACCCGGCGATCCACGGCGTACTGGTGCAGTTCCCGGTGCCCGACCACCTCAGCCAGGCCGCGATCGTCGCGGCGATCTCGCCCGACAAGGACGTCGACGGCCTGACCGTGACCAACGCCGGGCGCCTGGCCAGCGGCCTGCCGGCCCTGACCTCCTGCACCCCGGCCGGCTGCATGGTGCTGCTCAGGGACGTGGTCGGCGACCTGACGGGCAAGCGGGCGGTGGTGATCGGCCGCTCCAACCTGATGGGCAAGCCTATGGCCCAACTGCTGCTGGCCGCCGACTGCACGGTGACCATCGCCCATTCGCGCTCCAAGGACCTGCCGGGCATTTGCCGCGAGGCCGACATCCTGGTGGCGGCAGTGGGCCGGGCCGAGATGGTCAAGGGCGACTGGATCAAGCCGGGCGCCACGGTGATCGACGTCGGCATCAGCCGCTTCCCGTCGCGTGACCCCGTGGCGGCCGCGGCCGGCAAGACCCGTCTGGTGGGCGACGTGGCCTTCGACGAGGCCAAGGAAGTGGCCGGAGCGATCACGCCGGTGCCGGGCGGGGTGGGGCCGATGACCATCGCCATGCTGCTGGCCAACACCGTCAGCGCCGCCAAGCGCCTGAACGGGATCGCCGAATAGTGCGGGTTCTGGTCGCCCTGGTCCTTGTCGCGGGCCTGGCGGCCTGTTCCAAGCCGGTCCCGCCCGCGCCGACCCCGGAGCAGGCCCTGGCGCTGGCGCCGGCCGATCCGCATCTCGCGACGCTCTACGGCGAGTCCTGCAAGGCCTGCCACGCCATCCCCGGCACGGGCGCGCCGCTGGTCCACGACCGCAAGGCCTGGGACCCGCGCTGGAAGCAGGGCGAGGCCGTGCTGCTCGACCACAGTATCCAGGGTTTCCAGGCCATGCCGGCCGGCGGACAGTGCGTCGCTTGCAACCCGGACGATTTCAAAGCTCTCATACGCTTCATGGCGGGGCGCGAAGACCCCGCGACATAGGGGTGGGGGCGCGCATGAAGGTCTCGAGACGCGGGGCGCTGCTGGCCGGAGGCTTTGGCCTCGGCGCGGCGGCGGTCGGCGGCGGCTATGCGGTCGCCACCCACGACAAGCCCGAGCCGCCGGCCCCGCCGACCACCGACGCCGAGGGCCATCTGCTGTGGCGCAACTGGTCGGGCGTGCAGCACGCCTATCCCTCGGCCCGCCTCGCGCCGAAGACCGAGGCGGAGCTGGTCGTCGCCCTGAAGACCGCCGTCGCGCCGATCCGGCCGGTGGGCGCGGGGCACTCGTTCACCGCCCTGGCCCCGACCAGCGGAAGCCTGGTGTCGCTGGACGCCCTGTCGGGGATCATCGCCTGGGAGGGCGACGAGGCGGTGGTCGCGGCCGGCACGCGGCTGGGCGCGCTGGGTCCGGCCCTGGCCAGGAACGGCCGGGCCATGGCCAACCTGCCCGACATCAACAAGCAATCCCTGGCCGGGGCGCTGGGCACCGGCACCCATGGCACGGGCATTGGGCTGAAGGCCCTGCACGGCGACGTCACCGCCCTGCGCCTGGTCACGCCCCAGGGCCAGGTGATCGACTGCGACGAAACGCGGCAGTCCGACATCTTCCAGGCCGCCAAGGTCTCGCTGGGCAGCCTGGGCGTCATCACCCAGGCGCGACTGAAGACGATCCCCAACCGCCGGATCGAGCGCAATGTCTGGATCGAGCCGTTCGAGGACGCCCTGGCCCAGGCCGAGACGCGCTGGGCCAAGCACCGCAACTACGAGTTCTACGCCGTGCCGTTCACGGGCCTGGCCGTCGCTATCAGCCATGACGAGACCGACAAGCCGGCCCTGGCGCGTGGGCCGGACCAGGACACCGTCTTCCTCGACGCCCTCAAGGGCCTGCGCAACCTGCTGGGCTTCTCGACCCCGCTGCGCAAGACCGCCGCCCGCGCCCTGCTGGCCGGCGCCAAGCCCGAGCGGGCGATCGACGAGGGCTGGAAGCTGCTGTCCACCGAGCGTCCGGTGCGGTTCAACGAGATGGAGTTCCACTTGCCGGCCGGGGTTCAGCTGAAGGCCCTGGCGGAGGTGGTGGCGACCATCGAGAAGCACCGCCCCGACGTGTTTTTCCCGATCGAGGCCCGCCGCATCGCCCCCGACGACGCCTGGCTGTCGCCCTTTCAGGGCGAACCCCGGGGCTCGATCGCCGTCCACGCCTACTACAAGGACGAGTTCGCCTTCCTCTACACCCTGATCGAACCGATCTTCCGCCGCTACGGCGGGCGG
>NZ_AKKF01000190.1 GCF_000281955.1 Caulobacter sp. AP07 | reverse complement strand
CCACCGGCTGGCGCACCGCCGTCAGCGACGGCACGCTGAGCCGCACCCCGATGGAATCGTCATAGCTGAGGATCGACAGCGCCCCGGGCACCGCGATCCCCCGCGCCTGGGCGACGCTGACCACGCCCAGGGCCATCTGGTCGTTGGAGGCCATGATCGCGGTCGGCGGCTGCGGCAGGTCGAGCAGGGCGTTGGCCCCCGCCACCCCGGCCTCGAAGGTGAAGTCGCCCTGATGGATCCAGGGCTCGGGCACGGCGATTCCCGCCGCCTGCATGGTCGCCACGAAGGTCTCGACCCGCTGGATCGACGACGAGAACTTGTAGTCGCCGGCGATCATGCCGATCCGCTTGTGGCCCAGGCCCAGCAGGTGCCTGGTCGCCTGGCGGGCGGCGGCCCGGTCGTCCATGTAGACCCGCGGCCCCTGCCCGCGCACCGGAGTGTTGAGCCGCACGAACGGGATATTGCGCTTCTTCAGCGCCCCCAGCACCACCGGGTTCTCGCAGTTGGGCGGGGTCAGGATCACCCCGTCGGGCTGCAGCGACGACAGCACCGCGGTGATCTGCTTCTCCAGCTGATCGGACTCGCGGTCGACCAGCTCGAACATCAGGTGATAGCCGGACTGCTCGCAGCGCAGCATGGCGCCGTACAGCATCTGGTCGATCCACTCGTTGCCGCGCTCGCTGCGCCAGTTGTCCAGCGTCAGGCGGCGATCGTTGAAGGCCACCAGCAGATAGGAGCGCGACCCGGCCATGGTGCGGGCGGCCTTGCTGGGGCTGTAGCCCAGCTTCTCGACGGCGGCGAGCACGCGTTCCTTGAGGTCGGGGGTGACATTGGGCTCGTTGTTGAGCACCCGCGACACCGTCTTGACCGACACGCGCGCCTTCTCGGCGACATGGATGATCGTGGCCGGTCGCTTCGCCATGTAGAATCCGTCTTCCCCGCTTCGCGGCAAACCTAGACGCCGTGTAACATTATGTCTGCCCCCGGCGCTCCGGGGCCCTCCCCTTCTAACTTGACGACAATGGGAGCGGTATCATTTAAGAGCCTGATCGAGCGCGCAGCATGAAGGACCGCCCATGACCTTGACCGGTGAACTCCTGATCGACGGCGGCGCGCGCGCCGGGGCCGGCGGCGCGATCGCGGCGATCGACCCCAGCACGGGCGGAGCCCTGCCGGTGGCCTTCGGCGGCGCGACGGCGGCCGACCTGGAGGCGGCCTGCGCCCTGGCGGCGGCGGCCTTCGGGCCCTACCGCGCCACCTCGCCCGAGGCCCGCGCGGCGTTCCTGGAGACCGTGGCTTCGAAGATCGAGGCGATCGGCGACGACCTGATCGTCCGGGCCATGGCCGAGACCGGCCTGCCCCGCCCCCGCCTGGAAGGCGAGCGCGGCCGCACGGTCGGCCAGCTGCGGATGTTCGCCGGCGTGCTGCGCGACGGCGGCTGGCTGGAGGCCCGCATCGACCCGGCCCAGCCCGACCGCAAGCCGATGGCCCGCCCCGACCTGCGGCTGCGCAATGTGCCGCTGGGCCCGGTGGCGGTGTTCGGGGCCAGCAACTTCCCGCTGGCCTTCTCGGTGGCCGGCGGCGACACCGCCTCGGCCCTGGCGGCCGGCTGCCCGGTGGTGGTCAAGGCCCATCCGGCCCATCCGGGGACCTCGGAACTGGTCGGCCGGGCGGTGCAGGACGCCGTCGCCGAATGCGGCCTGCCGGCGGGGGTGTTCGCCCTGCTGCACGATAGCGGCATCGCCATCTCGCAAGGCCTGGTGGCCGACCACCGCATCAAGGCCGCCGGCTTCACCGGCTCGCGCCGGGCCGGCCTGGCCCTGCTGGCCGTGGCCCAGGGCCGGCCCGAGCCGATCCCATTCTACGCCGAGATGAGCAGCATCAACCCGGTGCTGCTCCTGCCCGCCGCCCTCAAGGCCCGGGGCGGCGCCATCGCCCCCGACTTCGTCGCCGCCCTCACGCAAGGCGCCGGCCAGTTCTGCACCAATCCCGGCCTGGTCCTGGCCATCGACGGCCCCGAGCTCGACGCTTTCCTGGCCGCCACCGCGCAGGTGGTGGCCCAGGCCCCGGCCGGCCAGATGCTGACCCCCGGCATCTGCCAGGCCTATGCCGAGGGCGTCGAAGCCCTGGAGACCACCGCCGGCGTCGCTTCCGTCGCCCACGGCCTGGACGGCGGCCACGGCCAGGGCCGGGCGGCGCTGTTCAGCGTCGATGGCGCCACCTTCCTGGCCACCCCGCCCCTGCAGGACGAGGTGTTCGGCGCCGCCTCGCTGGTGGTCCGCTGCCAGGACCTGGCCCAGCTGCTGGCGGTGATCGCCGCCCTCGAAGGCCAGCTGACCGTCGCCGTGCACATGGACGAGGCCGACACCGACCTGGCCCGCGCCCTGCTGCCGGCCCTGGAGATGAAGGCCGGCCGGGTGCTGGTCAACGGCTTTGGCACCGGGGTCGAGGTCGGCCACGCCATGGTCCATGGCGGCCCGTTCCCCGCCACCTCCGACAGCCGCACCACCTCGGTCGGCTCCCTGGCCATCCACCGCTTCCTGCGGCCGGTCGCCTACCAGAACCTGCCCCAGGCCCTGCTGCCCCCCGAACTGCAAGACGACAACCCCCTGGGCATCGTCCGCCGGGTCGATGGGACGCTGA
>NZ_AKKF01000189.1 GCF_000281955.1 Caulobacter sp. AP07 | reverse complement strand
GGCTTCACCGCCGCAATAGCGCTCTGCACCGATCCCCCACCCGACCCGCTACGCGGGCCACCCTCCCCGCAAGGGGGAGGGACGGTTCTGGGGTTCAGCCTTCCACCGCCTCGTAGTGCCGCACATACGGTTCCTGCTCGATCAGGAACTCGGCGTCGAAGTCGTAGTACTTGGCGTGGTCGAAATCCTCGCCGGCGAAGCGCTTGATGGCGGCGATGTCGGTCCAGAAGGTCAGCATCTCGAAATGCATGACCTCGCCGTCGCGCCGGGTCAGGCACCAGGCGCCCAGATTGCCGGGCGTGGCCTTGTAGTTGGGCAGGGCGACCTCGCGCATCAAGGCCAGGTAGCGATCGGCGAGGGCGACGGGCACCCGGCCGTGCCAGTTGCGGACGATCATGGCGAGGCCTCCTCCTCCTCGGGTGGGGGCCCTAGAACCCCGACAGCCGCGCGTAGCGGTCGCGGTGGAACGAGGCCGAGCCGAACAGGGCCTCGGCGACGCGGGCCCGCTTCATATAGAGGCCGGAGTCGTGCTCGTCGGTCATGCCGATGCCGCCGTGCATCTGGACCATCTCGTTGGAGGCCAGGTGCAGCACCTCGCTGGCCTTGGCCTTGGCCAGGGACGCCAGCAGGCGGGTGTCGTTCCCGGCGTCGGCCGCTTCCAGCGCCGCCTCGACGCAGGAGCGGGTGGTCTCCAGGTCGGTGAACAGCTTGGCGGCGCGGTGTTGCAGGGCCTGGAAGGTTCCGATCACCTGGCCGAACTGGGTGCGGGTCTTCAGGTACTCCAGGGTGATCTCGAAGGCGGCGGTGGCCGTGCCCAGCATCTCGGCGGCCAGGCCGGCATAGGCGCGGTCGAGCACCGGCTCGAGGATCGCCCAGCCCTTGTCGACCTCGCCCAGCACCGCGTCGGCGCCGACCGTGACGCCGTCGAAGGCGATCCGCGCCGCGCCGCGGCTGTCGGCCAGCGACAGGTGGGTGCGGGTCACGCCCGCCGCGTCGCCCGCGACCAGGAACAGGGTGATCCCGTCGCTGTCGCCCGGCGCGCCCGAGGTGCGAGCGGCGAGGATCAGCAGGTTGGCGGCCTCGCCGTCGATGACGAAGGTCTTGGTCCCGTTCAGCACGAAGCCGCCGCCGGACTGGGTCGCCGAAAGGGCGGTGGCCAGGGGCGCGTGGTGCGAGCCCTCGTCGACGGCCAGGGTCGCGACCGCCTCGCCGGTGGCGATCTTCGGCAGCCAGGCGGCCTGCTGGGCGTCGGAGCCGCCCAGGGCCAGGGCGCTGGCGGCGACCATCGCGGTGGAGAGCAGGGGCGAGGCCACCAGGCTTCGGCCGGTCTCCTCCAGGATCAGCCCCAGGCCCAGATAGCCGAAGGCCGAGCCGTCATGGGCTTCGGGGACGATCACCCCGGCCCAGCCCATGGCGCCCATCTCGGCCCAGGTCGCGGCGTCGAAGCTCTGCTTGGAGCCGCCGTCGCGCAGCTTGCGCAGGGCGGTGACGGGCGCGCTGTCCTGCGTCCAGCCTTTGGCGGCGTCGCGCAGCATGGTCTGTTCTTCGGTCAGGACGGCCATGTCAGGCATGCTCCAGGGTTTGATGACGGACGGCCCAGGCGAGGGCGGTTTCGAGACGGTCGTTGCCCCAGAAGAGCTCGCCGTCGGCGGTGACGAAGCTGGGCGCGCCGAACAGGCCGCGCTCCCGGGCCTGGCGGACATGGTCCTTCAGGCGGGTCTTGATGGGGGCGCTGTCGGCGGCGGCCAGGGCTTCTTCGGGCTCCGCGCCGACCGAGGCGATCAGCGGGGCCAGCACCTCGGGCTTGGAGATGTCCTGGTCGTCGACGAAATTGGCCTGGTAGACCGCGCGGCTGAAGGCCGGGGTCCAGCCGTCGTCCAGTCCGCAGATCGCCACGCGGGCGGCCAGTAGCCCGTTGCGCGGGAACTGGCTGGGATGGACCAGCGGCAGGCCCTCCTGGTCGCAGACCCGCTGCAGGTCGCGCCACATGTAGTCGCCCTTCACGGGGAAGGCGTTGAACGGGCTGTCGGTCAGCCCCTGCTGCTCGTGCATCAGGGGGCCGAGCAGGAAGGGTCGCCACGCGACGGCGACGCCCGCCTGCTCGGCCAGCCGCTCGACGCGCATGGCGGCGGGATAGCTGTAGGTGCTGCCGAACTCGTACCAGAACTCGATCATCGGACTACTGATGGTCCAGCAGCCCAAGCACCCGCTTGGCCACGACGTTGAGGTTGACCTCGCTGGTGCCGCCCTCGATCGAATTGCCCTTCGAGCGCAGCATGCCGCGCGTGACGTTCAGCTCGTCCTGGCTGAAGCCTTCGCCCTCCCAGCCCAGGCCTTGCAGGCCCATGGCCTCGACCATCAGCTCGTAGCGGTCCTGGTTCATCTTGGCGGCGGCGTACTTGATGATCGAGACGGCGGCGCTGGGGCCGCTGCCGGTCTTGGACTCCTGCTCGGCGCGGCGCACGGTCAGCATGAAGGCGTGGCCGTCCATGCGGTGGTGGCTGATGCGGCCGCGCAGGTCGCCGTCGGCCAGGCGGCCCTGGGCGTCGACGCCGACCTCCTTCTTGGCCACGTCGACCAGGTCCAGCCCGCCGCCGCCGCCGAAGCCCGAGGCCGAGATGTTCTGGCGCTCGTACTGCAGCAGGCGCTTGGCGATGTCCCAGCCGCCGTTGACCTTGCCGACCAGCTGTTCCTTGGGAACCTTCACATTGTCGAAGAAGGTCTCGCAGAACGGCGAGCTGCCGCTGATCAGCTTGATCGGCCGGGCCTCGACGCCGGGCGAGGTCATGTCGAACAGCACGAACGAGATGCCCTCGTGCTTCTTGGTGGTGTCGGTGCGCACCAGGCAGAAGATCCAGTCGGCCTGGTCGGCATAGCTGGTCCACACCTTCTGGCCGTTGATCAGCCAATGGTCGCCCTTGTCCTCGCACTTGGTCTGCAAGGAGGCCAGGTCGGAGCCGGCGCCCGGCTCGGAGTAGCCCTGGCACCAGCGGATCTCGCCGCGCACGATCTGCGGCAGGAAGCGCTGCTTCTGCTCCTCGGTGGCGTATTCCAGCAGCACCGGGCCCAGCATCCAGACGCCGAAGCTCATCAGCGCGGGTCTTGCCTTGATGCGGCGCAGTTCCTGGTCGAGCACCTTGTTCTGGGCCTTGGACAGGCCGCCGCCGCCGTATTCGCGGGGCCACATCGGCGCGGTCCAGCCGCGCTCGGCCATGCGGTCCAGCCACAGCTTGGCGTCGGGGTTCTTCCACGCGAACTTGCGGCCGCCCCAGGGCGCGTCGTCCTCGCCCATCGGAGCGCTCAGCGACGGGGGGTAGTTGGCCTCCAGCCAGGCCCGCGTCTCGGCGCGGAAGGTCTCCAGTTCGCCGCCGCCGAAATCCGCCATGGCCGTTCTCCCCAAATCTGGTTCGTCTTGTCGTCGCGACGCTCTCCCGCGTCGTCGGCGCGCAGACTACGCCAGGAAACGCCGGGAGCAAGTCGAGATTCAAACATCCGTTTATCACGCGATGGGCGACCAACCTTGGCAAGGCGCGGTATAGAAGAAGCCGATGACGTGTCCCGCCGGGGATTCGCCGATCAGAGGTCTTGATGTCCGCGCCTGAACTGAGACCCGCCGCCCTGGCCGTCGCGCCGACCCTGGCGGCCATCCTGGCGGCCGGCGCCGGGATTCTGCTGCTGGCCTCCGGCGCCACGCCTTCCGAACCGACCCGCTTCGCCCTCTGGGTGGCGGTCGCGCCCGGACCGCTGATCGAGATCAGCCACTTCCTCTCGTCGATCCTGGGCCTGGTGCTGGTGCTGCTGGCCTTCGGCCTGCGCTCGCGCCTCGACGCGGCCTGGTGGGCGGCGCTGGTCACCCTGGCGGCCGGCGCGGTGCTGGCCCTGTTCAAGGGCCTGAACTGGGAGGAGACGGTCATCCTGACCGCCATCCTGCTGGCCCTCCTGCCGTTCCACGAGGCCTTCCCCCGCACGGCGGCCCTGTCGCGGATGGAGATCACCCCCGGCTGGCTGCTGTCGGCGGCCATGGCCCTGGGCGGGGTGGCGCTGTGCGGCTGGTGGACGTTCCGCCACACCGAATACGCCGACCAGTCGGTGATGAAGATGATCGGCGACAAGGACGTGGCTCGCGCCATCCGCTCGTCGGCCGCCGCCGCCATCACCCTGATGGCCATCGGCGTCTGGCGGCTGATCGCCACCCCGGCCACGCCGTCCGTGGTCGATGACACCGATCCCGAGTTTGACCGGGTCCGCGCCATCCTGGCCAAGGCCGAGGCCGCCGAGCCGCCGTCCAACCTGGCCCTGCTGGGCGACAAGCGCTTCCTGTTCTCGGCCTCGGGCGAGAGCTTCCTGATGTTCGGGGTGCGCGGCCGCTCGTGGATCGCCATGGGGCCGCCCGTGGGCCGCGACGACGAGCGCATGGAGCTGTTCTGGCGGTTCCGCGAACTGGCCGACGCCCACGCCGCCCGCGCCGGCTTCTACGCCCTGGGTCCGGCCGATCTGCCCGACAGCGTCGACTTGGGCCTGGCCATCCAGAAGACCGGCGAGAGCGCCGCCGTGCCGTTGGAGGCCTTCTCCCTGGCCGGCCGCCGCCGCGAGGTGCTGCGCCGCAACTGGCGCAAGGCCGGCGAGGGCGGGGCGGCCTTCGAGGTCCTGCCGGTCGGCGAGGCCGCCGCGGTGATGGACGAGCTGAAAGCCATCTCCGACGCCTGGCTGTCGCACCATGCCGGCGGCGAAAAGGCCTTCTCGATGGGCGGCTTCGATCCCCGCTACGTCGCCGAGTTCCCGATCGCCCTGGTGCGGGTCGAGGGCCGGATCGTCGCCTTCGCCACCCTGTGGACCACGGCCGGCAAGGTGTCGTTCTCCATGGACCTGATGCGCTATTCCGACGACGCGCCCAAGAACGTCATGGACTACCTGTTCGTCGAGCTGTTGGGCTGGGGCAAGGCGCAGGGCTACCAGGCGTTCGAGTTCGGCGTCGCGCCGTTGGCCGGCCTGGAAGACCGCCCCCTGGCCCCGATCATGTCGCGGGTGGGCCGCCTGCTGTATGAGCGCGGCGAGGAAATCTACAATTTCCAGGGCGTCCGCCGCTACAAGGACAAGTACGATCCGGTCTGGCAGCCGCGTTACATTGCCGCGCCTCACAAGTGGGCGATCCCTTTTCTGCTCGCCGACATCGGCCTGCTGTCGTCGGGCGGGGTCTCCGGCCTGACCAAAAGGCCGCGACCTAGTAGCGCGGGTCGCCCGTCTTCATCCCCAGCAGATTGAGCACATGGGCCGTCATCAGCAGGGTGACGACGGCGCCGCCCAGCATCAGCACCCGCCACGGAACCATGCGGGGACCCTTTAAAACATTGATCGGACGGGCCCCGCGCCAGCCGCAGAACACGGTCAGGGCGAGGGCGATCAGGGCGGCGGCGATCGTGCTGGTCAGGTCCATCGCCCCCTCATGGCCTGCGACAATCGGCCATGCAAATAGTTAACGTACATTAACCACGTCGGGCCGAATCTTAGGTACATAGAGGTCGGAGTTGTGCCTGTTAACCATCCACAGCTAAGATTGATCAACGCTACATGTAGCGTTTTTGGTCGCGTTTACACGCTAGGAATCGGTGTCTAGCGTTGGTCCCCAGGTGTTGGGAGATCGATTCGATGACGGCCGCGGCGCCATGGAGCGTAAAGGGGATAGACCCTAAGGCACGAGAGGTCGCCAAGGACCTCGCGCGTCGCTCCGGTATGACCCTGGGCGAATGGCTGAATCGCATGATTATCGACGGCGAGGGTCCCGACGCGGTGACCCTGGAAGCCTTCGCCAACGCCGGTCGCGCCACTCCCGCCAGCAAGCCCTATTACGAGACCGACCGCGGCGACGCTCCGGCCCGCATCGAGGCGCCTGAGCATCCCGCCGACGAGGTCGGTCGCGTGGCGATCGCGCTGGACCGCCTGACCCACCGCATCGAGGCCGCCGAGACCCGCTCGGCCCAGGCCATTTCCGGCATCGACGAGTCGGTGCGCGGCGCCCTGCAACGCCTGGCTCAGGCCGAACGCGAACAGATCGCCGTCGCCGCGCGCTTCGAAGGCGCCGTCGACGAGATCAAGACCGACCAGACCCGCAACGCCGAACGCCTGCGCCGCATGGAGGCCGAAGCTGTCGGCCCGCGCTCGGCCGAGGCGCTTCGCGCGCTGGAAGGCGCCTTGGGCAAGGTCGCCGGTCACCTCTATGAGGGCGAGGCCCGCACCCGCGAGACCATCGCCCACCTCGAAAACCGTCTCGACAACCAGGCCGGCCTGGTCGGCGGCGATCCGGCCGCCCTGGTCGACGAAGTCGTGGCTCGCCTGGGTCAACGCCTGGAAGCCGCCGAGGCCCGCACCGCCGAGGCCCTGCAAGCCCTGGGCGCCTCGTTCACCGCCCTGGACGGCCGCCTGCAGACCGTCGAGGGCCGTGACGCCGGCGAAGGCGTCCAGAAGCGCCTGGACGACCTGTCGAACGGCCTGACCCAGCGGATGGAAGCCGCCCGCCTGGAGATGGCCGCCAAGCTGCGCCAGTCCGCCGACGGCCGCTTTGACCGCATGGAGCACAAGCTGGGCGAGATGACCGCCCACGTGCAGGCCGCCGAGCAGCGCTCGGCCCAGGCCATCGAGCGCATGGGCCGTGAGGTGGTCGGCATGGCCGACGCCCTGAACCGCCGCGTCCAGACCTCGGAAGCCCGCAACAGCGCCGCCATCGAGCAGGTCGGCGGCGAAGTGGCCCGCATCGCCACGGCCGTCGAACAGAAGCTGCACCGCGCCGACAGCGTCCAGGCCCAGGCCCTGGAAAAGCTCGGGACCGAGATCGCCCGCATCACCGAGAAGCTGGCCGAGCGGATCAGCAACGCCGAGCGCCGCAACGCTCTGGCCATCGACGATGTCGGCGACCAGGTCACCCGCGTCACCGACCGCCTGAACCAGCGCCACGAGCGCACCTCCCAGGAACTGGTCGACCGCATCCGCCAGAGCGAGGAGCGCACCGCGCGCCTGCTGGAGGAAGCCCGCGAGAAGATCGACACCAAGCTCGGCGAAGCCCAGCGCCGCCTGGCCGAACAGGCCGCCCCCGCGCCCGCTCCGACCGAACGCTACGCGGCGTCGCCGTTCGACGGCGAGCGCTACTCGTTCGGCGGCGAAGCCGTTCCCGAGGACGTCTTCCACCAGCCGTCGGCCTTCATCCCGGCCCATACCCCGCCCGTGGCCTCGACCCCGGCCCGCACCGCCGCGCCCGCCGCCTTCGACGCCCCGGCGTTCCAGGCGCCCAGCTTCCCGGCCAGCGCGCCCGTCGAGCCCGATTTCGGCGACGAGGACTTCGAGGCCGCCGACGGCTTTGGGCTGGCCATCGCGCCGGAACCTGAGTCCGAACCGGAGCTGGAGTCGGAGACGGTGTTCACGACCGCGTTCGAGCCGGAACCCGACCACGACGCCGATTTCGCCGCGCCCGAGGCGCCGGCCGCGCCGGCGCGTCCGCTATCGACCCGCGAAGTGATCGAGCAGGCCCGCGCCGCCGCCCGCCTGGCCGCCGCCGCCGGCGAGGCCAAGGGCAAGGACAAGCCCAAGAAGGCGCCCGGTACCTCGCTGTTCGCCGGTTTCGGCGCCAAGGGCTCCGCGAAGAAGGCCCGCAAGGGCACGATGAAGACCGCCCTGATGGTCTCGGCCACCGCCGCCTTCATGGGCGTCGGCGCCGCCGGCGTCATCATGAGCATGGCCCAGGGCAACGGGCCCGTGCCCGAGCGCGTGGCCCAGGGCACGATCAACAAGGCGACCGGCGAGATCCGGTCCGCGGAAGCCGACACGAGCCCCGGCGCGCCGCGCGCCACCGTCGCCCTGACCTCGCAGGTCGCTCCGGTCCCGGCCGAGACGACGCCCGGCGCCGCGCCCACCGAGAACGCCCAGGCCCTCTACGACGACGGCGTGCGCCGCATCGAGGCCAAGGACCGCACCGGCCTGGAGCCCCTGCGCAAGGCCGCCAACCTCGGCCTGCCGCGCGCCCAGTTCTACCTGGCCAAGATGTACGAGGTCGGTGAGGGCGGCGTGAAGAAGGACCTGCCCGAGGCCCGTCGCTGGACCGAGCGCGCCGCCACGGCTGGCGAGGCCCGCGCCATGCACAACCTGGCCCTCTACTACTACAAGGGCGAAGGCGGCGAACGGAACTCGACCAAGGCCGCCAGCTGGTTCCGCAAGGCCGCCGACCTGGGCCTGGTCGACAGCCAGTTCAACCTGGCCCAGCTCTATGAAGGCGGTTGGGGCGTCAGCCAGAACCCGTCCGAGGCCTACAAGTGGTACCTGATCGCCGCCAAGTCCGGCGACAACGCCTCGCGCGCCCGAGCCATGGCGCTGCGCGGCCAGATGACCGCCGAAAGCCAGCGGATCGCCGAGCGTTCCGCCACCGGCTTCCGCTCGCAGGCCTATGTCGCTCCGACCCAGGTCGCCTCGCTGCAGGGCGCGGTCGCGCCCAGCCCCAGCTTGGCCACCGCCCAGCGCGCCCTGTCCAAGCTGGGCTACTACCAAGGTCCGCAGGACGGCGTCACGTCGCCCGCCTTGCAGATGGCCATCGCCGCCTACCAGCGCGACCAGGAGCTTTCGGCCACCGGCTCGCTGGACGGCGACACGCTCAGCCGCCTGTCAGCCTTCTCGCGCTAGGCCTTTCAAGGCCTTCGGAATCCAGCCGGATAGAGCGCGGCGCCGTAGACGACCGTTTTTCCCTCCCCCTTATGGGGAGGGGGGACCAGCGAAGCTGGTGGGTGGGGCTTCACCGCCGCTCAAACGCCCTGCACCGATCCCCCACCCGACCCGCTACGCGGGCCACCCTCCCCACAAGGGGGAGGGACGGGATGATTTTGGATTTCGCATCTTGCCGCCTCTACGGCTGAGCTCGCGCGCTCCCGCACCCCACGATTGCGTCCTGTGGCCAAATATCCTCCGTGGACCTATGGGCTGGGGTCGGTAATAGTCGCCCTTTCCGGGGGGAACGGGAGAAGCGGCCGGTGGCCGCCTTCCGAAGGAGTTGTCATGGCGTTTGAAGCAGCGGCCAACCACGCGCACGAAGATCGCGTGCCGGTCCCACCGGCGGTCTGGGTATGCGGGCTGGCCACGCTCATTCCCTTCATCGTCTGTTCGGCGCTGTTCTGTTACGGGCCGATCGACATGCGCCAGGTGGCGCTGATCAGCCTGCTCGCCTATTCCACCGCCATGCTGTCCTATCTGGGCGGCATCCGCTGCGGGCTCGAGATCGAGCATCCCAGCCCGCGCTGGCTGACCCTGGGTCTGTCGCTGCTGTTCCCCCTGGCCGGTTTCGGCCTGCTGCTGGGCGGGCTGAAGTTCGAGCCGGCCTGGCAGCTGTCGGGATTCCTGCTGGTCTTCATCCTGCAATGGCTGTGGGACGTGACCAATCACGAGGGCCCCGCCTGGCGTCCGCGCCTGCGCACCCTGCTGACCTCCGGCGCGGCCATTTCGCTGGCCTTCGCGCTGGAACAGGCCCTGCACCTGTAGGGTTTCGGGGCGGCGCGGCGATAGGCCCGCGGTCTCGGCCCTTGTGACCCGCCGCCCGGAAGCGTACACGCTGCGCAAACTTTCTGGCTGAGGCAGGACTGACGGCATGACCTTGTTCGATTCCCCGGATTTCGAGGGACACGAAGGCGTTCACGCGTTCTTTGACGAAAAAACCGGCCTCAAGTCGATCATCGCCGTCCACTCCACCGCCCGGGGCCCCGCCGCCGGCGGCTGCCGGATGTGGGACTACAGCAGCAGCGACGCGGCCGTGACCGACGCCCTGCGGCTGTCGCGCGGCATGTCGTACAAGAACGCCATGGCCGACCTCGACTTCGGCGGCGGCAAGGCCGTGATCATCGGCGACGCCCGCAGCCAGAAGACCCCGGAGCTGTTCGAAGCCTTCGGCCGCGCGGTCGACAGTCTGGCCGGCCGGTATTGGACCGCCGAGGACGTCGGCGTTTCGCCGGCCGACCTGGTCAGCACCCGCAAGACCACCCGCTACGTCGCCGGCCTGGAAGGCCACGCCGGCGCCTCGGGCGACCCGTCGCCGGTCACCGCCGAAGGCGTGTTCCGCGGCGTGCGCCTGTGCGTCCAGCGGGCCCTGGGCCGTGACCTGAAGGGCGTGAAGGTCGCCATCCAGGGCGTCGGCCATGTGGGCGCCTATCTGGCCGAGAAGCTGCACGCCGCCGGCGCCCAGCTGATCATCGCCGACGTCAACCAGCAGGCGCTGGCGGACGTGGCCGCCAGGACCGGCGCCCAGATCGTGCCGACCGACGCCATCTTCGACGTCGACGCCGACGTCTTCGCCCCCTGCGCGCTCGGTGGCGCGATCTCGACCACAACCCTGCCGCGCCTGAAGGTCAAGGTAATCGCCGGCGGGGCCAACAACCAGCTGGCCGACGCGACGATCGGCCAGGCGGTGTTCGAGCGCGGCATCCTCTATGCGCCCGACTACGTGATCAACGGCGGCGGCATCATCAACGTGGCCGGCGAGATCCGCGCCCTGGCGGCGGGCGCGGCCTTCGACCCGCAATGGGTGGCGACCAAGCTGGATCGCCTGGCCCAGACCCTGGGCGAGGTGCTCGACCATTCGCTGATCGACAAGCGCCCCGCCAACCTGGTGGCCGACGAGATCGCCCGCTCGCGGATCGCGGCGGCGCGTTCGTAAGCTTCCTTCTCCCCTTGCGGGAGAAGGTGGCGGCGAAGCCGTCGGATGAGGGGTCTCTCAGAAGCTGGCCGCCGTGTCCGGTCTAGCTGTCGGTCGCGGCGGGAAGGGTTTTCGACCCCTCACCCGACCCGCTTCGCGGGCCACCCTCTCCCGCAAGGGGAGAGGGGATGGGTGACCGAACCCGCCCGCTGATCTCCGCTCCCGCGTCCCGGTCCAGTCGCAGGTAGACCGGCAGGGCCAGCAGCGTCACCACCCCGATGGCCACGAACGGCCAGGTGAAGCGGTCGGGCGTCAGCGCCGCGCCGCCGCCGCGCGCCAGGTGCAGCATCAGGCCGCCGAAGCTGACGCCCAGGGCCAGGCCCACCTGCTGGGCCACGGCGCTCAGGGTCGAGGCGGCGGCCACCTTGTCCTGCGGCACGTCGGCATAGGCGATGGTGTTGGCGGCGATGAACTGGTTGGAGCGCGCGAAGCCGCCGAAGAACAGCGCTCCGGCCATCAGCAGCATCGGCGTGCCGTGCGTGAAGAAGCCCGGGGCGGCGGTCAGCAGGGCCGTCAGGGTGACGAACACCGCCAGCGAGGTGCGGAAGCCGAAGCGTTTGAGGCTGGCGGCGGCGAACGGACGGGCGATCAGCACCCCGACCCCGGTTCCCAGGGTCACCATGCTGGCCTTCAGCGGGCTCCAGCCCAGGGCCACCTGCAGCAGCAGGGGCAGCAGGAACGGGCTGGCCCCGATCCCCAGCCGAACGAAGACCCCGCCCAGCAGGCTGGCGCGGAAGGTGCGGTACTTGAGCAGGCCCAGGTCGAGGATCGGCTTGGGCGTGGTCCTGGCCTTGCGCAGATAGAGCCAGCCGCTGGCCAGGGCCAGGGTCAGGACGCCCATCTGCGCCCAGGGGGGCAGGAGCGACAGGCCCGCCGTCTCGGCCACCACCACCAGCCCGCTGATCGCCACGGCCGACAGCAGGAAGCCCAGGGTGTCGAACCGGCCCATGTCGGTCGGCTGGCCCTTGGGCACGAAGCGCATCACCGCCGTCATGCCCAGCAGGCCGATCGGCAGGTTCAGGTAGAAGATCCACGGCCAGTCGGCGACGCTGAGCACCAGGCCGGCCAGGGGCGGTCCGACCAGCGGGCCGACCAGGGCGGGCATGGTGAACCAGCCCATGGCCCGGATCAGCCTTTCCTTGGGCGTCGAGCCGACGACGATCAGCCGTGCCACCGGCGTCATCATCGCTCCGCCGGCCCCCTGCAGGATGCGCGAGGCGACCAGGGCCTCGAGGTTGCGCGACAGGCCGCACAGGGCCGAGCCGACCAGGAACACGACCATGGCGGTCATGAACACCCGCCGCGCCCCGAACCGTTCCGCCGCCCAGCCGCTGGCCGGGGTGAACACCGCCAGGGCCAGGATGTAGGAGGTCAGGGCCAGCTTGAGGTGGATCGGATCGACGCTGAAGGCCCGGGCCAGGGTGGGCAGGGCGGTCGAGAGGGCGGTGGAGTCGATGAACTCCATCAGCAGGGCGCTGGCGACGGCCACAGAGATCAGGCGGGTCCCGACGACGGGCGGCTCTGGTTGGACTGTGGGCTGAACGGAGGACACGGGCAGGGCTTACGCCTGGTTTTCCACAGCCTCAAGGTCTGGAGAGCCGATCGCGGCGTCAGGCGTTATCATCGGGTCGCCGTCGCGCTCAGGAGCTGGCCATGTCCGCCGAAACCCACCTGTCGGAACTGGAGGAGGAGATGGCCCAGGCCGTGGCCTCCGAGGACTTCGAGACCGCCGCCGCCCTGCGCGACCAGATCGAGCTGATCCGCCGCGACGTCCGGATCATGGAACAGCCGGGCAGCGATGCGCCCCAGGCCTCGTACCTGAAACGCCAGGAGCTGGACCCGATGACGACGGGGGGCGGGCGGCGGGTGAAATAGACACCCTCTCCCAGAGGGAGAGGGCGGGGCCCACGCTGAAAGCGTGGGAGGGTGAGGGGTTTGGACGTTCGACGGCGCGCCGGCAGGGTGCTCGGAGAAAACGGTGAGGGTGTGACCCCTCACCCTCCCACCGCTGCGCGGCGGGCCACTCCCTCTCCCCTCCGGGAGAGGGTTCAAAAAGAAACCTAATGCCCCGGCCGTGGTTCGAACGACCGCTTCTCGGGCGTCTTCAGGCATTCCGCGTCCGGCTTCTGGCCGTGCTGCGGCTTGGGCTCGGTGTGGGGGATGTGGGACGTGCCCAGCGGGGCCTGGTGTTCGAAACTCTTGATCATGACGTTCCTCCCGCTTTTGTCGTTTTCACGCCGTCGCGCCACGAGGCCAGCATAACCCGGCGCTGGGGGCTTGGTTCCGTCACGGTTGGGTGATCCGGCGGAGGGTCGAGGGCGCCGGGAATCCTGAAATCCCGGGGCGCGCGACAAACAGCTTGACAGGTCCGGCTGCGAGGATCATTCCGCCGCCGAGCTTCCTGCTGCGACGCAGCATGAGGCCTTCAACGGAACCCCGAACCCATGCCCAGCGACAGTCACAGTCGATCCAACACGCCGCGAGAGGCGTCCCGGTAGGGTCTGGTTTCAGGCTCCCTCCGTGACGGCCGCTCGCGGCCATTCACGAGGTAGAGCCCATGGTTTTCCTGTCCGGAAACCCCACGGCCGCGCGCCCGTTCGCGCGTTTCCTGCGCGTCGGAACCGTCCCGTCCTGGGCGGATCCGATCGCTTTCCTGCTGCTGGCCGCCGCCGCGATCCTGGTCGTGCGCGGCGCCGAGGACATGAGCCAGTCCCTGGCCGTCCTGCACACGACGCCGGTGACGCTGGACCCGGCCCGCCTGCCGCAATACGCCCTGCGCACCACGCTGCGGATGTTCCTGGCGCTGGGCGCCTCGCTGGTCTTCACCTTCACGGTGGCGACCCTGGCGGCCAAGAGCCGCAAGGCCGAGCTGCTCATCGTGCCGGCGCTCGACATCCTGCAATCGGTGCCGGTGCTGGGCTTTTTGACGTTCACCGTCACCTTCTTCATGGGCCTGTTCCCCGGCCGCCAGCTGGGCGTCGAGTGCGCGGCGATCTTCGCCATCTTCACCAGCCAGGCCTGGAACATGGCCTTCAGCTTCTACCAGTCGCTGCGCTCGATCCCGTCCGACCTGGACGAGGTCAGCCGGCAGTTCGCCTTCTCGCCCTGGCGGCGGTTCGTGCGGCTGGAACTGCCGTTCGCCACGCCGGGCCTGGTGTGGAACGTGATGATGTCGATGTCGGGCGGTTGGTTTTTCGTCGTGGCGTCCGAGGCCATCACCGTCGGCAACACCACCGTCACCCTGCCGGGGATCGGCTCCTGGCTGTCGCTGGCTATCGCCCGCCAGGACATGCGCTCCGTGGCCATCGGCGTGGGCGCGATGGCCGTGGTCATCGTGCTCTACGACCAGCTGGTGTTCCGGCCGATCGTCGCCTGGGCCGACAAGTTCCGCTTCGAGCAGACCGCCTCGGGCGAGCGGCCCGGCTCGTGGCTCTACGACCTGGTGCGCCGCACTCGCTGGCTGCGCGTCCTGGCGGCCCCGCTGACCTGGCCGGCCACGGCCATGGCCGCCATCGACTGGCCGACGATCCCCAGGGCGAGGTTCGCGCGGTTCGCCCTGCCCGCCGGAACTGGGCGGGTCCTCGACGGCCTGTGGATCGCCCTGGTCGCCGGCCTGGGCCTGGTCGGAGCCTGGGTGCTGTGGTCGTTCCTTAGCGCCCGCCTGGCGTTCGCCGACCTGCTGACGGCTTTCGGCCTGGGCCTGGCCACCCTGGTCCGGGTGGTGGTGCTGATCGCCCTGGCCACCGCGGTCTGGGTCCCGATCGGCATGTGGATCGGCCTGCGTCCGGCCTGGGCCGAGCGCCTGCAGCCGATCGCCCAGTTCCTGGCGGCCTTCCCGGCCAATGTGATGTTCCCGTTCGCGGTGGCGGCGATCGTCGCCTGGCGGCTGGACCCCAATGTCTGGCTGTCGCCGCTGATGGTGCTGGGCACCCAGTGGTACATCCTGTTCAACGTCATCGCCGGGGCCAGCGCCATTCCCAGCGACCTGAAGGAGGCGGCCGGGATCTTCGGGATGCGCGGCTGGCAGTGGTGGCGGCAGGTCGGGATACCGGGGATCTTTCCCTATTACGTCACCGGCGCGCTGACGGCCTCCGGCGGCTCCTGGAACGCCAGCGTCGTCGCCGAGGCCGTCACCTGGGGCGACAAGCATCTGGAGGCCGCCGGCCTGGGCGCCTTCATCGCCAAGGCCACGGCCGCCGGCGACTACGCCCGCGTCGCCCTCGGCGTCGCCGTGATGTCGATCTTCGTCATCGCCTTCAACCGCGCCCTGTGGCGGCCGATGTACCGGTTCGCCGAGCGCCGTCTCCGTCTGGCTTAGGGAGCGTTCCCAATGACCCGTTTCACCCCCATCCAAACCCTCGCCGCCGACAACGTCCTGGTCGAGGTGCGCGACGTGCGTCACCTCTACGGCAAGGCCGGCGGGGCCAACCTGCTGGTGCTCGACGACGTCGACCTGACCCTGCGCGACAACGAGATCGTCGGGCTGCTGGGCCGCTCGGGCTCGGGCAAGTCGACCCTGCTGCGGTCGATCGCCGGCCTGATCACCCCGACCTCGGGCGAGATCGAATTTCCGGTCCGGGCCGGCGAAGCGCCGACCACGGTCAGCATGGTGTTCCAGAGCTTCGCCCTCTTTCCCTGGCTGACCGTGCTGCAGAACGTCGAGGTCGGGCTGGAGGCCAAGCGCGTCAAGCCCGACGAGCGCCGCCGGCGGGCCCTGGCGGCCATCGACCTGATCGGCCTGGACGGCTTCGAGAGCGCCTATCCCAAGGAGCTGTCGGGCGGCATGCGCCAGCGCGTCGGCCTGGCCCGCGCCCTGGTGGTCGACCCCTCGATCCTGCTGATGGACGAGCCGTTCTCGGCGCTGGACGTGCTGACCGCCGAGACCCTGCGCACCGACCTGCTGGACCTGTGGTGCGAAGGCCGCATGCCGATCAAGGCCATCCTGATGGTGACCCACAACATCGAGGAGGCGGTGCTGATGTGCGACCGCATCCTGGTGTTCTCGTCCAACCCCGGGCGGGTGGTCGGGGCGGTCAAGGTCGACCTGCCGCAGCCGCGCAACCGCCTGGACCCGGCCTTCCGCGCCCTGGTCGAGAGCATCTATGTGCAGATGACCCAGCCGGGCCAGGCCCAGGGCGGCCGCCAGAACGAGGGGCTGTTTCCGGGCACGGGCGTCAGCATGGTGCTGCCCCGCGTCTCGACCAACACCCTGGCCGGCCTGATCGAGGCGGTGGACGGCGCGCCGTTCGACGGTAAGGCTCACATGCCCGACCTGGCGCGGGAGCTGCGGTACGAGGCCGACGAGCTGTTCCCCATCGCCGAGACCCTGCAACTGCTGCGGTTCGCCGAGCTGGAGGGCGGCGACCTGCGCCTGACGCCGGCGGCCCGGCGCTATGCCCAGGCGGACGTCGATACGCGCAAGCAGCTGTTCGCCCAGCACCTGCTGGCCCATGTGCCGCTGGCGGGCCACATCCGGCGGGTGCTGGACGAGCGGGCCTCGCACAAGGCGCCGGCCGCGCGGTTCCGCGACGAGCTGGAGGACTCGATGTCGCCCGACTACGCCGCGCAGACGCTGAAGGCGGTCACCAGCTGGGCCCGCTACGCCGAGGCCTTCGCCTATGACGAAGGGGCCGACGTCTTCACCCTCGACGATCCCGACTGACGAACGCCAGGAGCGAACATGGTCCGCTTGGCTCTGGCGCCGGGCGCGGCGGCAATCGCCGCCGCGTCCATGCTCTCCGTCGCGTCCGTCGCCCGGGCGTCGGGCAATGAACACGTCATCGACGACTCCGTGGTCGAGACCCCCGGCGTCTGCCATCAGGAAAGCTGGGCGACGCGGTTTGGGCCGCGCCATGGCCTGGTCAACCTGTCGCCGGCCTGCACCCGTAAGGCCTGGCCGAACCTGGAGATCGGCGGCGCCGTGCAGCGGACCTGGGCGGATGGAACGTCGGACACCACGGTCGGCCCGGCGTTGAAATACACCCTGCGCGCGGAGGACACCGGGGTCGGGCTGGGCGTGATCGGCGCCGGCGCCTGGAGCGTCGGGAGCGGCCGGCTGGAGACCGCCAGCCTGATCGTCCCGGTGACGCTGAGGCTTAATGACCGCGTTCGGGTCAATCTGAACGCCGGCTGGAGTCACGCTCGCGCCGACGCCAGGCCAAACGCCGCCTTCTACGGCGCCCAGGCCGAGGTGGGCGTGGCCCGCGACGTGACCGTGATGGTCGAGGCCTTCCAACGCGACGGCGGCAAGGCCGGAGGTCAGGCCGGCCTGCGGTGGAACCCCGGCGGCGGGCGGTTCGACCTGGACCTGATCGCCGGCCGACGGATCGACGGCGCCACGCCGCGCGCGGTGACGCTGGGGCTGACCTTGCGACACTGAGGAGGCGGTCGCGGGTTTCCTCGAGCGCTCACCACCCCTATCCCTATCCGTTCCAGAACTGGCGACCGCGCTATGCTGAACTATCCGCCCTTCGAACTGGTCGCTCTCGTCAAGACGGCCCTGGCCTTGCTGACCGCCTTCACGCTCGGGGGCCTGATCGGCTTCGAGCGCCAATGGCGCCAGCGGACCGCCGGCCTGCGCACCAATGTCCTGGTCGCCGTGGGCGCGGCCGCTTTCGTCGATCTGGGCCTGCGCATGATGGGGCCGGAGGGCTCGGTGCGGGTGATCGCCTATGTCGTCTCGGGGATCGGCTTCCTGGGGGCCGGGGTGATCATGAAGGAGGGAACGCAGGTGCGCGGCCTCAACACCGCCGCCACCCTCTGGGCTTCGGCCGCGGTTGGCGCCTTCGCGGGCTGCGGGCAACTGCTGGAAGCTGCCCTGGTGGCGGTCTTCGTGTTGTCGGGCAACACGCTGCTCAGGCCCCTGGTCAACTACGTCAACCGGCGGCCGATCAGTTCGGAGGGCACGGAGGCCCTCTATCGTGTCCACGTCACCTGCCATCCGGAAGCCGTGTCGGACGCCCGCGACCTGCTGTTCGAGGAACTGGAGCGCCTGCACTATCCCATTCGCGACATCGAGATCCTGTCCGAGGGCGAGGAGATCGTGGAACTGGCGGCGATCCTGGTGCCTTCGACCGCCAATGCGCATGACCTGGACGCGATCACTGGCCACCTCGAACGGCACGAGGCCATCGACAGCGCGACCTGGACCGTCAGCGCCGCGTCGTGAGACGGGCGTTGTCGAGGCTTAACCCGCTGGCGTGATTTCACATCCGCAGATGTGTTCTGGCGTCCGCGCTCACTCACCGTCGTCATCCCCCGCTTTATGCGGGGGACCCAAGCCGCCGTGGACATGGCGTCGGACTCCGTTTGGGTCCCCCGAACAAGTCGGGGGATGACGGAATTTTTGAGCTGAGGAAGTGCTCGCCGACCTAGGTCAGCTAACTGTCCAGCCTCTACGCCGCGAACCCCGCCTCGGCGAAGACCAGCATGCGTTGCAGCAGGCTCTCGACGTCGGCTTCGCTGGTCGTGCCTTCCGACAGCACGTTCAGGCGGTCGAACTCGGCGAAGCGGTTGTTGTGCAGCATGCCCAGGGTGAAGTGCAGCCGCCAGTAGATCTCCTCCGGCGCCAGGTCCGGGCGCGCCTTGAGCAGGGCGTCGGAGAAGCGGCGCAGGTGGGTGACGTCGGTCTTGAGCACCTGGCGGATCTCGTCGGTGCCTTCGCTGCGGGCCCGGATCAGGAACTGCAGCGAGATGCGCCGTTCGTGGTCGGGCGCCAGCCAGCGCAGGGGCGGGGTCAGCAGGGCGGCCAGGATCTCGCGCACCGGCGGCGAGCCCGCGTGGCGGTCGGTGGCCTCGTGCAGCTTCTTGGCCCGCTCGCGGTTCAGCTCGACGGTGCGCCGGCGGAAGATCTCGTAGAGCAGGGCGTCCTTGGAGCCGAAGTGATAGTTCACCGAGGCCAGGTTGACGCCCGCCGCGGCGGTGATGTCGCGCACAGACACGTTCTGGAAGCCGTGCAGCGCGAACAGGCGCTCGGCGGCGACGAACACCAGATTCTTGGTGACGGCTTCATTGTCCACGCCCTCGATATCGGGCTCGGGCGCTTGATTGGCGGCGGCGACGTCGCTCTTCGGACTCACTTACGGATCCCCTTTACCTGCGGGGAAGTCTTACGGCCGTTCGAATTTGGCGCAAGCGTCAAGATGGGGCGGACGCGGAGGATTTCCGCCCGTGTCCCTCGTGGGGCGCCGAAATCGTGTGGGCGGCGGCAAGTTCCTTCCCCTGCGGAACAAGCCCGCCGCGCCAGCCGTTGATCAGGTCCATTCCGAGGACATCACCATGGCTGACGACAACGCGCCGCGAAACGGCTCGCAACGCGGCCATCCCGAGGCCCGCGTCTCCGAGACCGAAGACACCCCGACCAGCCGCGCGGTCGAGCCCTTGCCCGAAGGCGAGAAGCCCGACCAGCTGGCCGAGCACCTCGATAAGGCCGAGGACCGCCAGGAAGCCTTGATCGACGAGAGCCTGGAGGAAAGCTTCCCCGCCAGCGACCCGCCCAGCGCCAAGAAGATCACCTGAGTCCAACGCGAAACGCCGCCCGGTCTCGCGACCGGACGGCGTCCCGCTCTCTGCCTTGACGCGTTTTCTTCATGCGAACCGGCATCCACTTCGCTCGAAAACGCTCCTAGCCCTTCACACACACCACCTGGCGCAGGGTGTGGACGATGTCGACCAGATCGCTCTGGGCGGCCATCACCGCGTCGATGTCCTTGTAGGCCATCGGCGTTTCGTCGATCACCTCGGCGTCCTTCCGGCATTCCACGCCCGCCGTGGCGGCGGCGTGGTCGGCCATCGTGAACCGGCGCTTGGCCTCGGTCCGGCTCATCGCCCGTCCGGCCCCGTGCGAGCAGGTGCAGAACGAGTCCGGGTTGCCCCGGCCGCGCACGATGAACGACTTGGCGCCCATCGAGCCCGGGATGATCCCCAACTCTCCGTCCTTGGCCGACACCGCGCCCTTCCGGGTCAGGTAGACGTCCTTGCCGAAGTGCTTTTCCCGCGACACGTAGTTGTGGTGGCAGTTCACCGCCTCCTGCGTGACCATGAGGTCGGGGAAGGTCCGCCGCAGCACGGCCAGAACCTGATCCATCATCACCTCGCGGTTGGCCCGGGCGTACTTCTGCGCCCAGGACACCGCCCGCACATAGTCGATGAAGCCCTCGCTGCCTTCGGCGAAGTAGGCCAGGTCCTGGTCGGGCAGGTTGATGTACCAGCGCCGCATCTCATGCTTGGCCCGCTCGATGAAATAGGTCCCGAACCGGTTGCCGACGCCCCGGGAGCCGGAGTGCAGCATCACCCAGACATCGCCCGCCTCGTCGAGGCACAGCTCGATGAAGTGGTTGCCGGTGCCCAGCGTGCCCAGATGACCGAAGCCGCGCGGGTGGGCGGCCTTCGGGTGCTTGGCCACGACGGCGTCGTAGCCTTCCTTCAGGCCCGCCCACTTCTCGGCCGCGACCGCCGGAGGCTCGACCTGCCAGGCGCCCACGTCGTTGCGCCCGCCGTTGTCGGTCCGCCCGTGCGGCACGGCCGCCTCGATGTCCGAGCGGATCGCGAACAGGTTGTCCGGGAGCTGTTCGGCGCGGATCGAGGTGCGCACCGCCATCATGCCGCAGCCGATGTCGACGCCCACGGCGGCCGGGATGATCGCCCCCAGGGTGGGGATGACCGAACCGACCGTCGCGCCCATCCCCCAGTGCACGTCGGGCATCACCGCCACGTGCTTGTGGATGAAGGGCAGGCTGGCGACGTTGCGCAGTTGCTTGAGGGCGGACTCCTCGATGGGCACGCCCCGCGTCCACGCCTTGATCGGCGCGCCGTCGCTTTCGATGTGTGTGAAGCCGCTCATGGGCTTCTCCTTTTCCAAACCGCCCCTCCTGGCGACTGGATCGGAGAACTTCCCGCACAAAACGAAGAAACCCCTCCGGCCAGGCCAGGAGGGGCTCCTACGAACATCCCGAGTTCAGACGAACCCTAGACCGGAACCCCTACCGACGCGCACGCGCCCATCCGTTCGACCTGGCGGTCCAACAGATTGAGTGCGGGCAGATAGGTTGGGGCTTTGTGCGCCACGGTTCTCTTCCTTCGGGAGGCGGGCGATTACAGCGTTCTCTCAAGCGGCGCCAGAGGGGTGATCGCGAAGGTTGCGCGGGTGTGGCTTCGTGGTCACGGCCTTAGCGCCGGTACCCCGCCGCGATCTGGGCGCTGTCGGCGTATTCCTGGAAGCCGCTGACCTTGCCGTCGCGCAGGGTGAAGACGTGGACCCAGTCGGTGTCGACCTGTGCGCCGGTGTGTTTGAGCCGGTAGGCGGCGTGACCCACCACCACCACCGTATCGCCCTCGGCCAGGAACCGGCGGGGCGAGAAGTCGGTGAAGTCCTCGTTCTCGCCGACCCCCTGGAAGAACGCCAGGACCTCGGCTGTCCCGGTCCGCACGCCGAACAACGGATAGGCGTCCGGCGGCCCGACCACCTCCCAGCGGACGTCGTCGGTCAGGCACGCCAGGATCGCGGCGACGTCGCCGGCCCCGAAGCGCTCATACACCTGCTGGACCACGGATAGATTGCCGCTGCTCATGGCCGGGCCTCCCGAGGGTTTGGGAGAGGGTCCGCCCGGATGGCGTGGGGCGCAAGGGGGGTGATCCCTTGCCGGTCCGAGGAGGCGAACCGGCCCAGGTGCTGTTGACACTTAGGCCAAAGGAGCGATTTCACGTCCGCGCATATTCAGGGACCCACGCCCACCCACAGTCGTCATCCCCCGACTTGTTCGGGGGACCCAAGCGGAATCTGACGCTGCGTCCAGCACCGCTTGGGTCACCCGCATAAAGCGGGTGATGACGGAATTTTTGAGTTGAAGAACCGCTCCCAGGCTTGGGTCAGCGAACGGTCCGCCGCCCTAGTGCCCGGCCGCGCTCTTGCTGAACAGGTTGATCACCAGCACCCCGGCGATGATCAGGCCCATGCCCGCCAGGGCCGGCAGGTCGAGGCGCTGCCTGTAGACCACCCAGGCGATGGCGGTGACCAGCACGATCCCGACACCCGACCAGATGGCGTAGGCCAGGCCCACCGGCATCGACTTCAGGGTCTGGGACAGGCCGTAGAAGGCCACCGCGTAGCCGACGGCGGTGATGATCGACGGCATGGGCCGGGTGAAACCCTCGGCGGCCTTCAGGGCCGAGGTGGCGATCACCTCGGCGGCGATGGCGATGGCGAGCCAGGCGTAGGCGTTCATCGGCTTGCGACCATCGAGATCGACACCTTCGTCCAGCCGCCGGCGGCGACGGCTTCGCGCACGGCGTCGACATGGCGTCGCTGTGTTTCCGGAGCCGCCCAGATCACCACCGACTGGGAGGCCTTGTCGCCGGGCGCCTTGGCCCTGGCGAAAGCCGTGGCCAGGTCGTTCGCCAGGGTCTCCACGCGTGTCGGCGCGTTGCCGATCGTCAGCCTTCCATCCGCCGCTACGTTGATGTTCTGGGTATAGGCGATGATCGAGATCAGCTCCTTGGCGGACGTCGGCTGCACCGCGACGTCGAAACTGACACCGACCTTGGCGAACCACAGGCCCCAGACCACCAACGCCAGGGCGACGGCCGCAAGCGCCAGACCCAGGACGCGCTTGAGATCCACGACCTAGTGCTTCCCGCGATCGCGGCCGAAGTTCGGTTCGGCGCTTTCCTGGCCGGCCGCGACGATGCCGCGGCGGATGGCCCGGGTGCGGGTGAAGTGGTCGTGCAGGGTGTCGGCGTCGCCCCAGCGGATGGCGCGGCTCATCGCCTGCAGGTCCTCGGTGAACCGGCCCAGCATCTCCAGCACCGCGTCCTTGTTGGCCACGAAGATGTCGCGCCACATGGTCGGGTCGCTGGCGGCGATGCGGGTGAAGTCGCGGAAGCCGCCGGCCGAATACTTCATCACCTCGCTCTCGGTGACGTTCTCCAGGTCGGCGGCGCTGCCGACGATGGTGTAGGCGATCAGGTGGGGCAGGTGGCTGGTGACGGCCAGCACCAGGTCGTGGTGCTTTTCGTCCATCAGTTCGACATTGGCCCCGATGGCCCGCCAGAAGCTGGACAGCCGGGCGACGGCCAGGGCGTAGGCCTCGTCGTCGTTGATCTTCGGCGTCAGGATGGTCCAGCGGTTCTCGAACAGCTCGGCGAAGCCGGCGTCGGGTCCCGAATGCTCGGTGCCGGCGATCGGGTGGCCGGGGATGACATAGACCCCAGCCGGGGCCGCCGCGTGCATGGCCTCGGCCGGGCCGGCCTTGACCGAGCCGACGTCGGTGAGGGTGGCGCCGGGCTTCATGGCGGCGGCGGCGACCGCCGCCACGT
>NZ_AKKF01000188.1 GCF_000281955.1 Caulobacter sp. AP07 | reverse complement strand
GGCGACCGGCTGGGCCGGACGAGCCGCCGCCCAGACACTGACCTGGACCCCCACGGCGCTGGCGCCCGACCAGGCGCGGCTGGTGGACGTGGTGGCCGAACTGATCATCCCCGCCACGGACACGCCGGGCGCCCGGGAAGCCGGCGTGCCGCAGTTCATCGATCGCGCGTTGGCCAACTATTACGACAAGGCCCAGAAGGAGCGGCTGCTGGGAGGACTGGCGCGCATGGACGCCGACGCTCGCGCCGCCCATGGCGACGTCTTCGTCGCGTTGACGCCGCAGCAGCAGGTCGAGCTTCTGACCGGCTATGACCGTGAAGCCTCGGCGGTTCGCAACGAAACACCTGACGACGCCCACTTCTTCCTGGTGCTCGAGAACCTGGTGACGGTCGGCTATTTCACATCCGAACCCGGCGCGACGGTGGCGTTGAGATACGACCCCATACCGGGCGCCTACCACGGGTGCGTGCCGCTGTCGGAACTCGGCCGGGCCTGGGCGACCCGGTAGGGCGGCGGCGACCTCCGCGGTGTGATCAAGAGCGATCGGCGCGGCGGCGCACGGGCTGGACGCGACGCATAAACGCGCGAAATTCAAGCATCGACCGCGCCGGCCCTGCATGGCCGCTGTGCAAAATGACCCCATTCTCTTGTTGCGGTGCGACATAACGCGGTTTTCCAATTGCCGCGTCGCGCCGCCGGCCCCTTCCTGATCTCGACACGCGGGACAACGACGTTCCGCGCAGGCCCGAGAGGGCCGCCCAGCGGCGATGCAGCCGCCAGGTACCGTTTGGACAACGACGTCCGGAGAGATCGCCGCCGCGATCTCGCCGGGCGTTTTTTTTTGGTCTTTGGGGGATCAAGGCATGAAAAACTCGCGAGGAATGCTGCGTTGCAGCGTGGCTTTCTGCGCCCTGACGTTGGGCGGAACGGCCTTTGCTCAAGCCGCGCCGGAACCGGTTCCAGCGGTCGCGGAGCCGGCTGGCGAAGCCGTCGCCGAACCGGCGGCCGAGGCCGTCGAACCGCCGCCGCCGCCGACCTTCAGCGACCAGGTCGCGGCCGGAAAGCTGATCCTGGAGGTCCGGGCCCGCTACGAGGGCGTCGACCAGACCAAGACCGCGACGCTGACCGACGACGCCTCGGCCTTCACGATCCGCACCCGCCTGGGCTGGGAGACCGCCGAGTTCCACAGCGTCAAGGGCCTGATCGAGTTCGAGGACGTCCGCCAGGCCGGTCCCGAACACTACGCCGTCAACGTGCCGGGCGTGGCCACCCCGCCGCTGAACGGGGCCGACAAGGCCAAGTATCCGATCGTCAACGACCCGGACGTCACCGAGCTGAACCGCGCCCAGCTGACCTGGACGCCGAGCGCCGCCCTGCAGGTCACCGCCGGCCGCCAGCGCATCCTGCTCGACGATCAGCGCTTCGTCGGCAATGTCGGCTGGCGTCAGGACGAGCAGACCTTCGACGCCGTCCGCGCCGACGTCGCCCTGGGCCGGTTCAAGGCGACCTACGCCTATGTCACCCACATCAACCGCATCCTCGGCGAGCTGAAGGACTGGGACTCGGATAGCCACCTGCTGAACGTCACCTGGTCACCGGCCGAGGCGCTGCGCCTGCAGGGCTTCGTCTACGCCCTCGACTTCGGCAATTCGGCGGTCAACTCGTCGCTGACCAAGGGGGTCAAGGCCTCGGGCAAGACCTGGGTCGGCCTCTACCAGCTGGCCTACAACGCCACCTACGCCAAGCAGTCGGAGTATCACGGCAACACGCCCGACTTCGACCTGGCCTATTTCGGCGGCGACGTCGCCGGCACCTTCGACATCTACACGGTCAAGGCCAGCTACGAGTCGCTGGAGGGTAACGGGACCCGGGGCTTCACCACGCCCCTGGCCACCGTCCACGCCTTCCAGGGCTGGTCCGACGCCTTCGTCTCGCCGGGCGGCAACAAGAGCTTCGTCGACGGGATCGAGGACGCCAACCTCAGCTTCAACGCCAAGCCGCGGTTCAAGCGGACCTACTTCTTCAACACCGACATCCTGGTCCGCTACCACGACTTCAACGACCAGAGGACCGGCGCGGACCTTGGCCGCGAGTGGGACGTGCAGTTCACCGCCGCCATCACCCCCAAGCTCTCGATCCAGCTGAAGTACGCCGACTTCCAGCGCGAAAAGACCGTGCCCCTGGGCACGGCGACGCCGCCGGCCTCGCGGACCAAGGCCTGGTTCACCCTCGAATACAAACTCTGATTTCCAGCGGGATTTGCAGCTCATGACCAAGATCGACAAGACCGCCGCCACGCCCGAAGCGGGCCTGACCCGCCGCCACGCCCTGGTGGGAGCCGCCGCCACGGTCGCCGCCGCCAAGGCCCTGTTCCCGGCCGGGGCCCACGCCGCCGGCGCCGGACCCGAGGTGGCCAAGGCCCGGCTGGGCTTCATCGCCCTGACCGACTCCGCGCCGGTGATCATCGCCAAGGAACGCGGCCTGTTCGCCAAGCACGGCCTGCCCGACCTGGAGGTGGTCAAGCAGGCCTCGTGGGCCGCCACCCGCGACAACCTGGTGCTGGGCTCGGAGCGCGGCGGCATCGACGGGGCCCACATCCTGTCGCCCATGCCCTATCTGATGACCACGGGCGCGATCACCGGCGGCGCGCCGACCCCGATGTACGTGCTGGCCCGGCTCAACACCAACGGCCAGGGCATCTCGGTCGGCAACGACCTGAAGGCGGTGAAGGTCGGGCTGAACAGCGCCGGCGCCAAGGCCAAGTTCCTGCAACTGAAGGCGGCCGGCAACATCGCCAAGGTGGCCATGACCTTCCGGGGCGGCACCCACGACCTGTGGGTGCGCTACTGGCTGGCGGCCGGCGGCATCAATCCCGAGACCGATGTGGCCACCATCGTCATCCCGCCGCCGCAGATGGTGGCCAACATGAAGGCCGGCACCCAGGACGCCTTCTGCGTCGGCGAGCCGTGGAACGGCCAGCTGGTCAACCAGCGGGTCGGCTACACCGCCTGCCTGACCTCGGAACTGTGGATGAACCACCCGGAAAAGGCGCTGGGCATGCGCGCCGCCTGGGTCGACAAGTATCCGCGCGCCGCCCAGGCGATCACCGCCGCCGTGCAGGAAGCCGCCCTGTGGTGCGACAAGGCCGCCAACCTGCCGGCCATGTGCTCGATCGTCTCGGGCCGCCAGTACGTCAACGTGCCGATGGGCGACATCCTGCCCCGCCTGCAGGGCACGGTGGACTATGGCGACGGGCGGACGCTGAAGAACTCGCCGCACCGGATGAAGTTCTGGGCCGACAACGCCAGCTTCCCGTTCAAGTCGCACGACCTGTGGTTCCTGACCGAGGACATCCGCTGGGGCGTGCTGCCGCAGAAGACCAACACCCAGGCCCTGGTCAACAAGGTCAACCGCTCGGACATCTGGCGCGCGGCGGCCAAGACCATCGGCCAGACGGGCCCCGCCGGCGACAGCCGCGGCGTCGAGCGGTTCTTCGACGGCAAGGTGTTCGACCCGGCCAATCCGGGCGCCTACCTGGCCAGCCAGCCGATCAAGAAGCTGGTCTAGGGAGGGCGCGGCGATGACCTTTCCCAAGCCCTCGTTCTCGCCGGCCGAACCGGTGGTCGGGCCCATGGCCGGGCCGGCCATCGCGCCGCCCGCCGGCGAGACCCGGACCTCCGGCCTCGCCGAAGTGAAGCGGCGGGCCGGCGCGACGGCGGCGGCGGTGATCCCGCCGCTGCTGACCCTGCTGGCGATCCTCGGCGTCTGGCAGGTCGCGGTCGGCGACTCCTATGCCGGCCTGCCGTCGCCCGCCCATGTCTGGACCGACTCCAAGACCCTGATCCTCGACCCGTTCTTCGACAACGGCGGGGTCGACAAGGGCCTGTTCTGGCACGTGCTGACCAGCCTCAAGCGGGTCGGGATCGGCTTCTCGATCTCGGCGGTGTGCGGGGTGATGCTGGGCGTGCTGATCGGCTCCAACCGCTGGGCGCACCGGGGCCTCGACCCGATCTTCCAGGTGCTGCGCACCGTGCCGCCCCTGGCCTGGCTGCCGATCTCGCTGGCCGCCTTCCGCGAGGCCCAGCCCTCGGCCCTGTTCGTGATCTTCATCACCTCGATCTGGCCGATCATCATCAACACCGCCGTCGGCGTGCGCAACATCCCGGCCGACTATGTCAACGTGGCCAAGGTGCTGCGGCTGTCGCCGGTGGAGTACTTCTTCCAGATCCTGCTGCCGGCCACCGCGCCCTACATCTTCACCGGCCTGCGGATCGGCATCGGCATGAGCTGGCTGGCCATCGTCGCTTCCGAGATGCTGCTGGGCGGCGTCGGCGTCGGCTTCTTCATCTGGGACCAGTACAACGCCTCGCGCATCTCCGACATCATCGTGGCCCTGGCCTGGGTCGGTCTGACCGGCTTCTTCCTCGACCGCCTGGTGGCCCTGCTGGGCCACGTCATCTCGCGCGGCAACGCGGCCAGCTAGGAGACCACGACCATGGCCAAGGCCTATCTCTCCATCGAAGGCGTCGGCGTCACCTTCGCCAAGGGCGCCGCCCGTTCCGAGGTGCTGACCGGCATCGACCTGCGGGTCGACAAGGGCGAGTTCGTCTCGATCATCGGCCATTCCGGCTGCGGCAAGTCGACCTTGCTCAACGTGGTCGCCGGCCTGGTTCCCGTAACCACCGGGGCGGTGATCCTCGACAAGCAGGAGGTCAACGCGCCGGGACCCGACCGGGCGGTGGTGTTCCAGAACCACTCGCTGCTGCCCTGGCTGTCGGTGCGCGAGAACGTCTCCCTGGCGGTCAACAAGGTGTTCGGGGCCAGCAAGAGCGCCGCCGAGCGCCGCGACTGGACCCTGCACAACCTCGACCTGGTCAAGATGACCCACGCCCTGGACAAGCGGCCCGCCGAGATCTCGGGCGGCATGAAGCAGCGGGTCGGCATCGCCCGGGCTCTGGCCATGGAGCCCAAGGTGCTGCTGCTGGACGAGCCGTTCGGGGCCCTGGACGCCCTGACCCGCGCCCACCTGCAGGACAGCGTCATGGAGATCCACGCGACCTTGAACAACACGGTGCTGATGGTCACCCACGACGTCGACGAGGCGGCCCTGCTGTCGGACCGCATCGTGATGATGACCAACGGGCCGCGCGCCTCGATCGGCCAGGTGCTGAACGTGTCCCTGGATCGCCCGCGCGACCGCCTGGCCGTCGCCCAGGACCCGACCTACATCCACGCCCGGGCGGCGGTGATCGAGTTCCTCTACGCCCGCCGCGCCGCCTGAGGGCGGAAGCGGGCGGACCGTTATCGAACGGCGCCGAGGTCGGGGTCTCGCATCAGGGCCAGGAGCTCGGAGAGGTCGGCGCTGTGCTCCAGCCGGCCGATCGCGGCGGCGGCCCGCTCAGCCCGTTCATGGCCGATGACCGGCGCGGCCAGGGCCAGGAACTTGGCGTGCAACCGCGGGCGCTGCGTCGCTAGGTCGCCCGGCGGGAGGCTGATGTCGTGGCGCCTGACCAGGGTCTCGCCGTCGAGCGTCGTGACCGTCACTTCGGTGACGTCCTCTGGCCAGTCCGGCGGCGCCAGTTCGACCGTGGTGACGGCGCGCGAGGCTTCGAGGTCGGGACGCAGGACGACCGCGTCGGCATAGGTGGCGCTGTCGGAGGTGTCCGCGCCGTGCAGCGCCAGGGCGGCGTTGAAGCGCAGGCTGAACTTGGCTTCCAGCCCGGTGCGGGGCGCGGCGATGTTGCACATCGCGTCGGCCCCGGCGTCGACCTTGAGGCGGATCGCGCGGACCTGCTCGGGGCGCAGGCCCTCGCGCCGCAGGGCGCCGATCGCTTCCAGCGTTCCGTGCGTGCCGAAGCAGGCCGCGTGGTGCTTGAAGAGGTTGCGGTCCAGCGCATGGCCGTTCCAGCGAACGCCGCCGGCCGGCGCGCCGTCGGTCTGGGTGGCGATGAAGCCCAGGGGGCGTTCGAGGAGGTCGGGTCGGGCCGTCATCCCGGCCTGCGCCCAGAGCGCCGACGTCAGGCCGGCCTCGGCCGCCCGCCCGGCGTGCAGCGACTTGGCCATCGTCCCGAACTGCGCCTTGAGGCCGGCGGCCTGCGAGCCGGCCAGGCCGTAGGCGCGCGCCGTCGCGGCCTCGTCCAGCCCGAGCAGATGGGCGCAGGCCGCAGCCGCGCCGAAGGCGCCGATCGTCCCCGTCGCGTGAAACCCGCGCGCGTAGTGGCTGGCGCTGACCAGGGCGCCGATCATCCCCGCCGCCTCGTAGCCGGCGACGAAGGCCTGCAGCACGGCGCTCCCCGACAGGCCCTGCGCCTCGGCCAGGGCCAGCACGCCGGGCAGGATGACGGTGGTCGGATGGACGCGCATGGCCAGGTTGACGTCGTCATAGTCCAGCGCGTGGCCCGCCGCGCCGTTGACCAGCGCGGCCTGGCGCGGGCTGAAGCCGAAGGTCCGGCCCACGATGGTGGCGGCGGGCAGGGCGCCTTCGGTCAGGGCCGCGTCGTGCAGCAGCATGCTCAGGGGTTCGCGCGACCCGGCCAGCGCTAGGCCGAACCAGTCGAGCACGCACAGCTTGGCCATCTCCAGCGTCGCGGGCGGGATGTCCGTCGTGGCGGCGCGGCTGAGGCGGACGATCGTCGCCGTCAGGTCGGCGCCTTCGCTCACGCCGCGCCGTCCGCGGGCAACCAGCCGGCCGTAAGGGCCAGTTCGTCGAATTCCGCGGGCCAGGCCGCGCGCCAGGCCGCGCGCTGGCCTTCGTCGGCCCAGGAGCCGTCGATGCCGTTGAGCATCATCGCCTTCAGCGCGTCGAGGTCGTAGCCGAGGTGGCTGTACATCAGCTCCCAGGCGCCGGCCGGGCTGACATTGTGCAGGGTCGGGTCGTCGGTATTGGGGTGGAGCTTCAGGCCCAGCGCCGACATGGCGCGGATCGGATGATCGGCCGCCCAACGCTCGGGTTCGAGCGTGCGCAGGTAGTAGGAGTTGGTCGGCACCACGGTGAAGACGACGCCGCGTTCGGCGTAGCGCCGCGCCAGGTCGGGATTGTCGACGATGGTGTAGCCGTGGTCGACGCGGTCGACCTTCAGCCGTTCGACCGCCGTCTCGACATTGGTCCAGGGCATGCCGAACTCGCCCGCGTGGGCGGTGGCCTTCAGGCCATGGCGGCGGGCCAGGGCGTAGGCCTCGAGGAACAGCTCGGGGGGGCGATCGTTCTCGCGATAGTCGATGCCGACGCCCGCCACCGCCGGATCGCGATGGGCCAGCATCATCTCCACCATCTCCAGGGCGCTGGAGGCCTCGGCCTCGCGGTCGATGCTGGGGATCAGCAGGGCGTTGACCCCGAAATCGGCCTGGGCCTCGCGCATGCCCGCCAGGATGCCGGCCTGGACCTCGCCATAGGCCAGGCCGGTGTCGCGGATCGTGGCGGTCGGGTTCCAGAAGAACTCGGCGTGGCGGACGGTCTCGGCCGCCGCGTCCTCCAGGTACTCGTAGGTGATCCGGCGGAAGTCGTCGGGCTCCAGCAGCAGGTGCCGCTCCAGCGCCCGCAGGACGCGCAGCACGCCGACCGGCTTGGCGCCCCGTGCGTAGAAGGCGGCGATCTCGGCGTCGGTGATCGGCGCGCCGCGCTTGCGGACCAGGGCCGTGAAGGTGTCGCGGCGCACGGCGCCGAGCAGGTGGCAATGCAGCTCCACCTTCGGCAGGGCGCGGAAGAACCGGCGTTGCGCCGCGTCCGTCCGGCGACCGAGCGTGGACGCGGGGACGTTGCCGATAGTCTGGATGGGGTCGGTGGTCATGATGCCTTGGAGACGGGAACTCAGTGCGTGGCGGCGGTGTAGAAGTAGTAGCCAAGCGGGATGGACAGGATCAGCAGGCCGACCGGGATCTCGCGCGCCTTGCCGGCCAGGACCTGGACGATGACATGGACCAGCAGGCCGCCGGCGATGCCGGTGCCGAAGCTGTTGGAGATCAGGGTCAGCAGGACCATGGCCAGGGCCGGCAGGAGGTCGGTGATGTCCTCGCTGCGCAGGTGGCGGATGGTGCCCAGCATCGAGATGCCGATCAGGATCAGGGCGGGCGCCGTGGCCTGCTTGGGGATCGCCATGGCCAGCGGCAGCAGGCACAGCGTGCAGAGGAACAGGATGGCGGCGGTGACCGGGGTCAGGCCGGTGCGCCCGCCCGCCTCGACGCCGGCGGCGGATTCCACCAGGGCGGTGCCGGCCGGGATGCCGATCAGCGGTCCCAGGGCGGCGGCCAGGGAGTCGACCAGGAAGGGCTTCTCGATGCCCGGCAGGTTGCCGTCGGCGTCGGTCAGTCCGGCCTTGGCGCCGATCGCCAGGGTGGTGCCCAGGGTCGAGAAGAACTCGCCGGCGAAGAAGGCGAAGACATAGGGCAGGGCGGCGAGGCTGAACGCGCCCATGAGGTCGACGTGCAGGGCGACCGGCGTCAGGGCGTGGGGCAGGGACAGGCCGCTGTGGGGCAGGTGGGTCAGGCCCAGCGGCACGCCGGCCAGGGCGGCGACGGCGATGCCGGCCAGCACCGCGCCGGGGATCTTGCGCGCCTGCATGGCCACCGCGACCGCCAGGCCGATCAGGGCCACGATCGGCCCGGGCTGGGAGAAGTCGCCCAGCGCCAGGGCGTTGGACTTGACGTTCAGCGCCACCATGCCGGCGTCGCGGCAGCCCAGCATGGCGATGAACAGGCCGATCGAGGCGCCCAGCCCCAGCTTGATCTGCGGCGGGATCATCCGCACCACCAGTTCGCGCGCGCCGGTCAGGGTCAGGACCAGGAACAGCAGGCCCGAGGTCATGGCGATCGCCAGGCCGGTGGCGAAGGGCACGTGCTCCACATGGGCCAGGGTCACGCCCAGGATCACCGAGCCGCCGATGCCGGGCCCGACGATGAACGGCAGGTTGGCGTAGACGCCCATGAACAGGCTGCCCAGCGCCATGACCAGGATGGCGGCGGTGGTCACCGCGCCGCGGTCCATACCGCCGGTCGACAGCAGCGACGGGATCACGACGATCAGATAGGCCGCCGCCAGGAAGCTGGTCAGGCCGGCGATCATCTCGCGGCTGACCGTGGTCTCGCGGGCGTCCAGGGCGAAGCGGCGATCGAGGAAGGCGTGGAGGCGGCTCATTTCGAGGCCTGGGCGATGAAGGTCGACAGGAAGCGGTCGACGTCGATCGCACGGACGATGTGGACCTCGCGCTCGCCGCTGTTGGGGGCCATGTCCTCCTTCCAGACGACGGGCTGGCCGTAGGACGGACCGGGCAGGGTGTCGACGTCCATCCGCGCCACCAGCTCCTCGGTGACCAGCGTGCGGTCGATGGCGACGGCGACGGTGATCTCGTCCCACAGCGGCTGGCCGATCCGGGCGTAGGTCTTGACGTAGGTCGCCACCGGCGTGCCGGCCGCGCCGATGCGGTCGACGACCGCCTGGGTCGCCTTGGCCGAGGCCGTGACGTTGCCCATCACGGTGACCTTCTTCCACGGGGCGGTCAGCACGATGTGGGCCGCCTCGGGGTCGAACAGGAAGTTGAAGTCGGTGGCGTAGTCGGTGTTGCCGGTCACCCGCGCGACGGCGGTGTCGAGCTTGCCGGGTTCGATGACGATCTCCTTGGCCAGCGGCGCGATGTCGGGCGCGATGCGCAGGGCCAGGGCGATGTTGGTGAGGGGGCCGGCGCTGACGATGGTGATCTGGCCGGGATGGGCCCGCACGGTGCGGATCAGGGCGTGGACGGCGTCCTCGTCGGAGGCCTTCAGCGTCGGGGCGCCCTCCGGCATCGGCGGGATCAGGGCGGGGTCCTGCGGATGGTAGGTGCGGCCTGGGCGCGGCGTGCTCCAGGCGCCCTTGAAGGGCACGCGGCCGTAGCGCGCCTCCCAGTTGGCCATCTCGGCCTGGGTGCGCATCAGCGGCATCTCGGCGCCGAGATGCACCGGCACGTCGGGACGCTTGGCGATCTCCAGGAAGCGCAGGGCGTGGGCGGTCTCTTCCTTCAGCCAGGCGTCGCCGGTGACGACGCCGACCCCCATCAGCTTGACCCGCTCGTCGCGCAGCAGCGGGATCAGCGATTGAATGTTGCTCTGGCCAGGGCCAAGGAAGTCATTGTCGAAGAAGATGCTGACCTTGTCGGGGGACCCAGCCGGCGCCGGGGCGGGCGAGGCCGTTCCGGGAGAAGATTGGGCGAGGGCGCTGCTCGCGATCATGCCTGTCGCGAGCAGCGCCGATAGGCCAAGGGCCGCGGGGCGCCAGTAAGGGGTAATGGTGCTGAGCAGCATAAGGTGACTGTCCTTGGCCTAGCCGTCGCGGGAAGGGGGGACCTATCCCGCGCGCGGATCAGAAGCGCGCCGTGGCGCCGACGAACATGTAGCGGCCCAGCGAGTCGTACATGCCCGAGAAGAAGGCCCCGTTCGAGGTCTGGCCGCCGGTGCTGGCGGTCAGGGGCGGATCCTTGTCGAAGGCGTTGTTGACGCCGACCCGGACCGTGACCTTCTCGGCGACGTCCATCGAGGCGGCGAAGTCGACATAGCTGACGCTGGGCATCTTCAGGTCGTAGGGCTGGTAGGCGGCCTTCAGGAAGGTCGCGCTGCTCGACTTGTCGTTCTTCGTCTCGCCGATATAGCGCCAGGTGGCCGACAGGTTGACGCCGCCGCGCGAGGTCCAGTCGGCGATCAGGCGGTGACGCCATTTGGGGATCGGCTGGCCGCAGGTGACGCCGAAATAGCCGTCGCAGCGATAGGGCTGCGAGCCGGGCAGGATCTGGACCTCGTACTTGTTGGTCTTGGTGCCCGAGAAGTTCAGCCCGATCCGGCCCATGTCCTTGCCGAACAGTTCGGGCAGGTCGTGCGCGGCGGTGACCGAGAAATCCAGGCCCGAGGTCTTCAGGTAGCCGGCATTGACGCTGGTGGTGACGACATAGCCGCTGGTGACCAGCGACCCGGTCGCGGCGTTGCGCCTGATCAGGTCGCAGAACACCCCGGTGTTGATGCACTGCGACAGCTCGATCCCGGCCGGAACGGTGGTGATCAGCTTCTTCACGTCGATGTCGAAGTAATCGACGGTGAAGGTCACGCCCTGCAGGAACCGGGGCATGAACTGCACGCCGAACGACTTGGTGTTCGACTTTTCCGGAGCCAGATCGGGATTGCCGCCGACCAGGGCGCCGGACTGCTGGCCCGCCGCCGGGGCGATGGTCCCGTACTGCGCCGCCGTCACGCCCGACAGGGCGCATTGGGCCGCCGTCGCCCTGGGCGTCGCGCCTTCGCAGGGGTCGGTGATCGCGGCGGTCACAGTGCGTTGCGGCCCGAACAGCTCGACCAGGTTGGGGGCCCGCACCGCGCGCTGGAAGCTGCCGCGGAAGCGGATGTCGCTGACCGGGGCCCATTCGCCGCCGGCCTTGTAGGCCCAGGTGTCGCCCGCGGTGCTGTAGTCGGAGTAGCGCACGCCGCCTTCGGCCGACAGGCTCTTGAAGAGCGGCTTGTTCTCGACCAGCGGAACCCGGACCTCGCCATAGACTTCCTTGACGTTGAACGAGCCCTCGATCGGATATTCCCCGCCCGAGTTTCCGGCCACGTCGCGGCTGCTGTAGAACTTGTCGGGCTGGAAGCTGATCTTCTCGTCGCGATATTCGGCGCCGATGGCGACGCCGATCGGATAGCTGGCGAAGGGGCTGGTTAGGCCCAGGTCGCCGGTCAGCGCGCCGCTGAGGATGGTCTCCTCGGTGAAGCCCTTCCGGCGGACGGTGTTCTGCACGTAGTTCAGCGCCGACGGGGTGATGCCGCCGACCTGGAACAGGTTGATCGGCACGCAGGACGGGTCGCTGCCGTTGACCACGGATTCGCAGACGATCTGGCCGCTGCCGTTGGTCACCGCGCGCAGGGCCTTGGCGAACTTGGCCAGGGAATAGTCGTTGGTCAGGCGCGAGGTATAGTCGGTGCGGCCGTACTGGGCGTAGACGTCGTAGCGCCAGTTGGAGGTGATGTCGCCGCGGACGCCGGCCACGCCACGGTAGGACGTGTGGTCGGTATAGTCGTGACGCGAACCGCCCAGGGCGTTGCGCTGCGAGACGATGACGTTGGCGCTCTGCGCGTCGGTCAGGCCGACGGAGGTGCAGATCAGGGTCTTTTCCTGGGCCGAGAGCAGCGGGTTGTTGCAGTTGATGCTTTCGGGGACCGTAAACACGGCGGTGGGCGACAGCTTAATGTCGGCCTCGTCATGCATGTACATGAACTCGCCGTAGATCTCGGCCGCGTCCGAGATCTTGTAGCGGCCAAACAGGTCGGCGTTGTAGCGCTTGTCCGGCGACTGCAGGTCGTAGGTGTTGCCGTTGTTGAAGCCGTCCGAGGTGCGATAGGCGCGCAGGGTGTTGCCGGTCGTGCTGTCCAGGGCGTAGCTGCCGCGCGTCGCGCCGGTGGCCGGGTTGGTCAGCTGGAACTGGACCGGATAGGTGGCGCTGGACAGCGAGCAGGCATAGCCGGTCGCGGTGGCCGACAGGTTGCAGGTCGAGAAGTCGCGGTCCTTGGTGCCGACGCCGGCGATCTCCTTGTAGCTGAAGAAGCCGGTGACGTTGCCGCGACCGTCGGCGAAGTTCCGGCCGGCCGTGATCGAATAGCTCTGCTGGCCGCCGTCGAGTTCGCGGCCCACCGCCGGCGTCTGTCCCGCCGCCGTGGCCGCCGAGACGATGGCGCTGTGATTGTTGTGCATGTACAGGCCGCCCTGCACGTCCAGCTGCACGCCCTCGAAGTCGCGCTTCAGCATGAAGTTGACGACGCCGGCCAGGGCGTCCGACCCGTAGACGGCCGAGGCGCCGCCGGTGACCACGTCGATCTGCTGGATCAGCGCGGCGGGGATGTTGTTGATGTCGGCGGCCTGGGCCGCCGAGCGGGCGGGGTCGCCCTGCATCAGGCGCTTGCCGTCGATCAGGACCAGGGTTCGCTGGTTGCCGAGATTGCGCAGGTTGATGGTGGCGGTGCCGCTGGCCCCGACCGTGCCGCCGCGATTGCCGCTGCCCTGGTCGGCGAAGGCCTGGGGCAGGGTGTTGATCAGGTCCTCGACGCGGACGACGCCGCGCTGGGCGATCTGCTTGTTGGTCACCGTGCTGATCGGGCTGACGCTGGTGGCGTCGGGGCTCTTGATGCGCGATCCGGTGACCACCACCGCTTCGACCTCGGCGCTGGCCGAGGTGTCCTGCGCCTGGGCCGAGGCGCCGCAGGACAGGGCGATGAGCACGGCGGTGGAGGCGATGCCCAGCATCGACGCCTTGCCGTGCGAGGTGGCGCGTTCAGGCCGATGGCCGACAACAGACAACATGAAGAACCCCCGTGATGGTTGGCGCGCCCGCCGACAGCCTCCCCAGGCGTTTCTTCCTATAGTTGTTCACCCCAGCAAGTAGATTTGCCCAAAGTCCGCGCTTGTTTCGCGGAGGTTGCGCCAATTCTGCTGCTTATTTCAACTATTCCATCGGTGCGCGATTGTTACGAGGTTATGACGGCTCCTTAGAATTGGAAGCTCTTTGTAGTTATCTGCTTATAGGGTTGGCTTATAACCAGGGGCCGGCCCGTTCACTGTCCCCGAAGGCCGCCATGCCAGAGATCTTGACCGCCCCGGCCTCGCGCCCAGCGGCCCGCACCCAGGCCATCTCGCTGCGCCAGCTGCGCTTCTTCACCGCCCTGGCCGACGCGGGCAACTTCAGCCGGGCGGCCGAGCGGATGATCGTGTCCCAACCCGCCTTGAGCGCGGGCATCCGTCAGATCGAGGAGCATCTGGGCGTCCGGCTGTTCGACCGCAGCACCCACCATGTCTCCCTTACCGACGCCGGGGCCGCCTTCCTGCCGCACGCCCTGCGCCTGCTGAAGACCGCCGACAACGCCTTCGTCGACATGAGCGACGTCGCCGCGCGGGGCAAGGCGGTGATCCGGATCGGCGCGATCCCGTCGGTGGTGCCGGCGGCGGCCGAGATCGTGGCGCGGCTCGGCGGCCAGTGCGACGATGTGAGCTTCCACCTCAGCGACGGCAAGAACGACGCGCTCCTTGGAAACCTGCGCACCGGCGCGCTCGACATCGTCGTGGGCGTTCTGGGGCGCACCGAGGAGGGGCTGGAAGCGACCCTGATCGCCGAGGACGAGATGCTGCTGGTGACGCCGAAGGATCATCCGCTCGCGGCCTCGGCCAGCCTGCCCTGGAGCGCCCTGGAAGGCAGCGAGATCGTTCACTTCGTCGGCGGCAGCATCGGCGAGCTCAGCTCGGCGGCGATGCGCCAGAACAACCTGTCGCCCTCGACGCGCTACAAGGTCGACCAGGTGGGGTCGCTGCTCGGCCTGGCCAGCAGCGGCCTGGCGGTCGGCGTCCTGCCGCGTCTCTACACGCGCGGCCTCGACACCGATCGGGTGCGGCTGACGCCGCTGACGCACCCGGCGATCAAGCGCAAGCTGATGCTGTTCCATCGCGCCAAGCTCCGCGAGGAACATCCCCGCGCGGCGGCGCTGTGCGCCCTGCTGGTCCCCGCCCTGCGCGGCGCGCTGGCGGTCTGAAGCCGCCGGCGACGCGCGCGGACCGGCGTCAGGTCGGCCCGGTGGGGGCCGGCGTGCTCGACCCGGAGCGTTGGCCGACCATCACGAACAATCCGCCCTCCGGCCCGAGGCTGCGCATCCATCCCAGCTGCGCCAGCCAGGCCTCGAGCGCCCAGTTGTCGGCCGCCGGGATGAACAGGTCTTCCGGATCGTCGCCGAGGACGGTGCTGGGATAGGCGCGCACATAGTCGACGTCGTTGTCGCGGAACCAGGCCAGCACCTCGGCGTGGGTGTGGCGATGCTCCTCGGGGTGACGGTACTGGTCGCGGAGCCAGGCCGCGCGGCGTTCGGGCTCGGCGGCGCGGTCGCGCAGCACCGGGTCGAACGGGATCCAGCGGAAGCCGGACAGCCGGCCGACGGCCCGGCGCAGGCGCAGCGGCAGGCGGGCATAGGCGTTGTAGAGCCCCAGGACGATCATCCCGCCCGGTCGCGCCAGCCGGACCAGGCGACGGAACGACGCCCGCGGATCGGGCGTGTGGTGCAGCACGCCGGAGCAATAGACCAGGTCGAAGGCGCCCTCGCGCAGGCCGGGAGCCGCCAGGTCGGTCTCGACGAACCGCACGCCGCTCACCCCGAACCGCCGGGCCGCCGCCGCGCCCAGCGCCAGCGAGGCCCGGGTAAGGTCGGCGCCGATCACCAGGCGGTCGGCCCGGGCGAGGTAGAGGCTCATCTGGCCCGTGCCGCAGCCCATCTCCAGGATCCTGGCGTCGCCGGCGACGGACCGGTCCAGCAGCCGCGCGAAGGGGCTGCGCTCGGCGCGAGCGCGCAGCCAGTCCAGACTGTCGCGCGGCGGATAGCCGGGGAACGGCGCATGCTCGTAGAAGCGGCGTACGGTTTCGGTGCGGTCGTCGGCCGCCAGGCGCAAGGCCGGCACGCCGTCCGGCGCGGCGTGGCGGGCGCCGCAGCCCAGGCAGGTCCAGTCCGCCGCCAGGTCGCCGGCGCAGGCCGGACAGGCGAGCAGCGTGCGGAACGCCTCCACGGTCAGAAGATGGCGTAGACGAACGGCGCCAGGGCTTCGACGCTGACGGCCAAAATCAGGATCGCGCCGGTCAGGCACAGGAAGACGGCCAGGGGGATGAGCCAGCGCCGCCCGGGGCCGCCGCGCCAAAGGCCCTGGACCAGTTCCAGGGTCGAGCCGGCCATGCTGCCCAGCACGATCATCTGGCGATGAAACCTTCCGCGAGGACGGATCATGCGACTTCCTCCCTGGGCGCGGCCTGGGCGACCGCGCGCTTGACGATGCGGGACCGGCCGGCGACCAGGACGTCGATGCCCGAACGCCGGAACGTGGAATAGCCCTCGACCACCCGGTTGACGATCGGCTCGCCGGCCAGGTTGAACGAGGTGTTGAGCAGCACCGGCAGGCCGCTGCGCCGGCCGTAGGCGAGCAGCAGGTCGTGCAGCCGCGGGGCCATGTCCCGCTCCAGGACCTGCATCCGGGCGGTGCCGTCCACATGGGTGACGGCGGCCAGGCGCTCGCGCCATTCGGCCCGCACCGGAAAGACGCCCGACATGAACCGCGCCAGGCGCGCTCCGCCCGGCGGCAGCACGAAGAAGCGGTCGGCCGCCTCGATGGGAACGACCGGGGCGAAGGGGCGGAACTCCTCGCGATACTTGATGTCCCGGTTGAGCCGGTCGCGCATGGCCAGGTCGTGCGGGGCCGTCAGGATGCTGCGATGGCCCAGGGCGCGAGGACCAAATTCCAGCGCCCCGTCCATCCAGCCCACGACCCGGTCGCGGGCCAGGTCTTCCACGGTCAGGTCGATCAGGGCCGGCTCGTCGAGGGTCTGGAGTGGCAGGCCGTCCTCGCCGGCCAGGCGCGCCAGTTCGGCCTCGTCGAGCTCCGGTCCCCAGAACGGATGGTCGGGGACGTCGCGGTCGGGATTGCCGAAATGGATGCGGTCGGCGTAGAGCGCCGCCCCCAGGGCGCTGCCCGCGTCGCCCGGCGCCGAGGGCACGAACAGGCGCTCGAAGCCCGACTCGGCCAGGATGCGGGTGTTGGCGACGCCGTTCAGCGCCACGCCGCCGCCCAGGCAGAGGTCCGGCAGGCCGGTCTCGCGCTTCAGGCGGCGGGTCAGGTCGACCAGGACCTCTTCCAGCACCTGCTGCGCGCTGGCGGCGATGTCAGCGAACCTGCGCCCCTCGGCGGACTCCAGATCGATGGGCCCATGCGCCAGGCGGGGCGGGCCGAAGAGGTCGACGAAGCGCCGGGAGAACGAGCGCGTGACGCTGGTATGGAACTCGAAATAGTCGAGGTCGAGGGCGAAGGCCCCGTCCGGGGTGCGACGCAGCACCTTGCGGACCTGGTCGACCATCGACGGGCGGCCATAGGCGGCCAGGCCCATGACCTTGTACTCGCCCTCGTTGATGGCGAAGCCGAGATAGGCGGTGAAGGTCGAGTAGAACATGCCCAGCGAGTGGGGAAAGCGCACCTCGCGATCCAGGATGATCCGGGTGGGGCCGTCGGCCGGCCGCTCGCCCCGGCCCACGGTGGTGGTCGCCCATTCGCCCACGCCGTCGGTGGTCAGGATCGCCGCGCGCCGGGTCGGGGCGGTCAGGAAGGCGGCGGCCGCGTGCGACTGGTGGTGCTCGGTGAACAGGATCTTATCCCGCCGCACCCCCAGCTGGGCGGTGATCAGGCCGCGCACCCAGGCCTTTTCGCCCAGCGTGTTCTTCATGGCGTGGGCGAAGGCGCGGCGACTGTGGGGAAAGGCGCGCAGGGCGCTGGTCAGGATCCGGTCGAACTTCAGCATCGGCCGTTCGTAGAAGACCACCGCGTCGAGGTCCTCGGGCTGCAGGCCGGCCTGGTCGAGGCACCACTCTATGGCCCCCATCGGGAAGGCCGCGTCGTTCTTGCGCCGCGACAGGCGCTCTTCCTGCACGGCCGCGACCGGAAGGCCGTCGACGACCAGGGCCGCGGCGGCGTCGTGGTAGTGGGCGGAGACGCCGAGGATCTTCATCAGTATTGCCGCGTCAGCGCGCCGTTGCGCTGTTCCGGTATGGCGACCCAGCCGAGCGGCTCGCGAGCCTGGGCGCGGCGGGCCAGCAGGGCAAAGGGCGGCGCCAGGATGAAATACTGCAGGGTCAGGATGACCGCGCCGATCAGGCCGGCCAAGGCGCCCGCGAAGCGCAGGTACAGCGACCACAACCGGCGCAGGCGGGCCATCCAGAGCAGGCGGCCGTGACCCCCGGGCGAGACCCGGATCAACTGAGCGTGCGTGTAGTTCATGTGGAACGCCTCGTCTTGCGCGACCTTCTCGAAGACCTCGCGGGTGGCCGGGTCGTGTCCCAGCACGTCGACATAGTGGGCGAAGTCGCGGGCGGCGGTCTTCTCGGACAGGTGCAGGAAGGCCAGCAGCGAGCCGTCGCGTTCCTGCTCCACGCGCAGGTCGTCCAGGCCCCGCTCGCCCGGCGCCAGCCATTGGGTCCGACCGCCGCCGTCCGGCCCGGGCGGCAGCTGGGCCATCAGCGCTCGGCCCCGTTTGCGGAAGAGCTCGGCGTGACGCTGCTCGTCCAGGGCGTGGACCAGGAACAGCTTGCGAAGCACCGGATCGCGGGTCTGTTCGGCGGCGCGGACGATGTCGCGCCCGCCGTCCGCCTCGACCTCGGCGAACCGCAGCAGGTTGGTCGCCCGCCGCCGGGCGTCACGCCAAACCCACCAGTGAACCAACGACAGTAGGGATCTCATGCGCTAGCATCCCCTTGGTCTGTTTCTGGAATAACACCGGTATGCATGGGCCGCCAGTTGCCTCGTCCGCCCCCGGCGGCGCGCTCGTCCGGCGCCTGTCGGCGGAGGCCGTCGTGGCGGCGCTCGGCGCGGCGCTGGTGGTCTGGGCGCTCGTGGCCGACGGCGCCTGGATGGACCGGCATATCCTGCCCGATTTCTACACCCCGAGAGCCACGCAAGCTCTTGTCCTGCTGGGCTTTCGGGTCGCGAGCGGAGGGTTGGGGCTGGCCCTGATCCTCTGGATTCGTCCCCGCGCGGGGCGCCTGTTCGCCAGGGTTCCCCTGGTCCGCCTGGCCCGCGACGCCGCGCCGGTCGCGGTCGCCGTGGGACTGTCCCTGGTGTTCTGCGAGGTCCTTTTGTCGCACCTGCCCTGGCTGCGCGCCCAGGATACGCCCGCCCTGCGTGAGCCCTTGCGGCGGCGCGACGCACAGCTGGGCTGGGTCCTGGAACCGTCGCGGCAGGGCGTGGGCGGGCTGGGCGGGCGTTCCATCGCCTACGCCATCGACGCCGCGGGCCATCGGGTGCGCCGCCCGGGCGACGCCGTCGATCCGGCCCGGCCGACCATCCTGTTCACCGGCGAGTCGATCATGCTCGGTCACGGCCTGACCTGGGAGGAGTCGATCCCCGCGCGGGTCGAGGCCCTGACCGGCGTCCAGAGCGCCAACCTGGCGGTGGAGGGCTACGCGACGGACCAGGCCTATCTTCGCCTGCGCCAGGAATGGCCGCGCTATCGGCGGCCGGTGGCGGTGGTGTCGCTGTTCATGCCGTCGCTGTTCCGGCGCAACCTGGACGCCGATCGTCCGCGCCTCGACTCCGGCCTGGCCTGGCGTCCGCCGGACGCCGCGCCGCGCCTGGTCCAACTGGCCCGCCGGGCGATCCCCTACCGCTCGGACGCCGAGATCGACCGGGGCGTGGCCATGAGCCGGGCGGCGCTCGCCGACACGGTCGCGATGGCGCGCCGGCGCGGCGCCACGCCGCTGATCGTCGTGCCGCAGCTGGCGCCGGAGACCGCCGCGGAGCGGGCGCTGCGCCGCCGCGTGCTCGACGAGGCGGGGCTGCCCTATGTGATGGTGACCCTCGATCCCGGCTGGCGCCTGCCCAGCAATCGCCATCCGGACGCCCGGGCGGCGCGGGTGATCGCCGGCGCTATCGCGGCCTACCTCCAGGCCCATCCGGGCGCGGAACATCGTCGATGCCCGGCCACCGCGGGCGGCGAGGCGGGCGTTTCATTCCCGGAAGGGCGGGCGCCGGGAGCGCCGAGTTGCGAGACTTAGGGAGTCTTTTGATTCCAATGGCTTAGATGCGCAGCGCTGGTCGGCGCCGGGGTCCTTGGACGGCGGCCCATGTCGTCGGACGGCCCAGGGCTTTCACGATTCCCGCGAGCGGGGACAAGAGTTGCAACCTTTCAACAACCTCGGCCTTAATGAATTCATCACGCGGCGATTTGGTAAATCGCCATGGCGCGTTCTCCAACAGAGGACATGAAGACCATGACCGCGACCCCCCATTCACCCCACCCCGTGGACCAGCACGTCGGCGCCCTCATCCGGGTGAAGCGACGGGCTTTGGGCATTTCGCAGTCCGACCTGGCCGATGCGCTGGGGGTCACTTTCCAGCAGGTGCAGAAGTACGAGCGCGGGACCAACCGGGTCAGCTCGTCGAAGCTGTATGAGATCGCCCACAAGCTCGACACGCCGTTGTCGGCCTTCTTCGAGGGTCTGGACGCGCCGCGCGGCGGCGGCGAGAGCGTCGCCGGCGGCCTGATCGATTTCCTGAACGACAGCGGCTCCCAGGACCTCGTGGTGGCGTTCAAGGCGATGAATCCCGCGCTCCGCAAGCAGCTCGTCGCCCTGGCGAAGGCGATGGCGGACACCGACGGCTAGGGGCCGAGGGCGAGACTCTCCACCGCGACGCGGCGCCCCTGAGGTTCGAGGTCGGCGAGCCCTTCTCCATGCGCGTTCCGGCCGGCCGCAGGCGTCCGTGGCGAACGGCGCGCGGCGACCACCTGACCAGACGCGCGATCGAACCCAGGGGCTCAACCCCTGGGTTCATGCGCGATTTTGGTGGTTAAAAGATAGAAAAAGACAAAAATAGATTGAATATGATCGTTTCCCGCGTTACCCACGATCATCGCTAAGGCTCGGCGTCCACAAGACGGCGCCAACCAACGAAGCCGCGACGGGAAACGCAGGGGAAACACATGAAGAAGAAGCTCGTGGGTGGTACGGCGTTCGCGCTGGTGGCTTCGCTGTGCGCGGCGCACGCCGCATCGGCGCAAACCGCGCCGGTCCAGGCCCAGACCTCGCCGGCCGAGCCGGATTCGGTGGCCGAGATCATCGTCACCGGCGTGCTGAGCCAGGCCTCGCTGGGCAAGTCGGCGGTCGCCGTGTCGGTGCTGCGGGCCGAGGACCTGGAGCGGGTCGCGCCCCTCAGCGCCGCCGACCTGCTCAAGTCGGTCCCGGGCGTCTTCGTCAACTCGGCGCTCGGCGAGATCCGCAACATCGTCTATTCGCGCGGCGTGTCGGCCAACTCGGTCGAGGCGGCCGGCGGCTACTACTACGTGTCGCTGCAGGAAGACGGCCTGCCGGTCACCAACGTGACCTTCACCAATTACGGCCCCGACTATTTCCTGCGGCCCGACGTCGGCCTGGGGCGCCTGGAAGCCCTGCGCGGCGGCACCGCGACGGTGACCGGCCCCAACGCGCCGGGCGGCATCTTCAACTACATCTCACGCACGGGCGGGTCCGAGTTCGAAGGCGAGGTCCGCGCCAAGATCGGGGCCGAGGGCAAGGGCGGCAACCCCTATTACCGCGGCGACGCCTATGTCTCCGGCCCGATCGGCGACCGCCTGCGCTACAGCCTCGGCGGCTTCTACCGCAAGAGCACCGGCGCGCGCGATCCCGGCTACGCCCTCAACCGGGGCGGCCAGATCAAGGGCAACCTGACCTACGACTACGGGGCGGGGAAAATCCAGATCTTCGGCAAGTACCTCAACGACCACAACGGCTGGTTCGAGTTCCTGCCGGCCCGCGACTTCAACAATCCCAAGGTGGTCTCGGAACTGGGCGGCGACACCAGCCTGCTGCCCGAAGCCACCAGCCACAGCTTCACCCCCTATGCCGGCGCCAAGACCCGCACCTGGGACGGCGACAAGCTGGCCCACGCCAAGGCCAAGGCGATCGGCGCGCGGATCGACCACGATTTCGGCGATGGCTGGAGCCTGTCCAACGCGCTGCGGCTCTCGCGCAACGAACTGGACTGGAACTCGGGCGGCGTGATCTTCGCCCTGCCGATCGCCGACCCGGTGCTGGCGGCCTTCCTCGGCACGACGGCCAGCGGCCTCTACACCTATCGCGACCGCAAGACGGGCGCGATCCTGGCCCAGGTGAACCGCGTGGGCGCCGCCGCGACCGTGGTGACCAACAACCTGCCCAACCAGTCGGTCATGGCCAACAGCGTCGTGTCGGAAGCGGCGCTGTTCTACAATCCCAAGGTCGATGAGGTGATGGACCAGATCTCCGTCACCAGGAAATTCGAGCGCGGCGCCTTCACCTTCGGGGGCTTCTACGCCAAGTCGGACGTCTCGACCGTCATCGGCGGGGCCGGCATCGGCGTCGCGCCCCTGCAGGACAGGCCGCGGAACCTCGACATCACCCTGACCACGCCCGGCGGCGTGGTGCAGCAGGTCACCGATCCGAACGGCTACGGCAGCATCGGCAACCGGGTCAGCGCCACCCTAACCAGGACCAAGCAGGTCCAGGCCTCGCTGTTCGCCGGCGGCAACTGGGACGTGACCGACAAGATCACCGTCGATGCGGCGGTCCGCTACGAGAAGATCACCAACCGGGGCTCCAACTGGACCAGCGTGGCCCTCGCCAGCCAGACCCCGGGCGGGACGGACGGGAACGTCAACACGCTCTACGACAACGTCCAGCAGGGCCTGGGCCCGCCCGTCTCCTATGACCGCGACCTGAACTTCACGTCCTATTCCGCCGCGGCGACCTACCGCTGGAGCGACGCCCAGACGACCTATGTGCGGGTGTCGCACGGCAAGAAGGCGCCCGACCTGTCCTTCTACGCCACCCTGACCACGGCGGCGGCCGTCGCCAACAGCCCGTCGATCGCCCAGGACCTGCTGCAGGTCGAGATGGGCCACCGGCTGACGCTCGACCGCCTGACGCTGACCGTCAATCCGTTCTACAGCCGGCTGGAGAACGTCGGCGCTGTCCAGGTGTTCAACCGGGCGGACGGGACCAGCTACAACCCGCCGCCGGTCTTCGCGACGCAGGAGACCTACGGCGTCGAGATCGACGGCGAACTGAAAGTGACCAACGCCCTGTCGGTCCAGCTGCAGGCGACGCTGCAGGAGCCCAAGTCGAAGGACTTCGCCGTCTGGATCGCCAACACCCCGGGCGAGGCCGACGACGTGCTGACGCGCGTGCCGGACGGCGAGGCCGACAACAGCGCCAAGATCATGACCAGCCTCACCGGGCTCTACCGTCCGTCCGACCGCTGGAACCTGTTCGCCACCTGGCGCTATCTCGGCGAGCGCGCCGCCAACCGCTACAACACCTTCTACCTGCCGGGCTTCTCGCAGGTGGACGTCGGCGGGCAGTGGCAGATCAATGATCGCGTCCAGCTGTCGGGCAACATCAACAACCTGCTCGACGGCAAGGGCGTGATGAGCTGGGCCTCGGCGGGCGGCCTGCTCGCCTCCCTCGACCGGCAAGCCTTCACCCCGGCCCGCCTGGCCGCCAACCCGGACCAGACGCTCAACATCCTGACCATCCAGCCCCGGTCCTACTACCTGACCCTGGCGGTCAAGTTCTAGGCGGGAACAAGTTCCGCCTCGAGGCGGTCCTGGCGTGGGGATGCGCCGGGACCCGGCGCGCTCCCCCCGCGCCTTGCCGAGAGTGACGTGCGCCGGCCGTCGGGTTGAACCCCGGCGGCCGGCGCTGCTGTTTTGGGGGAGGGCTCTCCTGGGCGTGTTCAGCCCGCCGGCGCCGGTCTAGGGCAACGCCCGACACGCCGCGCAGAAGGTCGCGATGTCCGTCTCGTCGTGATAGATCGAGAGCCCGATCCGCAGGACGTCGTCTCGTACGTCCACCACCACGTCCTTCGCGGCCAGCGCCTGTTTCCAGGCTTGAGCGGAGGGATGGCGCAGCGCCAGGAAGCGGGCTCGCGAGCCCCGGCCCGGCGGGTTCAACAGGACGGCGTCCTTCAGCGGCCCGGCCGCGCCGGCGGGGATCCCGGCCAGCAGGTTTCCCTGCAGGCCGCCGACGTGCCCGGCGATCACCGCCGTGGTCAGGCCCTGGGCCTCCAGCATCCGTCCCGCCGCCACGAAGCGGTATAGCCCTGACGGGTCGAAGGTCGCGCCCAGGAAGCGGCCGGCGTCGCGGGCGTAGCCCACGCCGCCCGGCGGGCCCTCCAGGTCGCCGAACTCGGCGTACCAGCCCGTCAGGGCTGGACGCGGTCCGAAACCGGGCGGGGCGTGCAGGAACGCCGCCCCTTCCCCGGCCATGGCGTATTTGTAGCCGCCGGCGATGTAGAACAGGCGGTCGGCCACCGCCGACAGGTCCGTCGGGATGGCCCGGAAGCCGTGATAGCCGTCGACCACCACCCACGGTCCCTCCGGCCGCGCGAGGTCGGCCAGTTCCCAGACCCGGTCGAAGACGAAGCCGCTCTTGAAGAAGACGTGGCTGACGAAGATCAGGTCGAAACCGCCCGCGCGCGCCGCGGCCAGAAACCGTTCCGCGAAGTCGGGCGTGTCGCTGTCCACCCGCGTCAGTTCGATCTCGCCGGCCTCGATCCAGCGCTGGGCCTGGCGGCGGAACGAGTGGAACTCGCCGTCGGTGGACAACACCCGGACGGGTCGCTTGCCGACCGCCGACAACAGCACCGCCAGCAAGGTGTGGGTGTTGGGCGCGAAGACGACGCTGTCGGGCGACGGCAGGGAGAGCTCGCGGGCGACCAGGCCTTGCGCGCTCGGATAGACTTCGCCCAGCGCCTTGTCCCACTTGTGATCAGCCAGGACGGCGGCGTCCTCCCAGGCCTCGACCTGGGCGGCCAGGGTGACGTCGGGCCAGAGATGATGGCTGTGGGCGGCCATGTGCAGCCGGTCGGGCGCGGCCGCCAACGCCCGTGAGAACAGGTCCTTGCGGGCGCTCACAGCTTGGTTCTCAGCGACCACAGCTCGGGGAAGCAGCGCCGGCGCAGGGTCGAGGCCAGATAGCCGATGCCATCGGTGCCGCCGGTGCCCGGCCGCCCGCCGATGATCCGTTCGACGGTCAGCACGTGCTTGTGGCGCCAGGTCACCAGGGCGTCGTCCAGGTCGACCAGCTTCTCGGCCAGCTGGTACAGTTCCCAATAGCGCTGGGTGTCGCGGTAGACCTCCAGCCAGGCGGCCTCCACCTCGGGCGAGGGGGCATAGGTCTGGGCGAAGTCGCGGTTCAGCACCGCGTCCGGCACGGCCAGACCCGCCTTGGCCAACTGGGCGATGGCGACGTCGTAGAGGCTGGGCGCCTCCAGGGCCGTCCGCAACTGCACCAGGGCGTCTGAACCCTCGGCGTGGAACTTCAGGAAGCTCTGGTCCTTCAAGCCCAGCAGGTATTCCAGGGTCCGGAACTGGTGCGACTGGAAGCCCGAGCTGGAGCCCAGGTCGCCCCGGAAGCTCAGGTAGTCGGCCGGAGTCATCGTCGCCAGCACGTCCCACGACAGGGTCATCACCGTCTGGATCCGCGACACCCGGGCCAAGGCCTTGTAGGCCGGCTCGAGATCGTGCGTGGCGACCAGGCGCTTGGCCAGGTTCACCTCGTGGATGATCTCCTTGAGCCACAGCTCCTTGGTCTGATGGATGACGATGAACAGCAGTTCGTCGTGACGGTCGCTCAGCGGCTGCTGGGCCGCGAGCAAGAGGTCCAGCGCGAGGTACCGCGCGTAAGTCATGTCTTGCGTCATGAGGCGACCTTAGGCGGTTCCCGACGGCACATTTGTCCCCGTTTGCGTGGGGATGCCTTCAGGCGCGGAACGATGTTCCGCAGCATCCGCATAAAGCAGAACAAGTGGCCGCCCGCCTATCCCTCGGCGATGACCACGCGGACGTCCGCGTCCTCGAGCATCTGGCGGTGCGCGGCCGACAGGCCTGGATCGGTGATCACCAGGTCCAGCTCGCCCAGCCCGCAGACCACGTGGCCGGCCGAGGCGGCGAACTTGCTGCTGTCGACCAGCAGGATCAGCTCGTCGGCCCGGTTCAGCAGGCCGCGCTCGGCCTGGACCAGCAGGATGTCGCTCTGCATGATCCCGTGGCGGCCGACGGCCTCGGCGCCCAGGAACATCTTGCTGGCGTGGTAGCGGCTGGCCCCGTCGTCCTCGAAGGCGCTGAGGACGATGTTCTGCTCGCGGAACACCGTGCCGCCCGGGATCGAGATGCGGGTGCCGGGCTGCGGCAGCAGGGCGCTGACGATGTGCAGCGAGTTGGTCAGCACCTGCAGTTCCAGCGCCTCCAGGTGGTGGCACATCTGCAGGGTGGTCGAGCCGCCGTCGATGATCACCGCCTCGCCGGGCCGGCACAGGGCGGCGGCGGCGCGGCCGATCGCCGCCTTCTCGGCCGTGTGGCGGGCGATGTTCTCGTGGAAGGGGACGCCGCGCAGTTGCGGGCGATCGGGGCTGGGCGTCTCGGCGGGACCGGCCAGGCGCGCCCCGCCCCGGACGCGTTCGATCCGACCCTCGCCGTCGAGGCGTTCCAGGTCCCGGCGGATGGTGGCGGGCGAGGCGTCGAGGCGCTGGTCCAGCTCCTGGAACCCAATGAAACCCCGCTCCTGCAGCAGGCGCAGGATAAGGTTTTCGCGCTCAGTCGCGTGCATGCGGCCTCCGGAGACAACCCCCGTTATCTCCGTCGTTTCGCGACCAGTTGCAATCAACTTTGCTCAGTCCGGCTCAAACGATCCCGGCGCCCAGGCCCACCGGGGTCCGCTCCTGAGCGGTCCGCTCGCGCCAGCCCAGCAGGCGATAGAGCGCGATCGGGTCGGCCGCGCCGCCGGCCTCGATGCGGGCCATGGCCACCAGCGGGCTGACGTCGGTGCGATAGGCGCGCCGCAGCGCCTGGAAGCCCATCATCACGTCGTTGGCGTCCTGGGCCGCCAGCAGCTCGGCGCGGTCGACCAGCACAGCCTTGGCGAAGGCCCCGGCGATGGCTTCCGCCGACGACAGCATGCTCTCGATCGGGTCGGTGACGTTGTGCGACTGGTCGATCATGTAGGCGGGGTCGAAGCCGTCGCGCGGGTTCAGCTCGGCCTCGACCAGCTCGTTGAACACCAGGAACAGCTGGTGCGGGTTGATGCTGCCCGAATCCAGGTCGTCGTCGCCGTACTTGGAGTCGTTGAAGTGGAAGCCCCCCAGCTTTCCGAAGCGGTGCAGGCGGGCGACGATCTGCTCGATATTGACGTTGGGCGCGTGGTGGCCGAGGTCGACCAGGCACTGGGCCTTGGGCCCCAGGGTCTGGGCGGCCAGGATGCTGCTGCCCCAGTCCGAGATCACCGACGAATAGAAGGCCGGCTCGTACATCTTGTGCTCGAGCAGCATCCGCCAATCGTCGGGCAGGGCCGAATAGACCTCGGCGGCGCTGGCCAGGTAGCGGTCCAGCGACGCGCCCAGGTCCTGCTGGCCCGGGAAGTTGGTGCCGTCGCCGACCCAGACGGTCAGGGCCTTGGAGCCCAGTTTCCGGCCGATCTCGATGCATTCGACATTGTGGGCGATGGCCTGCTCGCGGGCCCCGGCGTCGGTCGCGCTGAGGCTGCCGTTGCGATAGGAATGCCGCTGGCCCGGCTGGTCCTGGAAGGTGTTGGAATTGACCGCGTCGAAGCCCAGCCCCAGGGCGGCGGCCTCTTCGCGCAGCGCCGCGTAGTCGCTGACCTTGTCCCAGGGAAAGTGCGGCGAGACGCGCGGCGTGACGCGGCCCAGGGTCTGGACCAGGCCGCAGTCCTGCAGCTTTTCGTGGATGTTGGTCGGCTCGCCGGGGATCGGGAACTTGGCGAAGCGCGTGCCGCCGCGCCCCGCGCCCCAGGTCGGCAGGGCCAGCGAGAAGCCCGCCACCCGGGCCTTCACCGTGTCGATATCGATGCCGCGACGGGCCAGGGCGCGGCCCAGGCTGTCGTACTCGTCGCGCAGGGCGTCCAGGCGCTGGGCGTTGTGGTCGTCGATCTGGTCGATCGAGAGAAGAATCGGGTCCATGGCGTTTCTTCCCTAAAACCTAGCGCGTGAACGCCTGGGCGTTGCCGGCGTCCACATTGATGATGTTGCCGGTCGACTTGGCCGAGGCGTCCGAGGCCAGGAAATAGACGGCTTCGGCGATGTCTTCGGGCAGGACGCTACGCTTAAGCATCGAGCGCTTGCGGTAGAACTCCTCCAGTTCGTCGCCCGGGTCGATCCCGTAGGCGCTGGCGCGCTCCTTGCGCCAGTCGCCGTCCCAGATCTTCGAGCCGCGGATGACGGCGTCGGGATTGACCACGTTGACGCGGATGCCGTGCTCGGCGCCTTCCAGCGCCAGGCAGCGGGCCAGGTGCAGCGAGGCGGCCTTGGCCGAGGCGTAGGCCGAGGCGTTGGGCGTGGCGGCCAGGGCGTTCTTGGAGCCGATGAACACGATCGACCCGCCGCGCTTGTGCTTCATCAGCGGGAAGGCCGCGCGGCTGGTCAGGAAATAGCCCTCGGCCAGCACGCCGTAGTTCTTGCGCCACAGGTCGACGGTGGTCTCCTCGATCGAGGCGGACGAGGCCAGGCCCGCATTGGCCACCAGGATGTCCAGCCCGCCGAACGCCAGGGTCGCGGTCTTGAAGGCCGCTTCGACCTGCTGCTCGTCGGTGACGTCGCAGATCGCCGAGCGGACGCGGTCGGCGCCGAAGGTCTTGGCCATGCCCTCGCGCACCGTCTCCAGCGTCGCGGGATTGATGTCGACCAGCACCGCGCAGGCCCCGTCCTCGAGCAGGCGACTGGCGACCGCCGCGCCGATCGCGCCCGCCGCCCCGGTGACCAGGGCGATGCGTCCGACCAGCGGCTTGGGCCTGGGCATCCGTTGCAGCTTGGCCTCTTCCAGCGCCCAGTATTCGATGGCGAAGGCCTCGGACTCCGGCAGGCCCAGATAGCCACCGATCGCCTCTGCGCCGCGCATGACGTTGATGGCGTTGGCGTAGAACTCGCCGGCGATCCGGGCTGTGGTCTTGTCGCCGGCGAAGGTGAAGCGCCCGACGCCGGGCAGCAGCACGACCACCGGGTTGGCGTCGCGCATGGCCGGATCGGTCGGGCCGGCGTTGCGGCCGTAATAGGCGGCGTAGCCGTCGCGATAGGTTTCGATCGCCTGGGCCAGGTAGCCGTCCTGGTCGATGCGCGCCGGGTCCAGCGCCAGCGGCGCGATCTTGGTGCGCAGGAAGTGGTCGGGGCAGGAGGTGCCGATCGCGGCGAGGCGCTCGAAGTCCTTGCTGCAGACGAATTCCAGGGTCTCGGCGTCGTCGCTGAAGTGGCCCAGCTTGCCGCGCTCGCCGGTCATCAGGCCGCGCAGGCGGGGCATCAGGTCGGCGGCGACGGCGGCGCGGGCCTGCGCGTCCAGGGGCTGGACCACGGCGCCGCCGAACGCCGGCTTGCCGGCCAGCTTGGCGTTCAGGTGGCGGGCCGCCTGGGCGATCAGGTCGATGGTGTTCTGGTAGCAGGCCTCTGCGTCGTCGGCCCAGCAGATCACGCCGTGTCCCGCCAGCATCACGCCGCGCAGGCCGGGGTTGGCCGCCACGTAGTCGCGCAGCTGGATCCCCAGGTCGAAGCCCGGCCGCTTCCAGGGCAGCCAGCCGACGGCGCCGCCGTAGATCTCCTGGGTGACCTGCTCGCCGTCGGCGGCGGCCGCCAGGGCGATCAGGGCGTCGGGGTGGACGTGGTCGACGTGGCGGAACGGCAGATAGGCGTGCAGCGGCGTGTCGATCGACGCGGCGCGCGGGTTCAGGGCGAAGGTGCAGTGCGGCAGGAAGCCGACCATCTCATCCTCGAACGCCACGCCGCGATACAGGCTCTCCAGGCCCAGCAGCTTGTCGAGATAGAGGGTCGAGAAGCCGTCCAGGGCCATCGAGCCGATGTCGCCGCCCGAGCCCTTGACCCACAGCACCTCGACGGGCTGGCCGGTCAGCGGATCGGTCGCGGAAAGCTTGGCCGAGGTGTTGCCGCCGCCGAAGTTGGTGACGGTCAGGTCCGAACCGAGCAGGTTGGAGCGATACAGCAGAAGCTGCTCGGGCGTCAGCCGCGCGGCGTCCGTCTTCGACCAGCGCGAAGCGGGGACCAGGAAGGGGAGGGCGGGTTTGGAAGCGGTCAGAGTAGGCATGGGACGAAGCCTAACGATTGGTCTGGCGGTTTTCAATCATCTTCGATAGAAAATGATCAAGATAGATCGGAGGAACGTGTGGCGGCTGATTGCACCGTGGTGCTCGACATCGGAAAAACCAACGCCAAGCTGACCCTCTGGGATCGGCGGGGCCAGTCCCTGGCGCGCCGGACGCGGCCGAACGAAATCGTCCAGGGGCCGGGCTACCGCGCCCTCGACGTCGCCGGGCTCGACGACTGGATCGCCGCGACGCTGCGCGAGTTCGCCAGCCTCGGCCAGATCGCCGCGATCATCCCGGTGGCCCACGGCGCGGCGGCGGCGCTGATCTCGGACGGCGCCCTGTTCGCCCCGCCCATGGACTACGAGGACACACCGGAAGAGGCGGAGCGCGAGCCGTATCGCCGGTCGCGCGACCCGTTCGTCGCCACCGGGTCGCCGTTCCTGCCTCAGGGGCTGAACCTGGGCCTGCAGATCCACCGGCTGGAGGGCCTGACCGGGCCCTGGCCGGACAACCTGCGGATCCTGCCCTGGCCGCAATACTGGGCCTGGCGGCTGAGCGGCGTGGCGGCCAGCGAGGTCAGCAGCCTGGGCTGCCACAGCGATCTCTGGCGTCCCTTCGAGGGGCGCCCCAGCGCCCTGGCCGAGGCGCGCGGCTGGGCGGCGCGGCTGGGCGACCTGCGCCACGCCGGCGAGCGCCTGGGGCCGATCACCCCCGAATGGGCGGCGCGCACCGGCCTGCCGCGGGACTGCGCGGTGATCTGCGGCCTGCACGACAGCAACGCCGCCTTGCTGGCGGCGCGCGGTCACGCCGAGATCGCCGCCCACGACGCCACCATCCTCTCGACCGGCACCTGGTTCGTCGCGCTGCGTTCGCCCGGCCAGGCCCTGCCCCGCGCCACGTGCGAAGGCCTGGACGAGGCGCGCGACTGCCTGGTCAATGTCGATGTCGAGGGCCGCCCCGTGCTGTCGGCTCGCTTCATGGGCGGGCGGGAGGCCGAGGCGATCGCCGGCCTGGACATCTTCGGCCTGACCAAGGACTACGACCCCGACGCCCTGATCGCCCGGCTGCCGGCCCTGATCGCCCGCGACATCTTCGTCCTGCCCAGTTTCGCGCCCGGCGTCGGCCCGTTCCCCGCCCACCGGGGGCGCTGGCGCAACGAACCGGCCGACGCCTCCGACAAGCGCGCCGTGCTCGGCCTCTACCTGGCCCTGGTCGCCGACGAGGCGCTGGACCTGATCGGCTCGCGCGAGCGCCTGCTGGTCGAGGGCCGCTTCGCCGAGGCCGAGGTGTTCGTGCGGGCCCTGGCGACCTTGCGGCCGGAGCAGCAGGTGTTCGTCTCCAACGCCCACGACGACGTTCCCTATGGCGCGCTGCGTCTGCTACGCCCGGACCTGGCGCCGCCGTCGGCGCTGCGGCGGGTCGCGCCGCTGACCCTCAGCCTCGATGACTACAGGCGTCGCTGGCGACAGGACGTCGGGAGCGCCGCCGCATGAAACCGGTCTCGATCGAAGACTACCGCGAACTGGCCCGCCGCCGCCTGCCGCCGTTCCTGTTCGAATACATCGACGGCGGGGCCTTCGACGAGGTGACCCTGGGACGCAACGTCGCCGACCTGCGGGACGTGGCGCTGCGCCAGCGGGTGCTGACCAATGTCAGCGACATCGACCTGTCGACCACCCTGTTCGGCCAGGAATGGTCGCTGCCCGTGGCCCTGGGCCCGATCGGCCTGGCCGGCCTCAACGCCCGGCGCGGCGAGGTGCAGGCCGCGCGGGCCGCCGAGGCGGCCGGCGCGCCGTTCTGCCTGTCCACGGTGTCGGCCTGTTCGATCGGCGAGGTTCGGGCGGGGGTGAGCAAGCCGTTCTGGTTCCAGCTCTACATGATCCGCGACCGCGCCTTCATGCGCGACCTGCTGGACCAGGCGCGGGCGGCCGGCTGCACCACCCTGGTGTTCACGGTCGACATGCCGGTGCCGGGAACCCGTTACCGCGACTACCGGTCGGGCCTGGCCGGCGCGCCGGGGCTGGCCGGCGACCTGCGGCGCGTGGCCCAGGCCCTGACCCGGCCGGGCTGGTGCTACGACGTCGGCCTGCGTGGCCGGCCCCACAGCCTGGGCAATGTCGCGCCGGTGCTGGGGCCCAGCAGCGGCCTGGAAGATTTCTTCGCCTGGATGCGGGACAATTTCGACCCGACCGTCACCTGGCGCGACCTCGAATGGGTCCGGGCCGAATGGTCGGGACAGCTGATCCTCAAGGGCGTGCTGGATCCGCGCGACGCGGTCCGCGCCGTGGAACTGGGCGCCGACGGGGTGGTGGTCTCCAACCATGGCGGCCGCCAGCTGGACGGGACCCTCTCCACCGCCCGCGCCCTGCCGGGCGTGGCCAGGGCCGTGGCCGGGCGAATCCCGATCCTGGCGGACGGCGGGGTGCGCTCGGGCCTCGACGTGGTCCGGATGCTGGCCCTGGGGGCCGACGGCGTGCTGCTGGGCCGCGCCTGGGCCTATGCGCTGGCGGCGCGGGGCCAGCAGGGCGTCGCCCACATGCTGGACATCATCCGCGCCGAGATGAGGGTCGCCATGGCCCTGACCGGCACGACGCGGGTCGCCGATCTGTCGCGGGAAACGCTTTTCACCGACGATGATTGAAATGAACCATTTACATTCAATATCAATCAAAGGCAGTGTGGCCTGAGAGCGCGTTCAAGCGCCTGACATCGGGAGGCGCTTAGCATGACGGTCGAGATCGACGGTGCGGAATTCGGCGACGTGGCGGCCAGGCCGGCCGCCAG
>NZ_AKKF01000187.1 GCF_000281955.1 Caulobacter sp. AP07 | reverse complement strand
AGGAGACCCGCCGCTGGCGGTCGCCCGGCCCGAACACCATCGGCAGGCGCAGGATAGTCGCCGCGAACCCCGTGGCGGCCCTTGCCGCCTCCTCCAGGGGAATCTTGTCGTAGTCGTCCAGCCAGGCCTGCGGGTCGCTGGCCGGGCGCGGCTTGGCCAGGCGGTAGGGGAAGCGCGTCTCGCGCAGCGCCGCGTCCTCGGTCAGCCGGTCCCAGACCGGCGTCGGCCGGCCCTTGCGGTGCAGGCCCTCGTAATTGGCGTAGACGTCGACCGAGCTGATCATCACGTACCGCCCGATGCGGCCCGACAGGGCGTCCAGCAGCGGCAGGGAGCCGGCCTGGGTAAAGGCCAGCAGGTCGACGACCGTGGTCGCCGAGACCTCGCGCACCGCCGCCAGCACCGCGCCGGGGTCGCGCCGGTCGAGCACGCACGAGGTCGCGCCGGCCGGAACCTCGCGGAGCCCGCGATGGCCCACCGCCGTCTCGACGCCGTCGGCGACCAGCCGCCGCACCAGCGGGGCCCCGATGAAACCTGTTCCCCCGAGGACCAGGACGCTCATGCCTCTATCGACTCCACCGTTGTGGCGGTCAGCCTATGCGGGAGGCGCCAGGTCGCCGCAACGCAAATCGGCGGGCCGCGATTTGGTGATTGGCATGTATGGAAACCCATCGCAAAGTCCGCCCCAACAAATGTTCGGACCCAAGGTCCGGGCCAGAAATTGGGGGAGTGAGATCATGGGCTGGAAGAGCAAGACCGCGCTGACGGCGGTGGGCCTGGTGCTGGCCGTGGCCGGCGTGGTCGCGGTGCGCACCGCGACCTTCAAGGCCCCGGCGGCGGTCGACACCTCGAGCATCCACCTGGCCTCGGCCCGCCCGGTCGACGTCAATCTGGCCGCCCAGCATCTGGGCGAGGCGGTGCGCTTCCAGACCGTCAGCCACCAGGACAAGGCGCAGGACCAGCCGGCCGAGTGGGACAAGCTGCACGCCTGGCTGCAGGCGACCTACCCCGACGCCCACCGGGTGATGAGCCGCGAGGTCGTGGCCGGCCACGCCCTGGTCTACACCTGGAAGGGGACCGACCCGTCCCTGGCCCCGATCGTGCTGATGGCCCACCAGGACGTGGTGCCGGTGACGCCGGGCAGCGAGGGCTCGTGGACCCACCCGCCGTTCGACGGCGTGATCGCCGACGGTTCGGTCTGGGGTCGCGGGGCGATCGACGACAAGGGCAGCCTGGTCACCCTGTTCGAGGCCCTCGACGGCCTGGCCAAGGTCGGCTTCATACCCCGGCGCACGGTGATCCTGGTCAGCGGCCACGACGAGGAGGTGCGCGGCGGCGGGGCCCGGGCGGCGGCGGCGCTGCTGAAGTCGCGCGGCGTCAAGGCCCAGTTCGTGCTCGACGAGGGCATGGTGGTGGTCGAGGACCACCCGGTGACCAAGAGCAAGGTCGCCCTGATCGCCACCGCCGAGAAGGGCTACGCCACCCTGACCGTCACCGCCCCCGCCGTCGGCGGCCACTCGTCGGCCCCGCCGCCCCAGACCGGGGTCGCCACCCTGGCCAGGGCCGTGCTGGCCATCGCCGACAAGCCGTTCCCGATGAAGTTCGACGGCCCCGGCGCCGACATGCTCAAGACCCTGGCCCCCAGCGCCTCGCCGGCCGTCAAGATGGCGGCGGCCAACACCTGGCTGTTCTCGCCGCTGCTGATCAAGGAAACGTCCAAGACCCCGGCGGGCGCGGCCATGCTCCACACCACCATCGCCCCGACCATGCTGAAGGGCTCGCCGAAGGAGAACGTCCTGCCGCAGGACGCCGAGGCCTGGATCAACTACCGCATCGCGCCGGGCGACAGCTCGGCCGACGTGATGGCCCGGGCCAAGGGCGCGGTCGGCGACCTGCCGGTCAAGCTGGCCTGGGTGAAGGCCCCCGACGAGCCCAGCAAGATCTCCTCGACCACCTCGGAAGGCTGGAAGACGCTGGCCGCCCTGGCCGGCGACGAAAGCCGCGCCCCGGTCGCCCCGGCCCTGATGACCGCCGCCAGCGACAGCCGCTACATGGGCCCGATCGCCGACGACATCTACCGCTTCCAGCCGCTGGTCCTGACGGTGGACGCCACCAAGATGATCCACGGCACCGACGAGCACGTCTCGATCGCCAACATCGAGCGGATGGTGCGGTTCTATCAGCGACTGGTGGAGACGGCGGCGAAGTAGGCTTTGGAACCCTCTCCCTCTGGGAGAGGGTCGCCGTTAGCGCCACAAACTCTTCACACGCAGCGACGTCTCGTCGCTATGGACGCCGGCCCCGGGATCGGGCCTAGTGCGCCTGGGGGCTAGCTTACCGTGAAATCCTGTCCGGGGACCGCCTAAGGCGGGACGGGTTTCGCGGCTGCAAGCTGCACAACAGAACGATGGACATGGCTGACGACGCGCAATTGCTGGCCTCGAGGCCCGGCTCCAAGGCCGTGAAGTTCGGCGAAGGCTTCGTGCTGGACGCCTGGTACATGGCCTGCCTGTCGCCCGACCTGAAGCCCGGCAAGATGGAAAGCCGCGAGTTCCTGGGCGAGCCGGTGCTGATCGGCCGCACCAAGGCCGGCGCGGTCTACGCCCTGCGCGACGTCTGCCCGCACCGCGCCGCCAACCTGTCGGCCGGCAAGACCCGCACCGAGGCCGACGGCCGCGAGACGGTGGAATGCCCCTATCACGGCTGGCGGTTCCACACCGACGGCGGTTGCGCCAAGATTCCGTCCCTGACCGCCGACAACCCGCTGGACATCAGCAAGGTGCGGGTGCGGAAATATCCCCTCGTCGAGAGCCAGGGCCTGGTGTGGATCTGGATGTCGGGCGACCCGCGCTTCGACGGCCAGCCCCCCGCCCCGCCGCCGGTGATCCCGGGCGTGGTCGGCGGCAAACCCAAGCTGGTCGACCGCCTGGACTACGACATCCATATCGACCACGCGGTGCTGGGCCTGATCGACCCGGCCCACGGGCCCTTCGTGCACCAGCAGTGGTGGTGGCGCACCAGCGCCAGCCAGCACGAGAAATGCAAGGCCTTCGCGCCCTCCGAGGCCGGCTTCACCATGACGCGGCACGAGCCGTCGAAGAACTCCAAGGCCTACGCCATCCTCGGCGGCGAGCCGCTGACCGAGATCACCTTCCGCCTGCCGGGCCTGCGCTGGGAGCATGTGAAGGTCGGCGACAGGCAGGTGCTGGCCCTGTCGGCCATGACCCCGATCAACGCCGGCAAGACTCGGATGAACCAGATCATCTGGTCCGACCATCCGGCCTTCACCATGCTGTATCCGGTGATCCGCGTGGCGGCTCGGACCTTCCTGCGCCAGGACGGCAAGATCGTCGCCGCCCAGACCCGCGGCCTGCAGGACAACCCTGCCCTGATGTGGGTGGGCGACGCCGACCAGCAGGGCCGCTGGTACCACCAGCTGAAGCGCGAATGGAACGCCGCCCACCGCGAACGCCGCCCCTTCGCCAACCCGATCGAGGCGACGACGCTGCGGTGGCGGACGTAGGGGGCAGGACGCTGACGGGGACACACACTCACGGCAAGGCCTGTGGGTCCCCAGCCAAGACAGAGGGGTGAGTGTGTGTCCCCAATCGTGTCCCCGGCTCTCCACCGCCTGGCCCGCTCCCTGACCACCCTGCCGACTGCGCGCGGCTGGGCGCTGTGTGGCCTGGTCGCCTTGGTCACCGGCGCGCTGATGGCGGCCATCGGCTTCGCCACCGGCCTCTACGCCCTGACGCCCGCCGCGCCGGGCCTGCCGTTGCGGCTGCTGACGGTGTTGTTCGTGCCGGCCCTGGGCGAGGAGATCCCGTTTCGCGGCCTGCTGGTCCCGGGCCCCGAGACCAGGCGCCCGTGGGGTGCGATCACGATCTCGACGGCGCTCTATGTCGCCTGGCATCCGCTGGAGGCCCTGACCTTCATGCCGCGCGCCACCATGTTCCTGCGGCCGGACTTCCTGGCCTGCACCGCGATCCTCGGCCTGGCCTGCGCCCTGATGCGCTGGCGGACCGGGTCGCTGTGGCCGGCGGTGATCCTGCACGGCGGCTTCGTGGTGGTCTGGCAGACGTGGCTGGGCGGGGTGATCCTCTGAAAGGAGGGGAGACGCCGCGCCATCGTCCGGCTAAGCTCCCCGCCATGTCCACATCCCTCTACGACCTCACCGTGCCGGTGCTGATCCGCGCCCTGCGCAACCTCTCGGCCATCCTGGAAAAGGGGGCCGCCCACGCCAAGGCGCAGGGGATCGACCCCAACGACCTGATCGAGGCCCGGCTGGCCCCCGACATGCTGGCCCTGCCCGGCCAGATCCAGCGGGCCAGCGACAGCGCCAAGGGCTGCGTCGTGCGCCTGGGCGGCATCCCCAACCTGGCCATGGCCGACGACGAAACGACCTTCGAACAGTTGCAGGCCCGCATCGCCGCCACCATCGCCTTCCTCGAGGCCGCGCCCCGCGAGGCGATCGACGGCCAGGAAGAGCGCGAGGTCGTGCTGCAGACCCCCGGCGGGAACTTCCCGTTCAACGGCCGCGCCTTCGCCCTGGGTTTCGTGCTGCCCAACGTCTTCTTCCACGTCACCACCGCCTACGCGATCCTACGCCACAAGGGCGTGCCGCTGGGCAAGTTCGACTATCTCGGCGGGATCTGAGACGCCGTCGCCCTCATCGCGGTAGCGGAGGCCGGCGCGACGATGCTAGGCACGCGCCGCGATGGGGGACTTCATGATTCATCTCTACAAGGCCGCGCGTTGGGCGGCTGGCCTGGCCGCCGTGAGCGCCGTGTTTTCGTTCGGCGGCCTGACCGTCGCCCAGACGCCGGACGCCCAGGCGGCTCAGGCCAAGACCACGGCAGCGGTGGCGCTCGCTCTGAGCGCCCAATCCATGCCCCAGGACCAAGTGGCCGTGGGTCGCCGCTTCGTCAAGGCGATGAACCTGGAGACCGGCCTGAGCCAGACGCTGGACGGGGTGTTCGCGCCGGTCCGCGACCAGGTCCTGGGCGGCCTCCCCGCCGGCGCGCCGGCACCCCGCAAGGCCGCGTTCGTCGCCGCCCTCGACGAAGCCTTGGCCGACACGAAGGCGGATATCCTCCAGAAGCTCGTGAGCGGATTGGCGCGCTACTACGCCGCCCGCGTCGAGCTGACGCCGCTGACCGAAATGACCGAGTTCTACGAAAGCCCCTTGGGCCGGCGGTCGGTCGTTTCGCCCCAGACGATGAGCGAGGCCGACAAGCAGGCGCTGGGCGAATACGCGCTCGCCCATACCGCGATGTTGGAGATTCTGGGGGCCGTGCCTGGCAGCATGGACGTGACGCGGGCGATCATGCAGCAGCAGGGAGCTACCATGACGGCGACGTTCAAAACCCGACTCTGCCGATCCTTGAAGACGCGCGGCGTGACCGGAGCGGCATGCGGCGGCGCGTGAGGGTCCAGCGACGCGAGCCGCCCTACTCCGCCGCGGCCGGCGCCGGCGAGGGGCTGGCGGTGACCCGGCCCAGCGGTCGCCAGGCGCCGTAGGTCACCGCCCGCAGCAGCCACTCGGCCGGGCCCATCTCATAGCGGCGCAGCCACAGGACGCTGAACACGCCCTGGACGATCCAGATCAGCACGGCCACGCCCATCAGCTGGGCGAAGCCGAACTTGCCGACCAGGCCCAGGCCGTAGAACAGGATCGAGGTGATCACCGACTGGCCGACATAGTTGGTCAGCGCCAGGCGGCCAACCGCGCCCAGCACACCGGCCAGGGGGCCGATCAGGCCGTGGCGGAAAACCAGGGTCACCAGGCCGACCCACCCCAAGGTCAGCGGCAGCCGTCCCACCTCGTAGACATAGCCGCGCCAGGCCATGACGCCCGGGTCGGGCATGTAGCCGGCGCGCCAGCTGGCCGCCGCCAGCGCCCCCCGCACCGCCAGCCCGAAGGCGAAACCGCCGACCGCCAGCGTCAGGTAGAAGCGGCTCGACCAGCGGCCGGTCAGCACCCCGGCCCGGAACAGCGCCATGCCGATCAGCATGAAGCCCAGGGTCTCGAACACGAAGGTCGCCCGAGGTCCCCAGTTGTAGCCCAGCCAGGTCTTGGCGCTCCAGGCCAGCAGGGACGGATAGTGGGTGCGGGCCTCGTAGGCCTCGCGTCGGTCCTGCGCCGTCGGCTGGGCCCTGCGCAGCATCTCGGCCCGCGTGGTGACCGCCTTGGCCTGCGCCTCGGTCAACGGCAGGCCCGCCGCCTGGGCCTGGACCGCCGCCTGCGCCGTGCGCAGGGTGTTGGCGCGCTCGGCGCCCTGACCGCCCAGCAGCACGGCGAGAAACACCAGCGCCGCCGCCGCCGCGACCACCAGCACCCGAGTGTCCGCTCGCCGAAAGAGCAGCAGCGCCAAACCGCAGATTCCGTAGTTGAACAGGATCTCGCCAGGCCACAGGAACAGGGCGAAATTGGCCACGCCCAGCAGGACCAGGGCGAAGCAGCGGGTCAGATAGGCCTGGGTCGCCGCCGCTTCCTGGACGGGGCCCGGCCGACTCAGCATGACGATCATCCCCGCGCCGAACAGCAGGGTGAACAGCCCGCGCATCGCACCGGAGAACACCGTGTCCTGCAGGGTGTAGACGATCCAGTCGAGGCTGGGCGTGGCCGGCACGGGCGGCAGCGGGTGGTCGTACAGCATCCCCATGATCGGGATGTTCATCAACAGGATGCCCAGCACCGCCACGCCGCGCAGCACGTCCAGCACCGCGATGCGGTCCCGCTTGGCGATCGGCGCGAGTGTCACGGTGTCCATGCGGGCCTCCCAGCTGCAAACCGTCATGCAACCTTGAGGTATCTACCGCAAGCTTGAATTGCGCGCCGCCAAACAACAACAAGCCCGCCCGCCGTGGGGGCGAACGGGCTTGCCGGTATGCGGCGGACCGCTATGGGGGCGGTCCGCCGAACGCTGGGAGCATTTTCAGGCGAAGTGGCTACCGGTTCGCGTGAAGAAAATGCGCAAGAGCAAGGAAGGGCGGTTACGCCCGGTAGACGTAGGCGCTGCTGACATAGCCGACGCCGACGCCGTCATGGCCGACCAGGATCCACTTGCCGTCACCGGTGCGGCCCAGGGCCTGGAACACTTCGCCGGCCTGGACCGAGCCGACCCGCTCGCCGCGCGTCGAGGCCGAAGCCCGCAGGTTCAGGGTCGAGCGAGCGACGTACTTGCCCGTGATCTTGGTCATCGGGGCGGCCTCGACCGATTGGGCGACGCGGATGCCGTCGCTGGTGTAGACGCCGCCGGCGTTGTCGGCGGCCCGCTTCTTCTGCATCTGGCAGCCGGCGAAGGAGCCCGCGCCGGCCCCGACCACGGCGCCGATGGCGGTGCCCGTCCCGCGGTCGTTCTTGGCCAGCTTGTTGCCGGCCACGGCGCCCAGCAGGCCGCCGACCACCGCGCCGACCTCCTGCTTGCCGCCGGCCGCGTCGCAGCCGACCACGCCGCCCAGCTTCTGCGACATGGCGTTGGCGGCCGGAGCGGTGGCCATGGTCAGGGCGGTGGCGGTCATGGCCAGGCCCAGGGCGATCTTCTTGGTGATGGTGACGGTGGTCATGGTGTTGGTCCCTTGAGAATGTGTCCGGAGCCGTCGGCCCCGTGAGACGCACCATGCCAAGGCGAAGCTGAACGGCGCCGAGCGGCGGGCCGACAGGTTTCGTTCATGTGGGAAAAAAGTTCAGGCTGGGGGACCAAGCATCCACAGGCTTGTCGGCGTCGAATGCGCATCCGGTGCAGCTAAACGCGGGCTGAGCCGTTCTTGAACCATGGCCAAACCTCCCAAACCCCCGCGCACCGGCGCCGGCGCCCTGACCGTCGCCCGTGAAAGCTGTCCCGTCGAATTCGCCGTCCACCTGGTCAACGAGCTGAACGGCCGGCGCGGCGGCAAGGGCGCCGTGACCGGCGACCCCGAAACCATGCGCCTGGCCTTCAAGGCCGGCCGCACCAGGCTGACGCTCGACGACGGCGTCGACCTGGAGGTGATGGTGGTGGCCTACACCGAAGGCAGCGAAACGGCGTACTTCCAGGTGACCTAGAGGACCCTCTCCCGGCGGGAGAGGGAGGGGCCCCGCCGCGCAGCGATGGGAGGGTGAGGGATTACGCCCTCACCGTTTTCCCTGAGCGCCCTGCCGGCACGCCGTCGGACGTCTTACCCCCTCACCCTCCCAAGCTTCGCTTGGGCCCCTCCCTCTCCCCATGGGAGAGGGTTTCCGCCCCTATTCCCCCAGCTTGTACGGCCCGCTCTTCGCCAGCGCGGTCTTCCAGGCCGGGCGCGCGTGCATGCGCTCGATCCAGTCGGCCAGGTTGGGATAGTCGCCCAGCTTGCCGTGGGCCTTGGCGACCTCGGCGACGAAGCTCATCTGGATGTCGGCGCCGGTCAGGTTGTCTCCGACGAAGAACTGCCGGCCGGCCAGCGCCCCCTCGACATAGGACAGGTGGTTGGCGATCTCGCCCTCGATGCGCGGGGCCAGCGGCGCGCCGGCCTCGCCCAGGCGGCCGACATACATCCGCAGCAGCATCGGCAGCATGGCCGAGCCCTCGGCATAGTGCAGCCATTGCTGGTAGGCGTCGTAGTCGGCCGAGGCCGGATCGGGCGCCAGCCGGCCCTCGGCATGGCGGCGGATGAGGTAGTCGGTGATCGCGCCGCTCTCGATGATCGTGGCGTCGCCGTCGGTCAGCACCGGCGACTTGCCCAGCGGATGGACGGCGATCAGCTCGGGCGGGGCCAGGCGGGTCTTGGCGTCGCGTTCGTAGAACCTGATCTCGTAGGGCAGGCCCAGCTCCTCGAGCAGCCAGAGGATCCGCTGCGAGCGCGACTCGTTGAGGTGGTGGACGACCAGCATGTTTCTTCCCCTATTGGGCCGCTTATGTTGCACTGCGGCATTGCTCGCAGATGCGAAAAGCTCCAGAGTAAAAGAAAACAACTGTTTGGCGCACGGGAGCAAGCCATGACCGCGACGGTCGCCCAGGAAACCACCGAAACCCTGATCCTGCCGGGTCTGACCGCGCTGCTGCGCGAGGCGGCCGGCGCGGCCCAGTTGTTCGTGGCCGAGGCCAAGCCCGCCGTGAAGGCGGCGATCACCGGCGCGAACGGCAAGATCGACCGCAAGCTGGCCGACGACCAGCAGCACCAGGTGCACGGCTATGGCTGGTACGCCGCCTATGCCGAGCTGCTGAACCAGGTCGCCGGCTGGGCCGAGCGGCTGGAGGCCGAGGGCAAGTTCGGCGAGATCGAGGCCCTGCTGGCCCAGCTTCTGGTCTCGGAATACTGCGCCCAGCTGGTCGGCGGCGTGCCGATGAACCAGGGCGAGATCGTCCGCCCCGCCCACCTGGTCACCGACCGGGCGGTGATGAACCGGCTGTTCGCGCCCGGCGTCTTCAAGCTGATGGTCGAGGGCGGCACGCAGGCGGTGAAGACCCGCATCGCCCGGCGCCTGGCGCAGGCCCGGGGTCGCCCGACCCTGGAGCATACCGGCCTGGACGAAACCTTCGAGATGGTCCGCGACCAGTTCCACGCCTTCGCCGAGGAAAAGGTCACCCCCTTCGCCCACGAATGGCACCTGAAGGACCAGCTGATCCCCATCGAGCTGGTCGAGGAGCTGGGCGCCCTGGGGGTGTTCGGCCTGACCATCCCCGAGGAATACGGCGGCAGCGGCATGGGCAAGACCGCCATGTGCGTGGTGTCCGAGGAGCTGTCGCGGGCCTGGATCGGCGTCGGCTCGCTGGCCACCCGTTCGGAGATCGCCGGCGAGCTGATCCTGACCGGCGGCACCGAAGAGCAGAAGTCGTATTGGCTGCCGAAGATCTCGGACGCCTCGATCCTGCCGACGGCGGTGTTCACCGAGCCCAACACCGGCTCGGACCTCGGCTCCCTGCGCACCCGCGCCGAGCTGAAGGGCGACCAGTACGTCGTCACTGGCGCCAAGACCTGGATCACCCACGCGGCCCGCGCCGACGTCATGACCCTGCTGGTCCGCACCCAGCCCGACACCACCGACTATCGCGGCCTGTCGATGCTGCTGGCCGAAAAGCCGCGCGGCGTCGAAGGGAACGACTTCCCCGCCGACGGCATGAGCGGCGGCGAGATCGGGGTGATCGGCTATCGCGGCATGAAGGAGTACGAGCTGGGCTTCGACGGCTTCACCGTGCCGGCCGAAAACCTGCTGGGCGGCGTGCCCGGTCAGGGCTTCAAGCAGCTGATGGCCACCTTCGAGAGCGCCCGCATCCAGACCGCGGCCCGCGCGGTCGGCGTGGCCCAGGCGGCGCTGGAGACCGGTCTCGGCTACGCCCTGGACCGCAAGCAGTTCGGCCAGGCGATCTTCGAATTCCCCCGCGTCCACAACAAGCTGGCGATGATGGCCGCCGAGATCATGGGCGTGCGCCAGCTGACCTATTTCGCCGCCCGCCAGAAGGACGAGGGCAAGCGCTGCGACCTGGAAGCCGGCATGGCCAAGCTGATCGCCGCCCGCGTCGCCTGGGCGGCGGCCGACAACGCGCTACAGATCCACGGCGGCAACGGCTTCGCCATGGAATACGTCGCCAGCCGCCTGCTGGCCGACGCGCGGATTCTGAACATCTTCGAGGGGGCCGGGGAGATCCAGGCCCAGGTGATCGCGCGACGGCTGCTGGAGGAAGGCAACTAGCGTTTCCGCCTCCTCGCACCCTCTCCCAGAGGGAGAGG
>NZ_AKKF01000186.1 GCF_000281955.1 Caulobacter sp. AP07 | reverse complement strand
TTGCAGGCGCTCACACAAGCCGCTCGCTTAGCCATTGTGATTCGATGGCCACGCTTCTACGGTCAAGCTCCGCAACTGTGGCGGGTGAGGGTACTAAGAGTGAAGCTTTCAAGCGGCGTTTTGGCGGCCATTGTCGCGTTGGGTTTTGCGACAAGCGTCCAGGGCCAGGCGAAAACCACCTACACCTACGACGCCCAGGGGCAGGTGCGTTCGGTCGCGACGCCGGCCCAAACCACCACCTATGCCTATGACGCGGCGGCCAATCGGACGTCGATGACGGCGACAAATCCTCCGGCCGGCCTGATGGCCGGCGCTTCGGCCAAGATGGTGTCCAGCGATGTGGCCGTCGCTCGGCCCGCCTTCGTCTTCCCGCCGCCGCCGGCCGACACGCCCATGCCATCGATGGTCGCTGCGCCGCTGCCGCCGCCGCCGATCTCACCGCTGACGGGCCAGCCTCTGCCCAGCGCGTCGCCGTCCTCCAGCCGGTAGGAGCCGTGGGCACTTGCCACATCCGGAGTGCGGCGGGACCGCGTCGTCAACGGTGACAGTCACCGTCGAAACCGAATATTGCGATTAGTGCGAGGCTTGACCGTGATCTTCCCAATATCCTCGCGCCTGTTGGCGGGCTTCTGTGTCGTCGTGGGATTGTTGTCGGTGTCATCGGCGGCTCTGGCCCAGGCGGCGTTGACCGCGCCCGAAACCTACAACCCCATCGACGCCAATGGCGTGAACCTGTTGGGCGGCTCGTTCTCGCCGACCACGCCAAGCGTCACCATCGGCCCCAAGGGCGGCGGCCTCAGCTATTCGCAAACCTATGACATCAATATCGGCGACTGGCGCGAAAGCAGCCGCGGAGCGGTTACCACCTCGACCCTGGTCTACAGCAGCGGGCCAGACCCTTGGTACACGGTCACGGTGCTGGGTCAGGCCATCGCCTTCAAGCGCACTGGCGACACCTTCGCCGCTTCCGAAGGAGATTCCACAACCCTGGTGCTAAGTGGTGGAATTTACACGCTGACCTCGGCCGACGGGACCGTCGCGACCTTTTCCACGGCAGTCGCCGGTGTTTTGGGCTCTGCCGCTGAGGTCGCGCGGATCACCCAGGTCGTCCAGCCGAACGGCCGGACAATCGATTTCAACTATGTTTCGGCGCTCAGCTACGGCAGCCCGACCTATCGCCTGCAGTCGATAACCAGCAACGATGGCTATCAGATGCACTTCGACTACGCGTCGGACGCCAGCGGCGGCGGCGGCGACATCGGCGGGGCCTGGTACACGGTGATCAAGGCCACCGGGTTGAACAACGCCGTCGACGCCTGCGGTCCGAAGGCGCCAGCCTGCGTCTATTCGCGCACTTGGCCCAGCCTGACCTTCAGCTGGTCCGGGGCCGACCGCATCGTGACCGACGCTCTGGGGCGCGCCACACGCTATCTGTTCTCGGGCGGCCTGCTGACCGGGGTTCGCCGCCCCGGCCGGGCCAGCGGCCAGGACATCGCCGTCTACTACACCCCAGACCAGATGGTGGAGCGGGTGATCACGGACGCCGGAACGTGGACCTACGCGATACCGGAGGACTACAAGGCGGGCTTTCCCGCCAGTCCGCACCAGCGGCTGCAGCAATCGGCCACGACCGTCACCGACCCGCTGCAACACACCCGCACGGTGACCAGCCTGTCGACCCTGGTCGACGATCCGACCCAGCACCGGGTGTCGCGCCTGAGGTCGGTGATCGACGTCAATGGCAAGGTCGCCTGGTACGGCAACTACGACACCAGCTTCCGGTTGATCTCGGTCATCCAGGCCGAGGGCAACGCCCAGGGCTACGACTTTGACACACGCGGCAACATCACCGCGGTGAAGCGCGGCGGAAAGCTCGGCGGCCTTCAGGTCATCGCCAGCGCCACCTATCCGGCCAACTGCACCGCCCAGACGCTCAAGACGTGCAACAGGCCGCTCACGGTGACCGATGCGCGGAACAACATCACCACCTACGCCTATGACCCGGACTCTACCCACGGTGGCGCTCTAATCGCGACCTCGCCCGCGCCGAGCGCCGGCGCGATCCAGCCGCAGACCCGCACGACCTACGTGCCGTTCTATGCGTGGTATAAGAACGCGGCCGGCGTCCTCACTCCAGAAACCCGCCCGATCTATCTTCCGACCAGCACGTCAAGCTGCGCGACTCTCGGGCCGGCGGTTGGAGCCGCCGAGGCGCCGTGCGTCGGCACGGCCGATGAAATCAGGTCGACGATCATCTATCAGGTCGGCGGCGCTTCGGCCGGGAGCAACCTGCTGCCGGCAGCCACCACCAGCGGCGGCGGCGACGGAGTTCTCAGCGCCACGACGGCGATGACCTACACCGCCGCCGGCGACATCAGCGCGGTCGACGGCCCGCTGGCCGGGACGCAGGACACCACCCGCACCTACTACAACGATGCGCGGCAGGTGACGGACGTGATCGGCCCCGATCCGGATGCAGGTGGGGGGCTGCTCCATCGCGCCAGCCACACCACCTACGCGGCCGACGGCCAAGTGGCGGCGGTCGAAACGGGCACGGCCACCAACCAATCCGACACCGGTCCGTCGACCTTTGCCGCCCTGCAGAGGATGGTGACCACCTATGACGTCGGCGGCCGCAAGGCTTCGGACAGCCTGGTGGTCAACGGCGTCGCCCAAACCTTGACCCAGTATGGCTACGACCAGGCCAACCGGCTGATCTGCCAGGTGGTTCGGATGAACCCGACCGCCACCCAGCCAACCTCGGCCTGCACGCCGACCCTCGGCGGCGACGACCGCGTGACCTACACCGAGTACGACGCCCTCGATCGGGTGACCAAGGTCACGACTGGTTATGGGAGCGGCTCACCGCGCGTCGAAAAGACCATCACCTACACCGACAACGGCCGGGAACAGACCGTCGCCGACGGCAAGCCGACGGGAACGGCCGACGGGCGCGGCAACCTGACCACCTACGAGTACGACGAGTTCGATCGGCTGAGCAAAATCCGCTATCCCAACAAGACCGGCGGCGGTAGCTCATCGACGGACTTCTATAGTGCGACCTACGACGCGGCCGACAACATCATCCAGCAGACGCGCCGCGGCGGCTCGGTGGTCAACTACAGCTACGACGCCCTCAATCGGCTGGACTACCGCAGCGGCGTCGACAGCTGGCATCTGTATGACAACCTTGGCCGGCCGACGGTCACCTTTTCCGGGGCGTCGGCCGAACGGGCGATCTACAACACCTACGACGCCTTGGGCCGGCCCAGCGCCACCTATGACTGGCGCGACGGGGTCTGGCGGCGCTCGACCAGCGAAACCTTCGATCTGGCGGGGCGGCGGGTCTCCCTGCAATGGGCTGACAATTTCTGGGTGAGCTACAGCCGCAACGCGGCCGGCGAGGTGACGGCGATCTATGAGAGCGGCGTCAACCCGCTGGTGGGCTACACCTATGACGACCTGGGCCGTCGCACCGGCGCCTATCGGGGCAATAACGCCCAGACCTTCTACACCTATGACGCCGCGGGCCGCCTCAGCGCCCTGAACCTCGAC
>NZ_AKKF01000185.1 GCF_000281955.1 Caulobacter sp. AP07 | reverse complement strand
TGTAACCTCTCACCCTCCCACCGCTTCGCGGCGGGCCCCTCCCTCTCTCAAAGAGAGAGGGATCCCGAATGTCCGCTCAGGGTCGAAAGCCGACCTTGGCTCACCGCCTGAAAGCAGCCGGTCGGCTCAGAACCTCATCTCCAGGGTCGGCGCCCGTTCCGTCCCGCTGGACTTCTCCCCACGAACGCGGCATAAGCGCCCCCTCGCGAAAGCTGGGACTCCACCTCTGCGGCGTTGCACAACGCCGCGTGGAACCCTATTTTGCGATAACCAAGGCTCACAGCCCGAGGAATTCATGGCCCGCGTCACCGTCGAAGATTGCGTCGAGAAGGTTCCCAACCGCTTCGCTCTGGTCCTGCTGTCCGCCCATCGGGCGCGCGGCATCTCGGCCGGCGCCTCGCTGCTCGTCGATCGCGACAACGACAAGAACCCCGTCGTCGCCCTGCGCGAGATCGCCGACGACGTGGTCGACCACGAGGGCCTCAAGGAACAGCTGATCACCACGCTGCAACGTGTGGACGAGCACACCGAAGCCGAGGAAGAGGCCGAAACCCTCGCCCTGCTGGCCGATCCCACCCACATGCAGATGAGCGAACTCGAGCTGGTTCGCGCCCTGCAGAGCGACCGCGACGGCGGTCAGGAGGAGCGGTACTGAGCCCCGACGGCGCAGACCCTCTAATCCTCGAAGCGGCGCCCGCCGCCGCTCCTTCCGAACGCGCGCCCGATTCCGAATCGGGCGCGTCGTCGTCTGTGGTTTCCATTGAGCCCGCTGCGGCTCCGGTACCGACTTCAGCCGCCAAGCCCCGCCAGAAGTTCCTTCGCCAGTACGAGCTGATCGAGCGCGTCCACGCCTACGATCCGACGGCGGACGAAGCCCTGCTGAACCGCGCCTATGTCTACGCCATGCGCATGCACGGCTCGCAGACGCGGGCCAGCGGCGACCCCTATTACGCCCACCCGATCGAGGTGGCCGGCATCCTCACCGAATACCGGCTCGACACCGCCACCATCGTCACGGCGCTGCTGCACGACGTGATCGAGGACACCCCGGTCACCAAGGAGGAGATCGCGGGGCTGTTCGGCGAGGAGATCGCCGAGCTGGTCGAGGGCGTCACCAAGCTGTCCAAGCTGGAGCTCCAGGCCGAGCACTCGCGCCAGGCCGAGAACCTGCGCAAGTTCATCCTGGCCATCTCCAAGGACGTCCGCGTCCTGCTGGTCAAGCTGGCCGACCGTCTGCACAACATGCGGACGCTGCACTTCATCAAGAGCGAGGCCAAGCGCGAGCGGATCGCCCGCGAGACGCGCGACATCTACGCGCCCCTGGCCCGCAATATCGGCTGCCACCGCATCTGCACCGAGCTGGAGGAGCTGTCGTTCGAGCACACCAACCCGGTGGCCCGCAACGCGATCATCCGCCGGCTCGACACCCTGCGGGCCGAGCAGGGCGGGGCCGTGGCCCTGGTCAGCCAGGAGATCGCCGCGCGGCTGGAATCGGCCGACGTGCCGGCCCGGGTGTTCGGCCGCGAGAAGTCGCCCTATTCGATCTGGCGCAAGCTGCAGCGCAAGTCGATCGGCTTCTCGCAGATGTCCGACATCTACGCCTTCCGGGTGATCGTCGACAGCGAGGAGGACTGCTACCGCGCCCTGGGCGTCGTCCACCGCGCCTGGTCCAGCGTGCCCGACCGCTTCAAGGACTTCATCTCGACCCCGAAGCGCAACAACTACCGCTCGCTGCACACCACGGTGGTGGGGCCGCGCGGCATGCGCATCGAGATGCAGATCCGCACCGAGGCCATGGACCGGGTCAACGAAGAGGGCGTGGCCGCCCACTTCCGCTACAAGGACGCCTCCTACGGCCTGGACCTGGAAGGCATGGAGGCGGCCGGCGGCCGCGATCCCCTGGCCAACCTGCGCCAGCTGGTCCAGGTGCTGGAGCACGGCGGCGACGCTGAGGAGCTGGTCGAGCACGCCAAGCTGGAGATGTTCCTCGACCAGGTGTTCGTGTTCACGCCCAAGGGCAAGCTGGTCAGCCTGCCGCGCGGCGCCATGCCCCTGGACTTCGCCTACGCCGTCCACACCAGCGTCGGCGACACCTGTATCGGCGTGAAGATCAACGGCGAGCTCAAGCCGCTGCGCACCGGCCTCAACAACGGCGACGTGGTCGAGGTGATCCGCGGCTCCAAGCCGGTGGTGCCGCCGGACTGGCGCTCGCTGACGGTGACCGGCCGGGCTCGCTCGGCCATCCGGCGGCATATCCGCCAGACCGAGAAGGAAGAGTTCCTGCGCCTGGGCAAGGCCTCGGTGGAACAGGTCTTCGAACGGGCCGGCAAGAAGCTGAAGGACGTGTCGCTGCGGCCGATCCTCGAGCGCTACGCCCTCGACACCGAGGACGCCCTGTTCGACGCCGTCGGCCGCGGCCGGGTGTCGCCCAGCCAGGTGCTGGAGACGGCCTTCCCGGGCATGAAGGACACCGACGTCGCCGTGGCCACGGCGCGGCGCAAGATCGAGGGCGGCAAGGGCGCGCGGCTCTATGTGCGCGGCGGCGGCCTGACTCCGGGCGTCTCGCTGCACTTCGCCCACTGCTGCAGCCCGGTGCCGGGCGACCGCATCGTCGGCATCCTGCGGGAGGACGGGGAGGGGCTGGACGTCCACACCATCGACTGCCCGAAACTGGCCGAGTACGAGGACCGCGAGGACCTCTGGCGCGACCTCAACTGGACGCCCGAGGCCGAGCGCGAGACCGTGTCCCTGGCCCGCCTGCACGCCACCATCGGCAACGCGCCCGGCGTGCTGGGCCAGGTCTGCACGATCATCGGCGAGGCCGGCGGCAACATCGTCAACCTGCGCATGCACCACCGGCAGAGCGACTTCTTCGACGTCGACATCGACGTCGAGGTGCGCGACGCCAAGCACCTGACCAACATCTCGGCGGCGCTGCGGACCTGTCCGACGGTCGAGACGGTGGACCGGACGCGGGGCTAGGTTTGAAGATCGCGATTTCCTAGCGACCTCAAGACGCCCACTCAGGTTGTCATCCCGGCCGCAGCGAAGCGGAGAGCCGGGACCCAGGGCAACCGCAAAGCGCCGGCCCCTGGGTCCCGGACAGCGCTACGCGCTTCCGGGATGACAACCGTTGGGGACCGGTCGGACTCGGCGCCGGCCGCCTTGTGGTGTTCGCGTGAAGGAGACATCCTCCCGGCGCGTAACGCGCGAGGGAGCGAGCATGGTCGCCGTTCGGGTCTATTTCGCCACCAACAGGAACCACCAGCCCGAGAACAAGAAGCTGGTCTTCGGCCCGCGCTTCAATCCCGACGGCGTGGCGGCCCTGAGGTTCGGCCACGTGGATTTTCCCGACGGGGCCGAGAGCCTGCAATCGGGGTCGGTGTTCGTCTATCCCGACATCAAGGGCGAGCCCGACATCACCAAGACCGGCGGCGGCGCCTTTCTCGAAGACCTGCGCAAGGCGATGATCGACGGGGGCTGCGACACCCTGGTGTTCATCCACGGCTTCAATGTCAGCTTCAACGGCGCCCTGGAGGCCGGGGCGAGGCTGGCGCGCGACGTACGGGTGCGGGCCATGGCGACCGACGCCGGCCGGCCGGTGAACGTCGTGGTGTTCAGCTGGCCCTCGGACGGCGAGGCGGTGCCGCTGATGTCGTACTACAGCGATCGCGAGGACGCCCGGGCCTCGGGACCCGCCTTGGCGCGGACCTTCCTCAAGCTGCGCGAGTTCCTGTTCAAGATGGCGGTCGAGGATCGCTGCCAGCGCAGCATCCACCTGCTGGCCCACAGCATGGGGGCCTATGTGCTGCGCCAGGGCCTGCAGGCGACGATCGCCAAGCAGCCCGACAGCCTGACGCGGGCCTTCGACCAGATCCTGCTGGCCGCGCCCGACGAGGACGATGACACCTTCGAGCGCGACGACAAGCTCAAGCTGCTGCCGCGGCTGGCGCGGCAGGTGACGGTCTATTTCAATCCGGCCGACCGCGCGCTGACGATCTCGGACAAGACCAAGGCCAATCCCGACCGGCTGGGCTCGGACGGACCGCGCATGGTCGACCTGCTGCCCAAGAAGGTGGTGTTGGTAGATTGCCGCAACGTGGCCGCCCACGCCGATCCCGTGGCCCAGCACGGCTATTTCGAACGCAGCCGCGCCATGGCGTTCGACATCGGGGCGGTGCTGGCGGGACTCGACGCGGAGGCGATCGGCAACCGCGACTATATCCTGCCGCTACGGGCCTGGCGGCTGACCAGGGAGCTCTAGAGGCTGTGGACACTTAGCCCGGAGGATTGATTTTACGTCCGCGGATATTCTGGCGCTCACACCCACCCACAATTCGTCATCCCCCGACTTGTTCGGGGGACCCAAGCAGGGTCTGACGTTATGTCCAGCGCCGCTTGGGTCACCCGCATAAAGCGGGTGATGACGGAATTTTTGAGTTGGACACGCGCTCGCGGCGATTGGGCCGCATAACTGTCCGCAGCGCCTAGAGGGCGGCCACGGCGTCCTGGGTCGCCTGGGTCAGCGGCGAGGGCAGGGCGTCCAGCGCGAACCAGCCCCAGTCGGCCAGGGCCTGCGGTTCCTGGACCGCCGGCTGGCCCTCGAACCGCTCGACGCGATAGGTCACGGCCACCCAGTGGTGGTCGGGCGCGATCATGTCGGTGACGGCCAGCACGGCTCCCGCGACGATGGTGATCCCCAGCTCCTCGGCGATCTCGCGTTCGGCGCAGGTCCGGGCGCTTTCGCCCCAGTCCAGCTTGCCGCCCGGCACGCCCCAGTGGTCGGCTTCGGGCGCGCGGCGGCGCTGGACCAGCAGCAGGCGGCCCCGGGCGTCGAGGACGGCGGCGCCGCAGCCGACGCGGGGACGGGGCGGGGGAAGCGATTCATCCGACATGGTCCTTTCCTACACCGGCCTGGGCGTCGTGACAGTCCATCGTCTCGGAGATCTTGGCGAAGGCGGCGGCCACGCGGTTCGCATTGGCCACGCGGCGGTAGATGCTGGCATGTCCGGGACGGGTGGCCTTCAGGGCGAGCAGGTCGAGCTCGTCGGCCTTGCGGTACAGGCTGGCCGAGGTCGCGATGGTGTCGTGGGTCATGGAGCCACCTGTGGGTTGCTCGTCATGTCCGCGGTCGCGGACCGGCTGGGTGTCGGGAGTTTTCGCGCACGCGCCTTACGCCGGCGGTGGCCGTCGCGCCTCACGGGGTTTGCCCGGGGCGACTCGTGTCCGCCTCACTCACGCGGGGACCAGACCATAGCGGTTGGGTTTGGCTTTTGTTCCCCTGATCGGCGAGTTCGCGGGCCTCGCGCCACGTCGCGATTTGTAGACTCGCGCGGGTTCGCTATATCCACGTCTCATGACCAACGACGACGTCCTCGACGAATTCCGCGCCGCCGGCGCCCTGCGCGAAGGCCACTTCGTGCTGTCCTCCGGCCTGCACAGCCCCGTCTTCCTGCAGAAGAACCTGGTGTTCATGCGGCCCGAGCGCTGCGAGCGCCTGTGCAAGGCCTTGGCGCAGAAGATCATCGCCACCGTGGGCCAGCCCGACGTGGCCGTGTCGCCGGCCGTCGGCGGGATCATTCCGGGCTACGAGACCGCCCGCCACCTGAACGTCGCCTCGATCTATGTCGAGCGCGAGGGCGGGGCCTTCAAGTTCCGGCGCGGCTTCCACCTGGAACCCGGCCAGAAGGTCGTGATGGTCGAGGACATTGTCACCACCGGCCTGTCGTCGCGCGAGTGCATCGCCGCGATCCAGGAGGCCGGCGGCGACGTCATCGCGGCCGCCTGCATCGTCGACCGCTCGGGCGGCAAGGTCGATGTCGGCGTGCCGCTGGTCTCGCTGTGCAGCCTCGAAGTCCCGGCCTATCCGGCCGACGCCCTGCCGCCGGAACTGGCGGCCGTGCCGATCGAGGACCCGGGCAGCCGGCGGCTGAGGGGCTGACGACCATGCTGCGGCTCGGCGTCAACATCGACCACGTGGCCACGATCCGCAACGCGCGCGGGTCCAGCTATCCGGAACCGGTGCGGGCCGCCGAACTGGCCCTGGCGGCCGGGGCCGACGGCATCACCGCCCACCTGCGCGAGGATCGCCGCCACATCAGCGACGCCGACATCGCCCTGCTCAACGACCTGTGCCTCAAGCGCGGCAAGCCGCTGAACTTCGAGATGGCGGTCACCGACGAGATGGTCGCCATCGCCCTGGCCGCCCGGCCGCACGCCGCCTGCCTGGTGCCCGAGCGGCGCGAGGAGGTGACCACCGAGGGCGGCCTCGACGTGGTGCGCGGCGCCAATCGCATCGCCGACGCCACGGCCCGCCTGCGTACCGTCGGGGCCCGGGTGTCGCTGTTCATCGAGGCCGATCCGGCCCAGATCCAGGCCTCGGCCGACGTCGGGGCCCAGGTCGTCGAACTGCACACCGGCGCCTATTGCGACGCGGCCCGCGACGGCCACGCCGACCGCGCCGCCGCCATCCTCGAACGCCTGAAGACCGGCGCGGCCCTGGCCCAGAGCCTGGGCCTGGAAGTCCACGCCGGCCACGGCATCGACTACGCCACGGTCAAGCCGATCGCCGCCATCCCGCAGGTCGCCGAGCTCAACATCGGCCACTTCCTGATCGGCGAGGCGATCTTCGTCGGCTTGCCCCAGGCGATCCTGCGGATGCGGACCCTGATGGACGCCGCCCGCATAGAGGCCGCCGCATGATCATCGGGATCGGCTCGGACCTGTGCGACATCCGCCGGATCGAGAAGTCCCTCGAACGGTTCGGCGACCGCTTCACCAACAAGGTGTTCACCGAAACCGAGCGCCGGCGGTCCGAGCGCAAGCCCGACCGCGCCTCCAGCTACGCCAAGCGCTTCGCCGCCAAGGAGGCCTGTTCCAAGGCCCTGGGCACCGGGTTGAAGCGCGGCGTGCACCTGGCCGGCATGGGCGTGGTCAACCTGCCGTCCGGCAAGCCGACCATGGCCTTGACCGGCGGCGCGGCCGAGCGGCTGGCCGAGCTGACCCCGCCGGGCATGACGGCGGTGGTCCACCTGTCGCTGACCGACGACCACCCCTACGCCCAGGCCTTCGTGATCATCGAGGCGGTGGCGGTCGGAGCCTAGGTCCAACCGGCCCCCGTCTTGCAGCCATCCCCCCGAGACGCCGCCAACGGCGCCGTTGTGGGACCGGGCGATGACTTTCTGGGTCGATACCGAATCGAGGACGCATCGGGCGGCGAAGGGGCGTGTTCGTCGCGCCCTGATGCCCTGGCAGGAGCGGCCGTTCGCCTGGCTGCTGGCGGGCTGGGGGTTCGTCGCCTTGATGCTGCTGGCGGCCTTCGCCACAATTTAGGCCCTGGTCGCACGGTCAAGCTGAGCGCGGAAGCGGGCGCGCCACGCTTGCTCCCGTCGTAAAGCCCGTCTAGCTAGGCTCGTCGGGTCCGTCCCGAAGCCCATTCCGTCGAGAGCTCCCGCGCGCATGACCGACACCGCCGACATCGAGACCGCCGAAGACAAGAACGGCGCGGTCAAGGAGTTCATCGAGATCGTCAAGACGGTCGCCTACGCCCTGGGCATCGCCCTGGTGCTGCGGATCCTGCTGTTCCAGCCGTTCACCATCCCGTCGGCGTCGATGGAGCCCAACCTCTACCAGGGCGACTACATCATCGTTTCGAAGTTCAGCTACGGCTATTCGAAGCACTCGATCCCCTTCAGCCCGCCGCTGTTCAACGGCCGCATCCTGGGCAAGGCGCCGACCCGCGGCGACATCGTGGTCTTCAAGCTGCCGCGCGACCCCAACGTCGACTACATCAAGCGCCTGATCGGCATGCCCGGCGACAAGGTGCAGGTGCGCGGCGGCGTGGTCTACATCAACGGCCAGGCGCTGAAGCGCGCCGAGATGCCCTCGGTGCTGGCCGACACGGGCTATGGCACGCGCAGCATCCAGCGCTTCGAGGAAACCAATCCCGAGGGCCGCAAGTACGCCACCCAGGACTATGGTCCCGACGGCGACGCCGACAACACCGGCGTCTATACGGTGCCGGAGAACTGCTACTTCTTCATGGGCGACAACCGCGACAACTCGCTGGACAGCCGCTTCGACCCGCAGGTCTCGCCGTTCAAGACCGGCTCGGGCGTCTGCGCCTGGGACCCGGGCAACGACCAGTACATCGGCATGCAGGAAGGCGTCGGCTTCGTGCCGGCCGAGAACCTGGTGGGCCGCGCCCAGCTGATCCTGCTGTCGTGGAACGCTGACGCCCACCTGTTCAAGCCCTGGACCTGGTTCACGGAAGCCCGTCCGAGCCGCTTCTTCCGCGTTCTAAAGTAGTGGACAGGCGCGCAGTCGCCGTCGGCGACCTCGAGCGCCGGATCGGCCACACCTTCGGCGATCGCAAGCTGCTGGAGCAGGCGCTGACTCACGCCAGTGTCGGCGACGGGGCCAAGAAGACGGCCGACAACGAGGTGCTGGAGTTCATCGGCGACCGCGTGCTGGGCCTGCTGGCCGCCGAGGCCCTGGCTGAGCGCTTCCCCAAGGCCAAGGAGGGCGAGCTGGCCCCGCGCCTCAACGCCCTGGTCAGCCGCGAGACCTGCGCCCGCGTGGCCCGCGCGGCCGAGATGGGCCCGGCCCTGCGGCTGTCGGCCTCATCCAGCAAGATCGGCGGCCGCGAGACCGACTCGATCCTGGCCGGCGCCGCCGAAGCGCTGATGGCGGCGCTCTATCGCGACGGCGGGCTGGAAACCGCCCGCCGGGTGTTCCTCGACCTGTGGTCCGGCGAGTTCGACAAGGCCGGCGAGGGCAAGCCGCGCGACCCCAAGACCGCCCTGCAGGAATGGGCGCAAGCCCAGGGCAAGCCGCTGCCGACCTACGCCGTCAAGGACCGCAAGGGCCCCGACCACGCGCCGGTGTTCACCGTGCAGGTGACGGTGGCGGGCGTCGACCCGGTCTATGCCGAAGGGCGTTCGCGGCAGGAGGCCGAGAAGGCGGCGGCCAAGGCGCTGCTGGAGCGGGAAGGGGCGGGGGTTTAAAGGTCCTCCCCCTATGGGGGAGGCGGCCGAAGGCCGGTGGGGGGAGTTTTAGGCCCCTCGATCCTGCCAGTGGTCGTCTGCCCAACACTCCCCCCACCGATCACTTCGTGGTCGCCTCCTCCACAGGGGGAGGGCTTTTTCGCCCCATCGGTGCTACACGCACCCGCAATGACTGAAACCACCCCCCAAAACACCCGCGCCGGGTTCGCCGCCATCATCGGCGCCCCGAACGCCGGCAAGTCCACCCTGGTCAACCGCATGGTCGGCGCCAAGGTCTCGATCGTCACCCAGAAGGTCCAGACGACGCGCTTCCCCGTGCGCGGCGTGGCCATGACCGGTTCGACCCAGATCATCCTGGTCGACACCCCCGGCATCTTCACCCCGCGTCGGCGGCTGGACCGGGCCATGGTCCGGTCCGCCTGGAGCGGGGCCGAGGACAGCGAAGTCGTCGTCCACCTGGTCGACGTCCAGGCCGAACTGGCCGCCCGCGAGCGCCGGGCCTCGGCCGGCGAGCACCGCTCGGTGCAGGACGTCCAGACCATCATCGAGGGCCTGAAGGCCGCCGGCCGCCAGGTGATCCTGGCGCTCAACAAGATCGACGGCGTCAAGCGCGACACCCTGCTGGCCGTCACCCAGGACCTGTTCGAGACCGGCGTCTATTCCGAGGTCTTCATGATCAGCGCCAGCACCGGCGCCGGCGTCGACGACCTGATGGCCAAGCTGGCCTCGCTGATGCCGGAGGGGCCCTGGCTGTATCCGGAAGACCAGACCGCCGACCTGCCGGCCCGCCTGCTGGCCGCCGAGATCACCCGCGAGAAGATCTACCTGCGCGTCCACGAGGAACTGCCCTACGCGGCGTCCGTCGAAACGACCGCCTTCGAGGAGCGTCCGGACGGCAGCGCCCGCATCGAGCAGACCATCTATGTCGAGCGCGACGGCCAGCGGGCCATCGTGCTGGGCAAGGGCGGCGAGGTGATCAAGTGGATCGGCAAGACCTCGCGCGAGGAGCTGGAACAGATCCTCGACCGCAAGATCCACCTGTTCCTGCACGTCAAGGTCAAGGAAAACTGGGCCGAGGAACGCGGGCTGTTCAACGACATGGGCCTGGACTTCGACGTTTAGGGGCGCTTGTGATCGCATCATTTCGTTGTCATCCCGGAAGCGCGTAGCGCTGTCCAGGACCCCGGGGCCGACGCGATGCGGTGGCCCTGGGTCCCGGCTCTCCGCTGCGCTACGGCCGGGATGACAACGTTTTGTTGGCGGTGGAACGCCTATCGCCGCCCTTGACTTCAGCGCCGACACCCTGTCCTTGGACCGTGAACAGACAGGGAATATCGCCGCCCATGAGCAAGATCGAAACCGCCTTCGCTCCTGTCTCTCCTGCCGTGGACCTCGACGCCTATTTCGCTCGCATCGGCTATGACGGCCCGCGCGAGCCGACGCTCGCGGTGCTGCGCGCCCTCCACCAGAAGCACCCCGACGCCATCCCGTTCGAGAACCTCGACGTGCTGCTGGGCCGGCCGATCGACCTGGACCCGGCCGCCGTCGACGCCAAACTGATCGGGGCTGGGCGCGGCGGCTACTGCTACGAACAGAACGGCCTGCTGAAGCGGGTGCTGGCGGCGCTGGGCTTCGAGGTCCAGGGCCTGATGGCGCGGGTCTGGTGGATGAAGCCGCCGGAGGCGCCGACGCGCGCGCGCTCGCACATGGTGCTGGCGGTGAAGATCCCCGGCGACGACGAGACCTGGCTGGCCGACGTCGGCTTCGGCGGCTGCGTCCTGACCGGCCCGTTGCGGCTGTTCTCCGACGCCGTGCAGTCGACGCCCAACGGCGCCTTCCGGATTTCCCCGGCCGCGCCCGAGATGGGCGGCGAGCGGCTGGTCGAGGCCGACCTCTCCGGAACCTGGGCGCCGACCTATCAGGTGGCGTTGGGGCCGTGGATGGATGTCGACTACGAGCCGGCCAATTTCTTCACCTACACCCACCCCAGCTCGCACTTCACCTGGAGCCTGACGGCGGGCCGCACGACGCCCACCGCCCGCTACGCGATGAAGAACAACCGCCTGACCCATCGCGACGTCGTCGGCGCGCTGGTCGAGCAGCGCGACCTGTCGGTCGACGAGCTGGAAGCGACCCTGCGCGACGTCATCGGCCTGCCGGTCGAGCCGTCCTGGCGGCCCGTGCTGGAGAAGGTCGTGGCCTGGGGGACGCCGGGCTGATGGAGTGGGAGGACGAGGCCTTCGTGCTGTCGGCGCGCGCCCACGGCGAGACCGGGGCGATCGTCGAACTGCTGACCCAGGACCGCGGCAAGTTCGCCGCCCACGTCTCGGGCGCGGCCTCGCGGCGGATGAAGCCGTTCCTGCAAGCGGGAGCGCGGGTCATCGCCCGCTATCGCGCCCGGATGGACGGCCAGCTGGGCGGGGCCACCCTGGAACCGATGGGCGAGGGGCCCTCGTCGTTGTTCGACGAGCCGCTGGCCCTGTCCGGCCTCTCGGCCGCCGCCGCCGTCGCCGCCGGGGCCTTGCCCGAGCGCGAGCCGCATCCCGGCGCCTTCCACGCCCTGGAGGCGATGATCGCCGCCCTGGCCATCCCCGAGATCTGGCCGGCGGTCTATGTGCGGTTCGAGGCCGGGCTGCTGCAGGACCTGGGCTTTGGCCTGGACCTCTCCAAATGCGCCGCCACCGGTTCGCTGGACGACCTGGTCTATGTCAGCCCGCGCACCGGCCGGGCCGTCAGCCGGGCGGCGGGCGCGCCCTATCACGACAAGCTGCTGCCCCTGCCGCCGTTCATGCTGTCGGCCCAGGGCGGGCTGGCCCCGGGCGACGTCAAGGCGGGCCTGGACATCACCGGCCACTTCCTCGAGCAGTTCGTGTTCCACCCGCTGAACAAGCCGCTGCCGCCGGCCCGGGTGTGGCTGCTGGACCGGTTGGCCGAGGCGGGGCGGCTTTAGGGATCTAGCCAGGCGACGCTTCGCTGCGATCGAGGTTGGCGATCAGGCGCGTCAGCAGGTCGATGAACAGCGTGGTCTCCTCGTCCGTGAAGCCGCGCAGCACCTCTTGATTGCCCCGGAGCAGGACCGCGACCGCGTCCGGCAGGCGCGTTTCGGCGGTCTGTGTCAGCGTGATGCGGCTGCTGCGTCCGTCGGCCGGATTGGGCGTTCGCCGGATCAGCCCGTCCCGCTCCATGCGGGCCAGCATCTGCGCCATCGGCGGCTGCTCGGTCCTGGCGAAGCGGGCGAGGTCGCGTTGCGTGTCGGCCCGGCCGTCCCGAAGCGCGATCAGCACTGGCAGATGTCCGACGCCGAAGCCGAGCGGCTTGAGCCGCGCCTCGCTGAGACGGGCGAAGCCGCGCGCCGCGAGGCTGATCAGGTGCCCGGGCGTCGAGAGCACATCCAGGTCCATCCCAACTCACCCCCTTGCGCCGATCATCGTCGAAATACATATGTGCATATGTAAATGCATTCGCCGCCGGCGCAACCCGCATGGAGAGACCCGATGGACGACGCCGTCAGAATTCTGGAAGGCCTCTATGATCGCTTCAACGCGCGGGACATCGACGGCGTGCTGAGCCAGCTCACCGACGATGTCGCCTGGGCCAACGGCATGGACGGCGGCCATGTCCATGGCCGCGAGGCTGTGCGCGCCTACTGGACCCGCCAGTGGGCGGTGGTCAGTGCGCACGTCGAGCCCGTGGGCTTTCATCGCGCCGCGGACGGCGCGATCGTCGCGGAAGTCCGGCAGACGATCCGCGATCTCGAAGGCAGGCCGCTCGGGGGGCAGGCGCACGGGCTCAAGGACAAGACGGTCGGCCACGTTTTCCGTTTCCGGGAGGGCAGGGTGGCTCGCTTCGACATCCAGGACGCCGCCTAGGGCCGGGAGGCCGGACGAACCGTCACAATGCGCGGCTATGCGGCGAGGACCCCAGTGGAGTCCCGCCCATGTCGCTCGTCCTCGACCGCTACGCCCTGAACCGCCGCCGGCTGCTGCGGACCTTCGGCGCCGCCGCCGTCACCGCGCTGTCGATCCCGCTGGTCGGCAACCGGGCCTTCGCCCAGGCGGTGTTCGTCCAGTATCCGTTCCAGCTGGGCGTCGCCTCGGGCGATCCGTGGCCCGACGGCTTCGTGATCTGGACCCGCCTGGCCCCCGAACCGTTCGAGATCGGCTACGGCATGCCCACGGCCCCGGTCGAGGTGGGCTGGGAGGTCGCCGCCGACCGCGGCTTCAAGACCGTCGCGGCCAAGGGAACGGCCGTGGCCATGCCCGAGCTGGGCCACGCGGTCCACGTCGAGGTGGCGGGCCTCGAGCCCGGGCGTGACTACTGGTACCGCTTCACGGCCGGCAAGGAGCGCAGCCTGGTCGGCCGGGCGCGCACGGCCCCGGCCGCCGGCGCCGCCGTGGACCGCGTGCGCTTCGCCGTCGCCGGCTGCCAGAACTATGAGCAGGGCTATTACACCGCCCATCGCCGCCTGGCGCAGGACAACCCCGACTTCGTGTTCTGCTACGGCGACTACATCTACGAAGGGCGCGGCAATCGTGTCTGGAACGGTCCCAACGGTCCGGTCGAGAACGTCCGCCAGCACTTCGGCGGCGAGATCTACAGCCTCGACGACTACCGCCGCCGCTACGCCCAGTACAAGATGGACGCCGACCTGCAGGCCGCCCATGCGGCGGCGCCATGGTTCGTGGTCTGGGACGACCACGAGACCGACAACAACTGGGTCTCCGACCTCGACCAGGACGGCACGGACCCCAAGGTCTTCAACCTGCGCCGCCAGGCCGCCGCCCAGGCCTATTACGAGCACATGCCGCTGCGGATGAGCGCCTTCCCGGTCGGGACCTCGGTCCAGATCTACCGCCGCGCCGCCTATGGCCGGCTGCTGGAGCTGAACCTGCTGGACACCCGCCAGTTCCGCAGCGACCAGCCCTGCGGCGACAAGTTCGTGGCCTGCAACGAGCTGGACCGGACCGACGCCGAGATGATGGGCCTGCGCCAGGAGAAGTGGCTGACCGAGGGCCTGACCGCCTCCAAGGCCACCTGGAACGTCCTGGCCCAGCAGGTGATGATGATGGACCTCGACCGCGATCCGGGCCCGGGCGTGCTGGCCAATCCCGATAGCTGGGCCGGCTATCGCACCCCGCGCGAGCGGCTGCTCAAGACGCTCCGCGACCGCAAGATCGCCAACCCCGTGGTGCTGACCGGCGACGAGCATCAGAACTTCGCCGGCGAACTGCAGCTGGACGGCGCCCACCCGGCCGCCCGGCCGATCGCCTCGGAGTTCGTGGTCACCTCGATCTCGTCGGGCGGCGACGGCGTCGACCAGACCCCGGACTACGCCAAGATCCAGGCCGTCAATCCGCAGCTGAAGTTCAACAACAGCCAGCGCGGCTACGCGATCTGCGACGTGACCCCCGAGCGCTGGGTCACCGAGTTCAAGGTGCTGGACGCCATCACCCGCCGCGACGGCGCCCTGACCACCCGCAGGAAGCTGGCGATCGAGGCGGGCGACCCGCGTCTGGTCGAAGCTTGAGAACAAAAGGCGTTCAAGGGGAGGATTTGCCGCGCGGGATTGGCTAGGGTGCCTTCCACGCGTAACGAATCTCCCCGATGAACAAACCAGTCCTCCCCCCTGGCGGTCCCGGCGACGGCGATCGCATTCTCGACGAACCGCTGAGCGAGGCGCTGTCCAAGCGCTACTTGGCCTATGCGCTGTCGACGATCGGCTCGCGGGCCCTGCCCGACGTGCGCGATGGCTTGAAGCCCGTGCACCGTCGCGTGCTGCACGCCATGAACAACATGCGCCTCAACCCCGAAGGCGCCGCGCGCAAGTGCGCCAAGGTGGTCGGCGAGGTGATGGGTAACTTCCACCCGCACGGCGACCAGTCGATCTACGACGCCCTGGTCCGCCTGGCCCAGGACTTCGCCCAGCGGGTGCCGCTGGTCGACGGCCAGGGCAATTTCGGCAATATCGACGGCGATAACCCCGCCGCCATGCGCTACACCGAATGCAAGATGACCGCGGCGGCCATGCTGCTGCTGGACGGCATCGACGAGGATGCGGTCGACTTCAAGCCGTCCTATGACGGCCAGGACGAGGAGCCGGTGGTCCTGCCGTCGGGCTTCCCGAACCTGCTGGCCAACGGCTCGTCGGGCATCGCCGTGGGCATGGCCACCTCGATCCCACCGCACAACCCGGCCGAGCTGATCGACGCCTGCCTGCTGCTGCTGTCGCGCCCCGAGGCGACGACCGCCGACATCCTGGAACGCGTGCCGGGCCCGGATTTCCCGACCGGCGGCGTGATCGTCGAGTCGCGCGAAAGCCTGCTGGAGACCTACGAGACCGGCCGCGGCGGCGTGCGCACCCGCGCCAAGTGGGAGAAGGAAGACACCGGTCGGGGCACCTACCAGATCGTCGTCACCGAGATCCCCTACCAGGTGAAGAAGTCCGACCTGGTCGAGCAGCTGGCCGACCTGATCGACAGCAAGAAGGCCGCCCTGCTGGGCGACGTACGCGACGAGAGCGCCGAGGACATCCGGCTGGTGCTGGAGCCCAAGTCCAAGAACGTCGAGCCCGAAGTGCTGATGGAGAGCCTGTTCAAGCTCTCGGCGCTGGAAAGCCGCTTCCCGGTCAACATCAACGTGCTGGACGCGCGGGGCACCCCCGGCGTCATGGGCATCAAGCAGGCGCTGGTCGCCTTCCTGGCCCACCGTCGCGACGTGCTGACCCGCCGGGCTCGCAACCGGCTGAGCAAGATCGAAGCCCGTCTGCACATCCTGGACGGCCTGCTGATCGCCTACCTCAATCTCGACGAGGTGATCCGCATCGTCCGCTACGAGGACGAGCCGAAGAAGAAGCTGATGGAGGCCTTCGCCCTCAGCGAGCTCCAGGCCGACGCCATCCTCAACACCCGCCTGCGCCAGTTGGCCAAGCTGGAAGAGATGGAGATCCGCCGCGAGCACGCCGAGCTGGTGGAGGAGCGCGACGGCATCATGGCCATGCTGGCCAGCGACAAGCTGCAGTGGGATCTGGTCGGCGCGGGTCTGCGCCAGGTGCGCGCCGTGCTGCTGAAGATCAAGCACCCGCACGACAAGCCGCGCCCGACCGGGGTGATCGGCCGCTCGATCTTCGAGGACGCGCCGGTGGTCGACGCCGAGGCCGCCCTGGAGGCGATGATCGTCCGCGAGCCGATCACCGTCATCCTGTCGGACCGCGGCTGGATCCGCGCCGCCAAGGGCAAGGTCGAGGACCCGTCGGAACTGAAGTTCAAGGAAGGCGACAAGCTGGGCTTCCTGGTCCCGGCCGAAACCACCGACAAGCTGCTGCTGTTCACCAGCGACGGCCGGTTCTTCACGCTGCCCTGTTCCAACTTGCCGTCGGCCCGCGGCCATGGCGAGCCGGTGCGGATGATGATCGAGCTGGACGACAAGGTGAAGATCATCGACGTCTTCCCGTTCAAGGCCGGGCGCAAGCGCTTCCTGGCCTCCAAGCAGGGCTACGGCTTCCTGCTGCCGGAGGAGGAAGCCCTGGCCAACCGCAAGGCGGGCAAGCAGGTGCTGACGGTCGACGCGGCCGGCGCGGCCTTCTGCCTGGAAGCGGTCGGCGACCAGCTGGCGGTGATCGGCGACAACGGCAAGATCCTGATCTTCCCGCTGGAGGAACTGCCGGAAATGCCGCGTGGCAAGGGCGTCAAGCTGCAGGCCTATCGCGAGGGCGGCCTGCGCGACGCCATCTCGTTCAACACCGACGGCGGCGCGTTCTGGGTCGACACCGCCGGCCGGCGTCGCGACTGGGTCGAGTGGCGCGAGTGGATCGGTCGTCGGGCCGGGGCCGGCAAGCTGTCGCCCAAGGGCTTCCCGACGTCGAAGCGGTTCAGGCCGAAGTGATGGGCGGGGCGGTCGCGCGCTTTTCCCGTAAGACCGCCGCCGCCTTGGCCGCCTTGCTCGGCCTCACGGCCGCGGGCTCGGTCACGGCCGCGCCCTTACCGCGCGCCAAGCCCGAGACGATGGGCTTCTCGGCGGTCAAGCTCAGGAAGCTGGACGAGACCATGCAGGCCCTGGTCGACCAGGGCCAGATCGCCGGCGGCGTCACCCTGCTGGGCCGCCACGGCCGCGTCGTGTCGCTGAAGACCTTCGGCAAGCGCAGCCTGGAGACCGGCGAGGCCATGCCCGCCGACGCCATCTTCCGCATTCGCTCGGAGACCAAGCCGGTCACCGGCGTGGCGATGCTGATCCTCTACCAGGAGGGCAAGTGGAAGCTGGACGACCCGGTCACCAAGTACGTGCCCGAGTTCGCCAATCTGCGCATCGCCTCGGGCGTCGACGCCGAGGGCCGTCCGATCCTGACTCCCGTCAGCCGCTCGCCGACCATGCGCGAGCTGATGACCCACACGGCCGGTTTCGCTTATGGCTTGGCCGACGACCCCGGCAGCCTGGCCGACCAGGCCTATTACCGGGCCGGAGTGCTGCAGTCGGAGTCGCTGGAGCAGATGATCCAGAAGGTCTCCACGCTGCCGATGTTCGCCCAGCCGGGCACGCTGTGGCGCTACAGCGTCGCCGCCGACATCCAGGGCTACATTGTCGAGAAGCTGTCGGGCCAGTCGCTGCCGGTGTTCATGGAGCAGCGGATCTTCGTGCCCCTGGGCATGAAGGACACCGCCTTCTGGGCCCCGCCCGAGAAGCTGTCCCGGGTGGCCGCCGTCTATGACGCCGATCCGGCCACCGGCAAGCTGATCCCGGCCGGCGAGGGCCCGTGGCGCGACATCACCCAGCCGCCGCCCGCCCCGTCGGGCGGCGGGGGGCTGCTGTCCACCGCCGGCGACTTCGCCCGCTTCGCCCAGATGATCCTCAACGGCGGGGAGCTGGACGGCGTGCGGGTGCTCGAGCCCGAGAGCGTGGCCCTGATGCGGCTGAACCACTTGCCGGCCAGCTTCCAGATCACCACCAACGGCACCGCCAACGTCCTGCGGCCCGACAAGAAGCCGTTCCCGTTCGGGGCCGGCATGGGCTACGGCCTGGACATCGCGGTGACGGTCGACCCGCGCGCCTCGGGCGCGCCGGTGGGGGCCGGCACCATCAGCTGGGGCGGCAGCGCCGGCACCTGGTTCTGGGTCGACCCGACCAACGACCTGTTCTTCATCGGCATGATCCAGCGCCTGGGCGGGGTCGGCTCGGGCCTCGACGCCACCACGCGCACGGTGGTCTACCAGGCCCTGGAAAGGCCGCCGATCAAGGAAGCGCGCCTGAACTCTTCAGCACAGTAGAACGTTACAGTCCGTTCATTTGTGAATTCAGCGTCATGAAGCAGACGTAACGGGCGTTCCTAAAGTCTTGCCGGCATAGATTCCCCAACAACGGCGCGGACGGCGTCGGGATTACAGGGAATGCCGACATGGGAACGTTCATCGCCAAGCTCTCCACCGCCGCGGTCCTGGCCCTGGCGGCGCTGCCGGTGCTGGGCCTGGCCCAGGCGGCCCACGCCGCGCCGACCGCGCCGGTGGTGCGCATCCCGATCGGCGACCTCGACCTGAGCCGGGCCGACGACGCCCGCGTCTTCAAGGCCCGGATCGACGCCGCAGGCGAGGCGATGTGCGAGGCTCGCACGCGCCGGGAAAAGCTGGGCGCCTGGTCGGCCCATGCCTGCCGCCTGGATTTCCAGGACGACCTCCGCGCGCTGCTGACGCGACCGCAGATGCGGGCCCTGCGGTCGGTCGGGGGCTAAGGCGAGATCCTCCCCTCGGGGAGGGGCGTGGAGCGCCGCAAGGCCGGTTCCCCTCATCGCCCGCGAGACCTGCCCCGGTCGCCGCGGGGCTCCCGCCGATACATCGTCGAACGTCCTGAACCCTCTCCC